>JBDTRB010000234.1:0-2576 GCA_039931865.1 Acidobacteriota bacterium | reverse complement strand
ACATCTTCGCGCGCAGCCGGATGGAGGAGATGGTGGAGCAATTCACGGGTCTCCTTTCCCAGATCGGATCACGACCCGGAGAACGGATCAGCGCCTACGAGCTCGTGACCCCCGAGGCGCGTCAAGTTCTGCCCGACCCCGGAGACTCGATTGACGAGCCCGAGGTGGGAACCATTGCCGGCGCGTTCCTGGCGGCGGCCGAACGCTCCCCGACGTCGGTCGCGGTTGTCGCCGGGGATAGGAGCTGGACGTATTCAGAGCTGCTTCGGGCCTCCGCCGGGATTGTCCGGACGCTTCTCGATGCCGGGATGGGCGTCGGAACGGTCGTGGCCGTCTCCGGACGGCGCAGCTTCGGATTGATCGCGTCGCTCCTGGGGGTTCTGCGAAGCCGCGGAGTCCTCCTGACGCTCGACCCGGCGCTTCCCCTCACCCGCCGGAAGTTGATGATGATGGAAGCGCGCGCATCGCTCTTCGTGTGCGACGGATCCAAAGATCTCGACGCGGAGGCTCTGGCCGCGCATCTTGGAAAGCCTGCCATTGTCGTGAGCGAGGACGGATCGCACCCCGCCGCCGCCGCCCGCGTCCTGCCTGAACCTTCCCCCCGCGACCCCGCTTACGTCTTTTTCACATCGGGGACGAGCGGGTCTCCCAAGGCGGTTCTCGGATCTCACAGAGGTCTCGCGCACTTTTTGAAATGGGAGAGGGAGGCGTTTGGCGTCGGCCCCGGAGATCGTTGCGCTCAGCTCACTGGGCTTTCGTTCGACGTGGTGCTGCGGGATGTCCTGCTTCCGTTGACGAGTGGGGCGAGCCTGCATCTTCCTCCAGGCGACGAAGACGTCGGCTCACCGCGCACGATCTCCTGGCTCGCAGCCCAACAGATTACGATCTTGCATACGGTTCCCGCGATAGCCCAATCGTGGCTTGCCGCGCCGCCCCCGGACGCGCGATCGAACAGTCTCCGACTCGTCCTGTTCGCCGGCGAGCCGCTGACGGATGCTCTGGTGCAGCGATGGTTCGACGCCTTTTCACGGAAGGCCCAAGTCGTCAATCTCTATGGACCGACGGAGACAACCCTGGCGAAGTGCTTCTTCGTCGTGCCCCCCACCCCGCCGGCGGGAATACAGCCTGTCGGCACCGCGCTGCCGCAGACGCAGGCTCTCGTCCTCGGAGCGGCGGGCAGGCTCTGCGGGATCGGTGAGGTTGGCGAGATCGTGATCCGAACGCCCTTCCGGACTCTCGGCTACATGAACTCACCGGAGGAACAGCGCGCCCGGTTCGTCCCGAATCCCTTTCGGGCGGATCCCGCAGACCTGATGTATCGGACGGGCGACCGCGGTCGATACCGCCTCGACGGCTCGCTCGGGATTCTCGGTCGCCTCGACGATCAGGTCAAAGTCCGCGGCGTCCGGGTGGAACCCGCGGAAGTCGCCTCGGTTCTGTCGCGACACCCGGCAGTCCGCGCCTGTGCGGTGGTCGCCCGAAAAACGGAGTCGGGGGAAATTGCGCTCGGCGGTTACGTGGTCACGGCGGGGAAGGATCGCGAGATCTCTGCGGAGTTGCGGGCCAACCTGACTTCGATTCTCCCCGCCGCCATGGTTCCGTCCGCCTTCGTCTTTCTCGACGCTCTGCCACTCACGGCGAACGGCAAACTGGATCGCGCCGCCCTTCCCGCTCCGGATTTCTCGGCCCGTTCCGGCGAGCGAAGCGTCGTTCTCCCGCGGACCCCGATCGAGGAGGTCGTCGCGTCCGCCTGGTCGGCGGTGCTCAAAATCGAGACGATCGGCGTCATGGACAATTTCTTCGAGCTCGGCGGCCACTCGCTGAAGGCGACACAGGCGGTTTCGAGAATCGGACAGGCATTCGGAATCGACCTGCCCGTGCGCGCGCTCTTCGAGTCGCCGACGGTGGCCGCATTGAGCCTCGTCGTGGAGAGCTCTCTGCTCGCCGAGCTTCAAACCTCGGAAGCGAACGAAGAAATCGGGGAGCGGGTAACGGGAGTCCAGGCACGGGAGAAGGGCAATGGCTGACGAACTGTCGGACCGACGCCCGGTTCTTTCCGCTGCGCAGCGCGCGTTGCTGGAAAAAAGGGTCCGCGATGCCGCGCGGGCGACCGATTCGCCCATGATCCCGGCCCGGTCCGATCCGTCCCGCCCCGCGCCGCTCTCGTCCCCGCAGAGGCGCCTCTGGGTTCTCGATCAGCTGGTTCCGGGAAGTTCCTGGTACAACGTCACCCGATTGTTCCGGGTCGAAGGCCCCCTCGATCCCGATCTTCTGAAGCGCGCTCTCTCCGCCGTCGTTTCGAGACACGCGAGCCTGCGGACAGCGTTTCCGAGCCCTGCAGGACAGCCGATGCAGGTCGTCTCGTCGTCCGCGTCTTCTTCGCTGGTACGCCTCTCGGTCGAGGGAGTTCCAGTGGAGGACGCCGAGACGCGCGCGCTGGCCCTGGCGAGGGAAGACGCGGAGCGGCCCTTCGATCTCGAGCGCGGTCCACTTTTTCGGGCCGCCCTTTATCGGCTCGCGCCCGATCGGCACATTCTGCATTTCACGGTTCATCACATCGTCACGGACGGATGGTC
>JBDTRB010000233.1:0-2624 GCA_039931865.1 Acidobacteriota bacterium | reverse complement strand
GCGGATCATCTCGGCGGCGAGGTCCACGCCCCAGACCTCCTCGGTGACGGGGTGCTCCACCTGGAGGCGGGTGTTCATCTCGAGAAAGTAGAAGGACCCGTCCGAGGCGAGCAGAAACTCCACGGTCCCGCAGGAGGTGTATCCGACGGCGCGCGCCGCCGCAACCGCCGCTTCGCTCAACCGGGCCCGGAGGGCCGGCCCGACAACCGGCGAGGGGCACTCCTCGATCACCTTCTGGTGCCTGCGCTGCACACTGCACTCGCGCTCGCCGACCGCGACGATCCGGCCCTGGCAGTCGCCCACGACCTGGACCTCGACGTGGCGCGGCCGCTCGATCAATTTCTCCGCGTAGACGGCGCCGTCGCCGAAATAGAGCTTCGCTTCGGAGGAGGCCCTCGCGAAGGCGGCCGCGGTCTCCGATTCGTTCTCGACGCGCCGCATCCCCTTTCCCCCGCCTCCGGCCGAGGCCTTGAGCAGGAGGGGATACCCGGCACTCTTCCCGAACAAGGCGATCTCGGACGCGTCCTTCGCCGGCGTCGTCATACCCGGCACGATCGGGACGCCGGCCGCGCGCATCCGTTCGCGGCTCTCGGTCTTGCTCCCCATAGCGTCGATCGCCTCGGGAGTCGGCCCAACGAAGATCAGTCCCGCCTCGACGCAGGCCCGCGCGAACCCCGCGTTCTCCGCCAGAAACCCGTACCCGGGATGGATCAGCCCTGCTCCGGTTTTTCGAGCGGCCGCCAGGAGCGCCGGTACGGAGAGATAGCTCTCCGCCGCGGGAGCCGGGCCCAGGCGAACCGCGTAATCCGCCGCCGCGACATGAGGAGCGGTACGGTCGGCGTCGGAGAACACTGCCACGGTCTCGATCCCGAGATCCCGGCACGCGCGAAAGATGCGCAGCGCGATTTCCCCGCGGTTGGCCACAAGGAGTCTCATGGAGCGTCGGGAATCGGGAATCGGGAATCGGGAATCGAAACCATCACAGTCCCGATACGCGATCCTCGGGAATCGGGAATCGGGCGCTTCACGGTCCCACTTTGGCGGTCGACCGCGACCTTCGCAGCAGCCCGTTCGTCATGGCGATGATTCGGCCGATCGTGACCGAGTGAGCTTGAAATCGATCCGGGGGAACATGACCGGTCTCGCAGGCTACGTCCAGAAGCAGATGCAGTTCATTTGCAGAGCCCCGGGAGATCGATAGAAATTGTGAAAACTCTTTCTTGGAGCTCCGCGCAGCGCCCTCCGCGATGTTCGCCGGAACGGACAGCGCCGCACGACGAATCTGAGACGTGAGCCCGAACCGCTCTGACGCGGGGAACCGGGCCGTATCGCGATAAAGCTCTATGACGAGACGTCTCGACAGTTGAAAAACGTCAAGTCGCTCATGGAAAGGCCGAGCCTTCGGGCCTACCGATTCCCGATTCCCTATTCCCGATTCCCGGTTCATCGGCTCACAGCGGAATGTTGCCGTGTTTCTTCTTCGGCAGGGCGACGCGCTTGCCTTCCAGCAGACCGAATGCCTGGATCAGCTTTTCCCGAGTCTCGGACGGCTCGATGATCTGATCGACGTATCCGCGCTTGGCGGCGACGTATGGGTTGGCGAAGTTGTCGACGTACTCGGCGACCTTCTCCGCGCGCTTCTCCGGCGGAGCGTCGGCCGGCAGCTCCCGGCGGTACAGGACGTTGACGGCGCCCTCGGGGCCCATCACGGCGATCTCGGCTGTCGGGAACGCGAAGTTGAAATCGGTGGCGATGTCCTTCGAGAGCATGACGCAGTAGGCGCCGCCGTAGGCCTTGCGCGTGACGACGGAGACTTTCGGGACCGTCGCCTCGGCGAAGGCATAGAGGAGCTTCGCGCCGTGGCGGATGATGCCGCCGTACTCCTGCTGGGTGCCCGGAAGAAAGCCCGGAACGTCTTCGAAGACGAGCAGCGGGATGTTGAAAGCGTCGCAGAAGCGCACGAACCGCGCCGCCTTGACGGACGCATCGATGTCGAGCACTCCCGCGAGGTGCATCGGCTGGTTCGCGACGACACCGACGGACCGCCCCGCGAGCCGGATGAAGCCGCAGAGGATGTTCTGCGCGAAAGCGCTCTGGACCTCCAGAAACATGCCGGCGTCCGCGACCCGGCGCACGAGCTCCGCCATGTCGTAGGGGCGGTTCGGCTCCTCCGGGATGAAGCCGTCGAGCTCGGCCGCGCTGCCCGGCGGATCCCGAGGCTCGGTCCGCGGCGCGTCGTCCAGATTGTTCGAGGGGAGGTAAGAAAAGAGCTGCCGGATCCCGGCGAGCACCGCCTCGTCGTTCTTGCGGACGAAGTGGGCCACGCCGGAAACGGCCGAGTGCGTCCGCGAGCCGCCGAGGTCCTCCTTCGTGACCTCCTCGTGGGTGACGGTCCGGATGACGTCCGGCCCGGTGACGAAGAGATACGACGTCTTCTCGGTCATGAAGATGAAGTCGGTGATCGCCGGCGAGTAGACGGCCCCTCCGGCGCACGGCCCCAGGATCGCGGAAATCTGGGGCACCACGCCGGACGCGCGCGTGTTGCGCAGGAAAACCTTCGAGTATCCGGCGAGCGACACCACGCCCTCCTGGATCCGGGCGCCGCCCGAGTCGTTCAGCCCGAT
>JBDTRB010000232.1:0-2791 GCA_039931865.1 Acidobacteriota bacterium | reverse complement strand
AGGACCCCGGTCGTCAGGGTGTCCGTCTCGCGGGTAAACGAGAGCGCGGCGATCCGGCTCGAAGGGTCATAGCCTTCCGGGAGGCGCCGGAGCTTGCCGCGAAGCTCCTTGAACTGCTTCTCGCCCTTCCAGGTCACGCAAGGCGACAGGATGTTCAGAAACGCGAAGCCGTGGTGCTCGAGCGCCGCGGTCATGAGCTCCAGAAGCGTCTTGGGATCGCCCGAAAATCCGCGTCCCACCCATGTCGCGCCGGAGGAGATGGCGAGCTCGCACGGATCGACCGAGGGCTCCGGGTTGCCCCAGAGGGTGGACTTGGTCTTTTCGCCCGTCGCCGTGGTCGGCGCCGCCTGGCCCTTGGTCAGGCCGTAGATCTCGTTGTCCATCAGGAAGTACGCGATGTCGAGATTGCGGCGCGCCGAATGGAGGAAGTGATTTCCGCCGATCGCGACACCGTCGCCGTCTCCGCCGACCGCGACGACCTTGATCTCCGGCCGCGCCAGTTTGATCCCCGTCGCCAGCGGAAGCGCGCGGCCGTGGAGCCCGTTGAAGCCGTAAGTCGAGACGTATCCGGGCAGCCTCGAAGAGCATCCGATCCCGGAGACGACGACCGTGTTCCAGGGCTCGAACTGCAGCTTCGCCATCGCGCGATGGAGCGTCGCCAGGACGCCGAAGTCGCCGCAACCCGCGCACCAGACCGGCTTCAGGTCCGACTTGTAATCCCCCGGCTGAAAGATCGGAAGCGCCGCGCTCACGCGACCGCCTTCGAGACCGGCGTTTCGAACAGAGTGGTCATCGATTCCTCGACTTCCTTCGCGGTCAGAGGCTTTCCTCCCGAGCGCTTGTAGACCCGCGTTTGCTCCGGCAGATTCATGAAAGAGCGCAGGTACCGATAGAACTGGGCCGTGTAGGAGAGCTCCACGACCATCAGGCGTCCGACGCTCGCGAGAAACTTTTCGAAGTCTTTCTTGGGAAACGGATAGAGCATGCGCGGCACGAATGCCGCCACGCTTTCTCCCCGCGCATTCGCGGCCTCGACGGCCTCGCGGACCGCGCCGAGCGATGACCCCCAGCACACGATGCCGAGGTCGGCGCGCTCCGGCCCGAGACGGCGGAAAAACCGATAGGACTCCCGGATCGGCCAGAGCTTGCGGTAGCGCTTCGCGTTCATCTTCTCGTGCGTGAGGTACATCGAGGCCGGGCGGCCGGAGGCATCGTGCTCGAGCCCGTTGGTCTGATACTCCCCTCCGCGGATGCCCGGGATGCTCATGGGAGACACGCCGTTTTCGGTGTCCCGATAGCGTTCGTACTTCTCGAGATCGTGTGCGGACGGAAGCGCCCGCCGGACGACTTCGTGCTCCAGAGCGGAGCCGGAGATCGTCTGCTTCCTCTGACCGATCGACTGGTCCGAGAGGAGAATCACCGGGACCTGGTACTCCTCCGCGATGTTGAACGCTTCGACGGTCGCGTGGAAGCTGTCCTCGACGTCGGAGCAGGCGAGAACGACGCGCGGAGCGTCTCCGTGCGTCCCGTAGAGGGAGTGCCACAGGTCGGACTGCTCGGTTTTCGTCGGGTTCCCCGTCGACGGGCCGCCGCGCTGGACGTTGACGATGACGGTCGGGATCTCGGCCATGGAAGCGAGACCGAGCATCTCCGTCATGAGCGACAGTCCCGGTCCCGAGGTGGCCGTCATCGCGCGCGCTCCCGCAAACGACGCTCCGATCACGGCGCCGATCGCCGACAGCTCGTCCTCTGTTTGAATGACCGTCCCGCCCATCCTGGGCAACGACTCGGAAAGAAATTGAAGGATCTCCGTCGACGGGGTGATCGGGTACCCGGCGAAGAACCGGCAACCGGCGTGGATCGCTCCGACCGCGACGGCTTCGTTGCCGGAAAGAAGAGGCCGGGGAGCGCCCCCGGCAGAAGACAGCGCGAGATCGACGGTCGGGGCGAGGTCGCGAGCGACCGCCTGTCCCGCCGCGAGGGCCCGCTCGTTGCCCTCCATCCTCTCGGATCCCTTCGCGCGAAACCGGTGGGAGATGGCCGCCCGGATGGTCTCCGGCGGGAGCCCCAGGAGCTGGGAGACGACGCCGAGCGCCACGATGTTGCGGGCCCCCGGCGAGCCGGCCGCCCCGCGCGAAAGCTCGGCGAAGGGGATTGGAACGAGGCGGACGTTCGAAGTGTCGAGCGTCGGAATCGCGGCGCCGTCCGCGGGAGGCTCGTGCAGTACGAGGGCTCCCGGCGCAAAGGCGATCTCGCCCCGGAAGCGCTCGAAGTCGTCCCACCGGAGAACCACGACGATGTCCGCGGCGTCGCCCTGGGCGCCGATCTCGCGGGAGGCGATACGAACCGTGGCGGAGGCCTCGCCGCCGCGAATCTGGGGCCCGTAGGATTCCGTCAATACGACGTGGAGGCCCGCGTGCGCTGCCGACTGCGCGAGCAGGTCGCCGAATGTGACGACTCCGTCTCCGCCGGCGCCGACGACCGTGACCGTCCGATCGTCGGCTATCGGTTCCTGAACGTCGTCAATCCTGGAGATCCTCATCCGGCCACCACCAGGCAGTCCGCCGAAAACTCGTGTCGGGCGTTTTTCCAGGCGACGAAGAGCGCCGCGGCGAGAACGAGCCCGACCGCCGTGAGCGCCCATGCCCCGACAGCCGGGGAGGCGACGAACTCGACGCCGCCGATCTTCGACTCTCCGAACAGGACGCTCGATATCGACGCGCCCCCGGATCCGGCCGGCGCCAGATGGCGGGTAAACCGGAAGAGCTGGAGGGAGAACGACCACAGCGAC
>JBDTRB010000231.1:0-2840 GCA_039931865.1 Acidobacteriota bacterium | reverse complement strand
GGCGCATCGGGACGTCGCAGACGCGGAACTCGATCGTCTCGAAGAACGGATGCGGGCGCAGGTCCCACCAGATCTTCTTGCCGTTGTCGATCGAGTTGGTGGCGACCAGAATCCGCACGAATTCGTCGAACTCCGCGGGCGTCGGAAAGACGGGCGGGATCCCGGTGCGGGGAAACTTTTCGAAAACTTTCGTCCGGTAGCTCTTCAGCCCGGTGTTCCGCCCGAGCCAGAACGGCGAGCTCGAGGACAACGCGAGCAGATGCGGCAGAAAGTAGCGTGCTTCGTTCAGGATCTGGAACGCCACCGCGCGGTCCGAAATCCCGACGTGCACGTGCAGGCCGAAGATCAGGTTCGACCGCGCGACGAGCTGAAGCTCTTCGACGATCGACGCATAACGGGGATCGGGATAGATGGCCTGGTCCTCCCACCGGGAGAACGGGTGTGTTCCTGCGGAGGCGACGTTCATCCCCTGCCGGCGGGCGAGTCCGATGATCTCGCGCCGCAGCTCGGTGACGTCCTTGCGGACTTCCTCGACGTTCGCGCAGATCCCCGTCCCAACCTCGATGACCGACTGGTGCATCTCGGGCTTGACGCGCTCCTTTAAGAGCAGCTTCCCTTCCTCGAGCATCTCCTGGACGTGAGAGCGCAGCTCCCGCGTCTCCGGATCGATGATCTGAAATTCCTCCTCGACGCCGAGGGTGAAAGCCGGACGCTCACGCATTTGCGTTAAACCTCGCCCTCAGGATCGCGGGGAGGAGAGGCCGGTTCCGCCCGGGGTCCCGACGCCCCGGGACCCGGACCCGGCGGTCCTCCGGACGCTGGAACGGGGGGTCCGCCTCCGGACCCGGGAACGGGGGGTCCGCCTCCGGACCCGGGAACAGAGGGTCCGCGTCCGGACGCTGGAACAGAAGGTCCGCCTGCGGACGCTGGAACAGAGGGTCCGTTTCCGGACGCTGGAACAGAGGGTCCGTTTCCGGACCCCGGCCCCGAAGGTCCTCCGGAGCGTGGCCCCGACCTCGAAAATGGACGGGCAGCCGTGGGTCCCGCTCCGGCGGGCCCCGACGAGCGCCGCGGGCCCGAGGGACCCGACGGGCGCGGCCTCGGCGGGACCGGAGGCCTCGCCGGCTCGCGCTGGCCCGACAGAAACTCCTGCCAGTGATAGCGCGCGACCGGGTCGATGCCCTGCGAGACGCGCTCGATGAGCCACTCCGCGGCGTGCGACAGCACCCACTCGAAATTCTCCGCGCCGACAGACGCGACGTCCGCGTCCGGCGCGGGATTCAAGAAGTCGATCGCGTACGGAATCCCGTCGCGGACCGCGAACTCGAGCGTGTCGAAGTCGTAACCGAGCGCGTTCGTCAGTTTGAGACAGTCGTTTCGGATCCGCCCGTACAGTCCCGGGTCTATCGGCTCGGGGCGCTGGACGTAGCGGTCCGCGTGCGGCTGCCGCGGGTCGTACCGCATGATGTGCATGTGCTTGCGGCCGATCGCGTAGCACCGGAAGTACTCGTCGAAGACGATCTCCTCCTGGAGCGTCATCACGTTCTGCGCCGACTCCTTGTATGCGGCGAAGAATTCCTCGAGGTTCGCCACGCGATACACGTTCTTCCACCCGCCGCCCGAGTAGGGCTTGAAGAACGCCGGGAATCCGATGTGCGTGAAGATTTCATCCCAGTTCAAGGGGAAGAGCAGGTTCGACATCGACTCCGAGGTCGTGTCGGGCGGATGGTGGTTCGACGGGAGGATCACGGTCTTCGGCACCGCGACGCCGACGGCCTTCGCGACGACGTTGTTGAAGAACTTGTCGTCGGCGGACCACCAGAACGGGTTGTTCACGACGATCGTGCCGTCGGCCACGGCCTTCTTCATGATCGCGCGATAGAACGGGATGTCCTGGCTGATCCGGTCGAGGATCAGGTCATAGGTCTTCGGGCTTTCCAGGCTGATACCGCCCACCTGCACGGCCTCGGCCGTGACGTTGTGAGCGCCCGACCCGTTGATGCGGTCGATCAAGGCGTGCGGGAATGAGCGTTCCTGGCCGAAGAGAATGCCGATTTTCTTCATGTCGCGAGCGTTTCCTTTACCTGGGGCTGTGTCCGGGTTGCGCTCCGGAACCGGCGATTATCTCAGGGGAATCCGCGCTTGTCAGGTCCAGTTTGAGCAATCCGGCGACCCGCTAAGATCCGCCCGTGGCCTCTCTGGATTTCTACTATCACCGCCCCGGCTGAGTGAGCTGCGCGCGCACCCGGGCGGTGCTCGAAAAGAAGAAGGTGAAAATCGGAGAAGAGCGTCAGTCCCGCAAGGCGCCGCTCTCTCCTTCCGACGCCCAAGCCCTTCTGGATTCCGTGACTTGGGTCATCGTGGCGAAGGGGAAAAACAGCCGGCGCCTGAGGGCGGGAGAGGCGACGCCCGACGATCTGCGAGGCCCGACGGGAGGATTTCGAGCCCCCATCCTGCGCCGCAGGAAAACCCTCCTCGTCGGATTCAGCGAGGTCGAAATCGAGAAACTGGTCGGCTGACGCGCTCGTTTCCCTCTCCTCTCGCCCGGCGGAGGGCGAGGGTGATGGCGAGGGTGAGGGACCCGAAAGCTCGAGCGCCGGCCGCCTGATGGCTGATGGCTGATGGCTGATGGCTGATGGCCGCGGAGAAAGTCTCTGAGATCCCCTCCGCCTAGCTTTTCTCTATCCCGGCGAGCACCGGCTCGAGCGCCCGGTCCTGCGCCTCCCGCAGGATCGTCAACCCCGTCCGAGCGAGTGCGATGAGCTGTCCGAGCTGTTCCTCGGAGAACGGCCGCCGCTCCGCCGTGCCCTGAAGCTCGACGAACGCGCCGGAGGCGGTTC
>JBDTRB010000230.1:0-2924 GCA_039931865.1 Acidobacteriota bacterium | reverse complement strand
CAGGGTCTTCTTCGAGAGATCCACGAGGGTCGAGGTGTCGATGTCGATCTGGAAAAAGCCCGAAGGGATCGCCTCGTCGATCAGGGCCTCGATGGCCGCGATCTCTTTTCCGGCGTCTTCCTTCATCTTCTTCGGGTTGGTCTGGTAGTGGTCGCCCTGCAGGAAGACGGGCCCCTTCCAGTCCTCCTTGATCGCCGCGCCGAGGAGGACGGCGGCGTACTCACCGGGGCGCTGGTCGGTGTACCCGATCTCGCTGCGCGCGATCTCGAAGATCAGCGCGCCGGCGTCGAGAGCCTTCGCGGCCCGAAGCGCGGCGCGCATCGTGTCGTAGGAGAGCATCCGGATGTTGACCGCCGGCACGCTGAAGCCGTCGAACTCCCCGCGGCCCCGCGCTTCATAAAGCGGCAGGATCGAGGCCGGGAGTATGCCCAGCTCGCGCGCCGCCTCGCGGATCGTCCGCCGCGCGACGTCGCGGACCTCCGTGTCTCCGAACACGGCCGTCCAGACCAGGCTGTCGATGACTCCCTCGCGGAAACGGCCCGCGTCGATGATGCGGAGCGGCTCTCCGCCGCCGACTGTTTCGGACCGGTGCAGAAAATCGGCGAGCTCTCGGGATGTCAGAAAAAGTTCCATCGGTGCTCCGCGGCGGGGGATTGTATAGCCGTCGCCTCCGCTGAACGTCGCCTCCGCTCACTGCGGGAGCTGCCGTTCGCCGTGCGCGGCGAACGGCACCGTCCGGCGGCTCGGCCGGATGCGGCCTCGACCGCCGGCCTGCTCCCTCCGTTCGCTGCGGCTCCCGCATCGAGAGGCTCCTCCCTCCCTCTGGTCGGGAGATTCCTCTCGATGCGAGCTTATCCACCACCCAGGCGGAAGCGCAGCTCCGGTCCCTCTCCCGCGCTCGGGGAGAGGGACCGGCTTTACCCCCGCCCCTTTCCGCCGTAGGCTTCCCGCGTGCCTTTGCTGTCCCGCACCGTTCACTTCAACGCGGGGCGCAGCCTCTGGCGGCCCGATTGGACTCCCGAGCGCAATCTGGCCGTCTATGGCGACGAGGGGCCTCATGGGTACGGGCACAACTACGAGCTCGAGGTCGCGGTGCAGGGAGATATCGACCCGGAGACTTCGATGGTCGTCAACCTGACGGACCTCGATCGCATCCTCAAGGAGGAAGTCGATCGGCCGCTCGACCACCACAATTTGAATCGCGACGTTCCGGAATTTGCCGGAGTCTCCCCGACCGCGGAGAGGCTCGCGGCCTGGATCTGGCAACGCGTCGAGTCGCGCATCGGGCGCGAGGGTTGGGCGTGCCGGCTCGCGCGCCTGCGCCTCACGCTCGAGCCGGGGTTCGCCGTCGAGATCGAGGAGTGACGATGTTTTTCCGGCAGTTCTACCTGGGATGCCTTGCGCAGGCCTCGTACATGATCGGCTCCGAGGGCGAGGCGGTTGTCGTCGACCCGCGGCGCGACGTGGAGGAATACATCGAGGTCGCGCGCCAGGAGGGGCTGATGATCCGGCACGTCGTCGAGACCCACCTCCACGCCGACTTCGTGTCGGGGCACCGCGAGCTCGCGGAACGGGCGGGCGCGCAGATTTACTTCGGCTCGCGCGCCGGCGTGTCCTTTCCCCACACGCCGGTTTCGGACGGCGACGAAGTGTCGGTCGGCCGCGTGACGCTCCGGTTTCTCGAAACGCCAGGCCACACGCCGGAATCGGTCTGCGTTCTCGTCACCGACCGCTCGGAGTCGCCCGAGCCGAAGCTCGTCCTGACCGGCGACACGCTGTTTCTCGGGGACGTCGGCCGGCCGGACCTGCTCGGCGCGGCGATTTCGGCGGAGGACCTCGCGGGGATGCTCTACGACTCGCTGCGGCAGAAGCTGATGAGGCTCCCCGACTCCGTCGAGGTCTATCCAGGTCACGGCGCGGGCTCTCTCTGCGGAAAGAACATCTCTTCCGATACGAGCTCGACGATCGGCCAGCAGAAGCGGGTGAACCACGCGCTGCAGCCCATGACTCGCGAGGAGTTCGTCCGCAGCATGACGACAGATCTCCCCGAGGCGCCGGCCTACTTCGCGCGCGACGTCGAGATGAATCGCCGCGGCGCCTCTTCTCTCGGCTCGCTCCCGCCGCTCGCCCCGCTGGATCCCGCGGCGGTCGAGCGCGCGGCGGCCGCGGGGGCGGTGGTTCTCGACGTGCGGTCCGGCGAGGCGTACGCGAAATCCCACCTTCCAGGATCGATCCAGATCGGCCTGTCGGGCCAGTTCGCGAGCTGGGCGGGGGCCGTCGTCCCGCACGGCGCGCCCGTGATCCTCGTCGCCCCGGATCCGGTGGCGGCGCAGGAGGCGCGGATGCGTCTCGCGCGCGTCGGGATCGAAGACATCGCCGGATCGCTCACGGGCGGCGTCCATGCCTGGCAGGAGTCCGGGAGGAGAGTCGCGTCCACCGCGCAGGTCGACGTCGAGGAGCTTCACCGCCGGGTTTCCGCTGGCGAGTCTCCGATCGTCCTCGACGTCCGGCGTCCCGGCGAGTGGGAGTCCGGCACGATTCCGAACGCGAAACGGATCCCGCTCCACGAGCTCGCCCGCCGGGCTTGCGAGCTCGACGCCGGCGATCCCGTGCACGCGGTCTGCGCCGGAGGTTACCGGTCGTCTCTCGCGACGAGCCTTCTCGAACGCGCCGGTTTCACCAACATCACCAACGTGACGGGCGGGATGGCCGCCTGGACGCGCGCAGGCTTCGGGACCTCCTAAGACGCCGCCAGGATTTTTTCTCCGGGCGCGGATACCGTCAACAGGCGACCCGATCCGCGGCACTGGCACATCAGTTCGCACCGAGAGGAGTCTCCTGACCGAAGGGAAGGAGGAGGAGCCTCTGGTGCGGGAGCCGCAGCGAACGAAGGGGCCAGCCGGGCGGTCGAGCCCTCAGGCGAG
>JBDTRB010000229.1:0-2961 GCA_039931865.1 Acidobacteriota bacterium | reverse complement strand
GGCACCTCTCCCCCGCTCCGGCGTTGCCGGACGGGCACCTCTCCCCCGCTCCGGCGTTGCCGGAGCGGCATCTCATAGAATCGCGCCCATGCCGCCCGAGCCACTTGCGCGCGTCGCCGTCGTCATGGGCAGCAAGTCCGACTGGGACACGATGCGGCACGCGTCCGAAACGCTCAAACGGCTCGGGATCCTCCACGAATCCCGCATCGTTTCCGCTCACCGGACTCCCGCGTGGATGGCGGAGTTCGCGGTCGGCGCGCAGGGGCGAAAGGTCGAAGTGATCATTGCGGGCGCCGGCGGAGCCGCGCACCTTCCCGGAATGATCGCGGCGCAAACGCCACTGCCCGTGCTCGGGGTGCCGGTGCAGAGCCAGGCGCTCCAGGGTCTCGACTCGCTTCTCTCGATGGTTCAGATGCCGGCGGGGATCCCGGTGGCGACGTTTGCGATCGGCAGAGCTGGCGCGATCAACGCGGCCCTCTTCGCCGCAGCGATCCTCGCCTTGAACGACCCCGCCGCGGCCACCGCGCTCGCAAGCTTCCGGGAGGAGCAGACGAGCGCCGTCCGGGCGGACTCTCTCCCCTGATGCGCCCGGTTCTTCCGGGCGCGACCATCGGGGTGCTCGGAAGCGGCCAGCTCGGCCGCATGTTCGCAATCGCCGCGCGGCGCCTCGGATACCGCGTCCACACCTACTCACCCGAGTACGACACACCGACCGGACAGGTGGCGGACGTCGAGGTCACGGCGCCGTATGACGATCTCGACCGCGTGCGCGAGTTCGCCCGCAGGGTCGCGGTCGTGACATTCGAGTTCGAGAACGTCCCGTTCGAGACCGCGGCCGCGGCGGCGGAGCTCGCGCCCGTGCGCCCGGGCGGCGAGGTCCTCGCGGTCTGTCAGAACCGGGTCCGCGAAAAGGCGTTTCTGCGCTCGCGCGGATTTCCCGTCGCGGACTACCGCGTCGCCCGATCCCGCGACGAGCTGGCCGGCGCGTGGGAAGAGCTCGGCGGAGCGACGGTCGCCAAGCGCGCGGGTTTCAGCTACGACGGAAAAGGCCAGGCGCGGATCTCCTCGGAGGCGGAGGTCGAGGCGGCGTGGCGGTCGATCGGAGCGGAGGAAGCGGTCCTCGAGCGGTTCGTTCCGTTCGACCACGAAGTGTCAGTGATCATCGCGCGCGGCGTCGATGGGGCGACGGCGGATTTCGGGATCCTCCGCAACACGCACGCCCGGCACATACTCGACTACACCGTCTGTGACGAAGGGCATCCCCTCCGCGGGCGGGCGAGCGAGATCGCGCGAACAATCGCCGAGGAGCTCGACCTCGTCGGCATCCTCTGTGTCGAGTTCTTCGTATCGGGCGGAGACCTGCTCGTCAACGAGCTCGCGCCCCGACCGCACAATTCCGGTCACCTCACGGTCGACGCGTTCGTCACGAGCCAGTTCGAACAGCAGCTGCGTGCCGTTTGCGGCCTTCCCCTGGGATCCACGCGGCCGCTCCGGCCCGCCGCGATGGCGAACCTGCTCGGCGACCTCTGGGCCAACGGAGAGCCCGACTGGCGGGCCGCCTGCGCCCAGCCGGAAGCGAAGCTGCATCTCTACGGAAAATCGGAACCCCGCCCGGGCCGCAAGATGGGCCACATCACCGCGCTCGGAGACTCACCCGCCGAAGCACTCGCGCGGGCGCTCGAGGCGAGGCGAAGGCTCACACGCCAACCGACCGAAGCGCCCTGACCCCTGACCCCTGACCCCTGACGGCCGCCGGTGCCTATCGATTGCACGCGCAATACCGATGCACGGTTTCGAGCAGCGTCTGAAGCGAGACCGGTTTCTCGATGTAAGCGTCCGCTTCGAGCCACGCGGCGTGCTGCGCGCTGTCCGTCTTCGCGGAGACCACGACGACGGGAATCCGCGAGAGCTCCGAATCCTGTCTCTGCTCGTGCCGGAATTGCCAGCCGTTCATGATCGGCATCATCAGATCGAGCAGGATCAGGCAGGGCCGTTTGCCGGCGCGCAGCTGCCCTAACGCATCGAGCCCATGCCGGGCGCGCCCGACCCCGTAACCCTCCGACTCCAGGGCGTCGCTCAGCGCCTCGAGGAGCTCGGGATCGTCTTCCACCACAAGAACGGTCTCCATGTCGTCCCTTCCGATCTCTCTTTTCGGAAACTGATTTTACGAAAAGCGATCGAGGACGCCCAGAACCTCTTCGGGGCGAATGGGCTTCTGGATGTGGCCCGCCGCGCCGAGAGAAACCATTTCCTCGCCGTACTCCGGATGACCGGTCGTGACCACTACCGGAATGGACGCGAAGCGGGGATCGGAGAGCTGCTTGCGTCGAAACTCCCAGCCGCTCATGCCCGGCATGCTCAGGTCGAGGAAGATCAGAGACGTTCCTTCTGAAACGAGGAGGCACGCCAGCGCCTCGAGGCCGTCCTTAGCGCATACAGCTGTAAAGCCCTGCTGCGTCACGAGATCCCTCATGCCGGCACGTACTTCCGCGTCGTCGTCGACGATCAATACCCTCCGGGAAGACGTACGGGGATTCGGTATGGCTGCCGTGGTGACCTCCGTCGTGCCGATGTCTCCTGCAAATAGGAAGCCCGAACGGGACGTGGCCGGTGCCCCTCGAGTGTTCCCCGCCGGGGAGCGGGCCTCGGCGCGGAATGCGCGCAGGGCAGTTTCGGGCGGGACGGCCGACGGCGGACGGCGGACGGCGGACGGCGGAGGAGCTCGAATCGGAAGGACGCCCTCTCCGGCGCTCGCGGAGAGGGCGGAAGGAATCCCGTCCTACTTGCGGCGCGTGTACTCGATTTCCATCATCTTGAAGTTCTTGCCGTCCGGCGCGGGTCCCCACATTTCGAACCTGTGATGGTCGTTGTCGGCGATCTCCACCTTCTCCCGGACGGTCATCATCTTTCCGGTGACCGGGTCCGCCATCGATGCCGACATGTCCATGCCGTTACCGGACG
>JBDTRB010000228.1:0-3122 GCA_039931865.1 Acidobacteriota bacterium | reverse complement strand
GCGGGATCGAGTTCATGTCCGTCGTGTCGTCCCACTACGACCTGTCGCGCTTCGGAGCGGAAGTCGTTCGCTTCTCGCCGCGCCAGGCGGACCTGCTGATCGTCGCGGGGACGGTGGTCGACAAGCTCGCGCCGACGCTCCGAAAGATCTACGACCAGATGCCCGAGCCGAAATGGGTGATCTCGATGGGCGTCTGCGCGTCTTCCGGCGGGTTCTACCGCGCGTACCACGTGACGCAGGGGATCGACGAGATCATTCCCGTGGACGTCTACGTGCCCGGCTGTCCGCCGACTCCCGAAGAGCTGATGTACGGGATCTTCGAGCTGCAGCGGAAGATCCAGTCCGGCGAGAAATCGCGCGACACGCGGTCGGCGCGGTTTGCCGAAGGCGACAAGTACACGTGGTCGCCGGGGGAGCGCACGCCGGAAGAGGCCGCGGTCCCGGTCAAACCCGCGTCGTGACGTCGGAAGGCGGGAAGGCGTGAGCACCCCAACAGTCGTCGAGCCGTCGACCCTGTCGGCGCAATCCGAGAAGCTGCGGGGGAGGCTCGCGCAGTCTCCGCTCGCCGGGCTCGTCGAGATTTCGGATCTCGACATGACCGTCCTCGAGGTCGCGCCGGAGAACTGGTTCGCGCTCGCGCTGTTTCTTCGCGACGACCGCGCTTGCCTCTACGACCTGTATATCGACCTCGCCGGAGTGGACAACCTGCGCCGCGCCGGCCGCAAGACACGTTTCGAAGCGGTCGTCCACCTGCATTCGCTGACGCACAACGAGCACATCCGCGTCAAGGTGCTGCTGCCGGATCCCGAGAAGCCCGTGCTGCCGAGCGTGATCGAAGTCTGGCCGGCCGCGAACTGGTTCGAGCGCGAGGCGTACGACCTGTTCGGGTTCGACTTCACCGGGCACCCCAACCTGCGCCGCCTTCTCTGCCACGACGCGTTCGTCGGCCACGCGCTTCGCAAGGACTACGCGCCCGGGCAGCGGTGGTTCTTCGCCGAGGAGGACCTCCGCTGGCCCGACTGGGCGAAGAACACCGAGGAGCGCGCCGGCCACTTCGAGACCCAGACGCTTTCCATCGGACCGTCTCACCCGGCGACGCACGGCATCGTGCACCTGATCGCGCGGATGGATGGCGAGCGCATCTCCCGCGCCGAGACGCAGATCGGATACATGCACCGCTGCTTCGAGAAGATGTCCGAGACGCACACCTGGAACCAGGTGATTCCGTACACCGACCGGCTGAATTACGTCTCGGCGATGATCAACGGCGTCGGGTACGTGCGCACGGTCGAGAAGATGCTGGGCATCGAGGTCCCAAAGCGCGGCGTTCTCATCCGGACGATCCTGTCCGAATTCTCACGGATCATGGACCACTGCGTGAACATCGGCGCGAATCTCGTCGACATGGGCGCGCTCACGAACTTCTGGTACCTGTTCCAGAACCGCGAAAACATCTACAGCCTGCTCGAGGCCTGCTCCGGCGCCCGGCTCACCGTTTCGTACGTGCGCGTGGGTGGACTTGCCATCGACGTGCCGGAGGATTTCGTCTCGCGGTGCCGCTCGCTTCTGGAGACCATCCCGACGTTTGTCGCCGACGTCGAGAAGCTCGTGACGAACAACCGCATCATCCGGAACCGCTTTCAGGGGACCGGTGTGGTCACGAAGGAGCAGGCAATCGCCTGGGGCCTGACGGGACCGATGCTGCGGTCATCCGGCGTTCCTTACGACGTGCGTCGGACCCGGCCTTACGATTTTTACGGGGAGTTCGACTGGGATGTCGCGATCGCGCCCGATGGCGACAACTTCTCGCGGTACCTGGTCCGCATCGAGGAGATGAAGCAGTCGCTCAAGATCATCCGGCAGGCGCTCGACATCTTCCCCGCCTCGGGGCCCGTCAATTCGGACGACTGGCACGTCGTGCTGCCGCCGAAGGACGCCGTGTACCACGACATGGAATCGCTGATCTACCACTTCAAGATCATCATGGAAGGCATCCGTGTCCCGAAGGGCGAGAGATACGAGTGGATCGAAGGTGGCAACGGTGAGCTCGGCTTCTACGCGATCGCGGAGGGCGGAGGCGGACCGTACCGCCTGAAGCATCGCGCTCCCTGCTTCCCCGCGATGGCGTGTTTCGAAAGGATCATCGAGGGTAGCTCGATTTCCGACGCGGTGGCGACGCTCGGGAGCCTGAACATCATCGCCGGGGAGCTCGAACGATGAGCGGCGTGATCGACGTCTCGGTGCGGGTCCCGAAGAAGCTGACCCTTTCTCAACGCCTGTATTTTCCGGAGATCCTCGGTGGGATGGCCGTGACGATGCGGCATCTTCTGAAGAACCTCATCCGGATCCGGAATCTCCCGACCATCCTGTACCCCGAGGTCAAGCGCAACTATTCCGGGCGCTTCCGCGGCAAGCACATCCTGAAGACCCGGGACGACGGGACCCTGAAATGCGTGGCCTGCTACATGTGCGCGCAGGCCTGCCCGGCGGACTGCATCACGATCGTGGCGGGGGAGCACCCGAAGATCTCCTACGAGAAGTATCCGGTCGTGTTCGACATCGACATGCTGCGCTGTGTCTATTGCGGCTTCTGCGTGGACGCGTGCCCGAAGGACGCCATCTGGATGACCCGCGACTACGAGATGGCATTCTTCAACCGCCAGGAAGCGATCTTCGGCATCGACAGGCTGCGCGAAGCGCCGGGGTCGGAAGTCAAAGACGGCTACGGCTACCGCCCGTATTACCCCGGAGACGGCACAGTCCCGCCGCCGGACGCGTCCTCCGAGCGGATCAACCCGGGAGACGGCGAACGCGCCGGGATGCGGATCCACGGCACGCTGCCAACCTACCGCCCCTCAGCGCCGCAAGTGGCAAGAGAGCCGGCAGCGCCGTAGGCGGCTCGGGGGCCAAGGCGCCTAGAGCCGAGCGGCGATCGGTTTCGACCACCCTCATCGCGAAGTCGGCGCAGTCCACTCGACGGCAAGACAGACCGCCTGACCTGCGGGCCCCCTCACCCCAGCCCTCTCCCCGATCGCGGGGAGAGGGAGCGGAGCTGCGCTTTCTGCTTGCTGGTGGCTAAGCTCGCCCCGAGAGGAGTCTCCCGACCAGAGGGAGGGAGGAGC
>JBDTRB010000227.1:0-3124 GCA_039931865.1 Acidobacteriota bacterium | reverse complement strand
ATGGCTGATCCCGCCGTTCCTTGATCGCGTACCCGATCGCTTCGAGCACGCCCGCGGTGTTTTGCAGGACCTCATTGTTCCAGAATCTGAGCACGCGATATCCCATGTGCTCCAGATAGCGGGTGCGCTGCGCATCGCGGTCCATCGCCGTCGATTGCGCGTGCTGACCGCCGTCGAGCTCGACGATCAGACGTTCTTTGACGGCGAGGTAGTCGACGATGAAATGACCGATCGGCTCTTGCCTTCGGAATTTGACCCCGTGCACTTTGCGATCGCGGATCTGCGACCACAAGAGCCTTTCGGCATTTGTGGAGCGTTCGCGTAAACCCCTGGCTCGGATGATTCGTATCGCGGGAGGCATATCCTTCGATTGTCCCGAGCGCCCTCTCCCCGCGCGCCGGGGAGAGGGTGGGGGTGAGGGGCGGCGCTTATCCGAACAAAGACTGATCTGACCGCGCGTTCGGGTTCAGGCGTTCCGCGCGCCGGATTGTGAAGGGGGGCCCGAGAGCACTGAAGGCACACACTTGACTCTCACTCTCACTCTCACTCTCACTCGCCCTCTCCCCCGTCTTCCCGAGCGCGGGGAGAGGGAACCGGCCCCTTTGCGCCCCTCAGCTCAGCCCTCTTCCACGAGTACGTCGCGCCCGCTAGCTCGATTTCCCCAGATACTCCCGCGCCTTCCGGACTTCCTTCCGACTCGAACCGGCGCCGCAATTGGCGAGAAGCTTCCCGTAGGCGATGCGCGCCTTCGCCCGGTCCCCCGAGAGCTCGGCTGCACGCGCGGCGCCGTAGAGGCCGTTTAACCGGAGAGGGGCGGAGCGCAGCGACGTCTCGTACGCCACGAGCGCCTCGGCCGGCCGGTTGAGCTCGAGGAGCATGTCGCCGAGCAACTCGCGCGCGGGCAGAACGGCACCGGGTGTGACGGGATGTTTGCCCGCTTTCTCGTCGAGGTCGGCCGCGGCGCGAGCGAGCTCGACGGCTTCCTCCTTTTTTCCTTCCGCCAGGGCGATCCAGGCCGCCGCGGCGGCGCGCATCGACGCGACCTGCGTCGTCCAGTCGTACGGTCCGGGAACCGGCGTCTTGACGTAGCCGGCATGGATTTCTTCGAGCTTCGAAACGGCTGCGCGGGCGTCGTCCAGGTGTCCCGTCCGGGCGGCGCCGATTGCCCGCGCGAAGTGGCTGATCGCAGGCGCGTACGAGAACCGCTGCCACGAGAGCTCGGCCGATGGCGGGGTGAGCGCCGCCGCCGCCGCCCAGTCGCGGCGCTCGAGAGCCCAGCGCGCCGGAATTGCGGCGAGAGCGTACCCGGCCGCGAAGCTGTCGTCGTCGAACTTCTTCGCGGACGCGGCTTCTTCGAGAACCGCCTTCGCCTTGTCCTGATCGTCGATCTGCAGGTACGCATACTCGAGGTAGTCGAGCGCGTGCATGGCGTCGAACGCGGCCGTTCCCGGATGCGTCCGCGCGACGTAGCGCCTTGCTGCGTCGGCGGAGGCGATGTTCGAGTCGATCGATTCCTTCCACAGTCCGAGGCGCGTGAAGATGTGCGAGGGCATGTGCAGAGCGTGCGGCGCGGACGGCGCGATCTTCGCGTAGGACCGCGCGGCGATGAGCGCCTGGTCGGCCAGCATCGGGTAATCGAACGCGTGGATCAGGTAATGAACGAGGCCGGGATGCTGCGGCTCGGCCGCGAGAAGGCCGTTCAAGATAACGCCCGCCCTTCTCTGCTGGGTGAGGCCGGCATCCCCCGCGGGCGCGGTCGCGACGAGCATCATCGCGTGGAAGATCGCGGCCTCGTGGTCGTCTGGAAAGCGCCGCGAGAGGTCCTCCAGTGCCGCACGGTAAGCCTGCGCGCGGGTGCGGTGGTCCCGGTCCGGCTTGTCGCTGTCCCGGTAGAAGGCGCCGATCGAGCCGATGTAACCGCGCTCCCGATCCGTCGTGGCTCCCACTGCCGCGGCTTTCTCCGCTGCGGCGCGCCCGGCGGCGAGCTCGACCGGCGAGGGAGGCGCCCAGATCGGGTGGTAGTAAGTCATCGCGATTCCCCAGTGCGCCATCCCGCAGGCGGGGTCCCGCTCGGAGACCGCGGCAAAGGCGATGCGGGATTCCTCGTAGGCGAAGGAGTGGAGGAGCGCGACCGCCCGGGTGAACGCGGGCTGGACGTCGGGCTTGCAGGAGACGGAGAAGTGGACGATGCCTAGAGATTCCGGACCGCCGTGGTGGTGCGAGTGATCCTCCTGCGCGAAGGCTCCCGAAGTGACGCCGGCGCCGAGCGCGATTGCGGCGAGGATTCGTGGAAGCGTCATGGTGGGGACCTCCCGGCTTGCGAGTGGTGGAAACACTCGAATTCTAGAACGTCGTTTCGGTTTCTGTCCCTCCTAGTCAGTTTCGCCCCTCACCCCGGCCCTCTCCCCGGCGCGCGGGGAGAGGGAGCAGAAGGGAGCGGAGCTGTTTTGGTCGAGATGCTGGTTGAGCTCGTCTCACTCCCACCAATACTTAGCGCGCTTTCTCTCCCTCGACCCGGACTCATTCATCGTTGCCGCGTCGTAGAGCCTGCCATTCACCATCGTCCACTGCACCTTCTCGCTTTGCCGGATGTCCTGCAGCGGGTTGCCGTCGATCACGATCACGTCGGCCAGCTTGCCCGGCTCGAGCGTCCCGATGTCGCGATCCATCCCGAGTGTCCGCGCTCCATTTGCGGTCGCGGAACGCAGGGCCTCGTGCGGCGACAGGCCTCCCTGGTTCAGCATCCAGATCTCCCAGTGCAGCCCCAGCCCTTCTCGCTGGCCGTGAGCGCCCGTGTTGACGAGGACTCCCGCCTTCTGGAGGTTCGCCGCGATCCTGGCGATGTTGAAATGGTTGAACTCGTCCTCGGGGACCATCGTGCGGCGCCGTGAGCGCGGATCGAGCACGAACGGCGGGACGAACTTCGACAGACGCGGGTTCTCCCACACGTTCGTCTTCTGGTACCAGTAGTTCTCGCCCCAGTCGCCGCCGTATCCGACGAGAAGCGTCGGCGTGTACGCGACCTTCGTGGCGGGCCAGAGCGTCATCACGTCCTTGTAGATGTTCGCGACCGGGATCGTGTGCTCGACGGTCGTGTGTCCGTCCACGACCATCGTCATGTTGT
>JBDTRB010000226.1:0-3243 GCA_039931865.1 Acidobacteriota bacterium | reverse complement strand
AAGCGCAGCAGCTCGCGATGATCCCGATGGCGATGATCGTCTCGGGGATCGCGGTTTATCCGGCGGTGATGAACAACCCGTCAGGAGGTCTCGCGGTCTTCGTTTCGCTCCTGCCCTTCACGGCACCGCTCATGATGTTTCTGCGGACGGCGCTCGGCCAGGTCCCGGCGTGGCAGATCCTGCTGTCGGTCGCCCTGCTGGCGGGAACCACTGTCGGGCTCGCATGGTTTGCGGGACGCGTCTATCGCGTGGGGATCCTGATGTACGGCAAGAAGCCGACGATCCCGGAGATCCTCCGGTGGGTCCGGTACTCGCCCGGGAAGGCGACTCCGGCGCCGGCGGCGCGCGAGGCGTCGTAAGTCGGCGAAGCCGAGTGGGAAGGGGTCAGCGGCCGGAAGCGCGGCGCAGCTCGCCCTTGCGGAGCCGCCGCAGGTACGAGACAGTCAGCGCCACGAGCGCCGCGTCAGGGACGCCGTCCCGGGCCGTCGAGATCCGCCGCCGGAACCGCTCGGACCAGTCGGACATCAGCCGCCGGAGATGATTCGCGGACTCCTCATCGAGGCCGGCCCGGCCGGCGAGCGAGAGCAGCTCCTCTCCCGTCGGGGGGAGAGGCCTGAAAGTGCGGCGCGGCCGGCGAGGCCGGCGATCGTCGACGTTCATGCCTTCGTCTTCCGCTTCAGGATCGCCGCCGCGGCCGCCGTCGCCTGAAGGTTCGCGAGCTCGATCGAGAGGTCGAGCCGCTCGACGAGAGCCTCGATGCTCGAGGCGGATTCGGACGGCCGGAAGGTGAAAGAGACCATGTCCGCGGTCCGGTCGAGCGTGAACCGGGCAAAGGCCTCCGACTCGCCGCGGACCGACAGGTAGGACTCCCGCCAGTGGGGATCGACGGGCCCTCGCAGCCCGATCGAGATCCGGCCAAACAGCGGCCCGAGCGACTCCCTCTTGAGAGTGGAGTGGTCCGCCCACACGCCGTAAACGGTGGGATCTTGAGGCGTCGAATTGTCCATACTTCGGCTGTCGAAAAAAATAAATTCAACATTCGAGCCATGATCGCAGGCCCCGTATTTTGAGTAATTTAAGAATAAACCGTCCTGAACGTGTGACACAAATTGCGAGGCCTCCTGCAGCGCAAACGCCAATGTTCGCCCTGGGCCGGTCCATCCGAACGACAGTCCGCGGGCGGACACGCTCCACGTGGCCTGAGCCGAAACCGGCCGTTGCTCAAGCAGAGCGTTGCGCGCCGGCCACGCACGGCGCGAGGACGCTCACAGTCCGATGCGGGCCCGGCTGGCGGGGAAGCGTCGCTCGTACCCCGATCAAAACAGGGGATCGGTCGTATTCAGCGTCCGAAGCACGAAGATGCAGGAGCCCGTCATCTGTGCGACCTGGCAGCGAAAGCTGAAAAAGGCGTTTCCGCCCGTGGTGTTGGCCATCTTGAGACTGGTTCCCTGATACGCGTTCACCGCCTGGATCCCGGTAGGCGCGGAAACCACCGTCCATTGAGCGACCCACGCATCATTGCTGCAGGAGGGCGTTCCGCCGCCGCACTGGTTGAACCCGAGGGAGATTCCCACATTCACGTTCGCCGCCATGGAGGCGGGCGCCCCGGTCACCGTGTTCACCACGGGAACGAGGCCGACAACTTCGACGATGCTCTGGGCTACCTTCACTGACTTTGAGGCGACCTCGCCCGAGCGAGTTACTTCGTGGGCAGGAGACCCGCAGTGCGACCCGAGCGAAGCGTAAAGCGTTACGCCAGGATGGAGTTGACCCGCTTTCGTGGATACCGTCAGATTAGGGAGAAGGGAGTTCACGATGGAGAACCGTCCCGCTCCAGCATTCAGCCGCCGATTCTATCGACGCAACTGCCCGAGCTCCTCTCTCCGAGCTCGTCAGGCCGTCGCAGCGGCGATCCTCGTCCAGATCCATCTGCCCCACCCCGTTCCGGATCGTCTGCGCCGAAGGCGCTCGGACTCGTTCGACAGACCCTCCAGGGTCCGACCACTCGGGAACCGGCTCAAGCGTGTGGCGCGTCTGATGAGAGCGGCGGGCCTGGCCGGGTCAGCCGCCGCAGAGGGATCCTCACGACGGTACGCTCTGCCGGAGCTGGATCTGGGCACCCGCAGGGCACCGAGTTCAGGGCGAGTTAGCTAAGTGGTGGTGGCCCATACGGGAATCGAACCCGCCAGCCGCGCCCAATGGATGCCGCCTTGAGAGGGCTGCGTCCGACGCAGCGTGCGACTTATGAGGCCGAATTGAACTGGTAGCCCATACGGGAATCGAACCCGTATTACAGCCTTGAGAGGGCTGCGTCCTAACCGTTAGACGAATGGGCCAACGGGGCCGTGAAAAATAGCACAGGGCCTGTTCACCGGCAAGGCGCCCGGCGGGAGCGGGGAGGGCGCCTCGGATCTCGTACGAAGGGCCGTTCTCGCAGAGGCCGAGTTCACCCCGCCCGTCGCGGCGGGGCAGTCCGGCGACTTCGTCTCACAACCGGTCGACACCGGAAAGTCGCGTCACCGCGTTCTACTCTTCAACACGACCGGGCCACCGTTTCGGCAAACGTCTCTCTGTACCCGGTGCGTCCTTAGCGAGGAGTGGCCGCTCTTTAGAGTCCCGACCGAATTTTTCTGTCGGCGAGTGCCAGACCCCCGTAAACCTTCGGGTCGACAAGCCGCCCTTCCGCCCTCCGCGCGTCGAGCCATTCGTAGGCCTCGGTGAAAGGCACTTCGTAAACTCGGATGTCTTCCGAATCCACCCCTCCGCCCTCTCCCTCGCGCGTCAGACCGCGGGCGAGATAGACCGTCACGATCTCGTCGGACAGCCCGGGCGACGGTGGACCTTCGCACAGAATCTCGAGCGACGCGGCGCGGTAGCCCGTCTCCTCGACGAGCTCGCGGTTGGCGGATTCTTCCGCGGTCTCCGGCGACTCCTGGTCGCCCGCCAGCCCCGCCGGGAGCTCGAGGACGAGCTGGCCGACCGCCTCCCGGTGCTGCTCGACGAAGACGACGCGGCCCTCGTTGGTGATCGGGACGAGGATCGCGATTCCGGTGATGTTCCTTCTCTGCACGAACTCCCACCCCTTGCGCCGGACGAAGGTCAGATGCCGGCCTTCGCAGAGCACTTCGAGACCCTTCGATTCGTTCTCGTCGGTCATGCGGAGACTTTAGATCGGGAATCGGGAATCGGGAATCGGAAATCGGGAGCCGAGCGACCAGCGGGAGCGAGACGGCCGCGGTACTC
>JBDTRB010000225.1:0-3252 GCA_039931865.1 Acidobacteriota bacterium | reverse complement strand
CCTCGAGGAAGACGACCCCTTCCTCGACTCGAACTTTCGGGGCGGTGAACCAGTCGGTGGCCACCAGGACGCTCTCGAGGCGCCGGCGAATCTCCTCGTCGCGGGCGACGGGTTTGACGTCCACCTTGGCAACCGCCGGCGAGAGCTCTTCTTTTCCGGGAGCCGGCCCCGGCGTTCTGCCGGGGTCGGTTCCAGTCTGCTGGGCCCCCGCCGCCGACTGCAGCGCAGCGAACGCAAGGCCCAGAAGCACCGCCCGCAGAGGCCGCCTGTAAAGGACGTGGACCGTTGCCGACACCAGATCCTCCCTCTTCGAGCCGAGTTCCGGCTGACGCGCGGCAACCGGATCAACGCCCCGAGATGTGCGCGATCGCCCGCCACGAAAGGGTTCGGCGAGCGCCCCGACGCATCGCGACGATACCCCAGAACTCCCGGACGAGAGGCTTCTCAGCACTCTCACATTGCATGGCCGGGCCGGATGTCGTATCGCGGAACATCCCTGGCTTCGGGCGCGTCGGCCCTTTCTTCGTCGTCACGCCTCCGTCATCTCGTAAGTCGTGGTGATCGCGATGGCCGTATGAATCGACCGGTACACCGGACACTTCTGGGCATAGAAACCGTGGACTCGATCGACAGTCTCCCTGAGAGCCGCCGGAGCCTTCAGGTGAAACAGGACCTGAATCCGCTTGATGACGAGCACGCCGTCCTCGTTCTCGATTTCACCTCGGACATCCGCGGTCAACTTCCCGTGGCTCGCGTCGATCTTGCGCGCCTCCAGCGCGCCCCCGAAGGTTCCCAGCAGTCACCCACCGGTCGCGGCCACGACGTAGTCGAGCGTCGTCGCGTGCGGCTCGGCAACATCCGGCGGAACGCCATAGTGCGCCGCTACGGCGCCATGGACCCCGAAGTGCACCGGCTCCTTCTCCGCCGGCAGGTATGCCAGCCGCGCGGGACCTGCGATCCTTTCGATCCGGACGGTCGAGACGTAGGCGGGCTCGGTCATGTGGTCTCCTTTCGCGAGATAGGAACCATGAAACGCCCTGGGGATCTTCTCATCGCCGGCGACCCGCCTGACTTCCCTCGTATCGTCCGCAAGAGCCGGGCCCCGATTTACTTTCCTGTCGTCACCGGGAGGAGCTTGACCCGGCGGATCTGCTTCTCGAGGACGGCGGGCTCGGTGGTTGGCAGATTACAAACGCCGCGCTGCAGGCACGGGCCATCGGCTGGTTCTTGCCGGCGGCCTTGCTTTGGACCAGCGGGGAGAGACGCGCCAACTCTTATAACGCAGGGTCTTCCGCAGCGTCCAGCAGGATGCAGTTGGGCACGTACGTCGCACGTAGCTCTGCGAGCAGCGGCTGCGGGCCCGGGCCCCCTGCTTGCTCAGCTTTGCAGACGACGCTTTAACCGGGGGATACCTTTTGCAGGACTGTTGTCTTTGCCTGGTGAAGGATCATACCGACGCACGTACGACTCGACGTTCGGCAAGCTAAGGAGTGCCGCGTAGCACGTCCCCTCCTCAACCTCTCGCAACCCGCCTCCCGAGCCAGCCTCCCGAGAACCCGGCGCGGCGGAGTCCCCGCACGATTTCCGGGCGTCCGCGCATCAGTCTCCAGATGAGGCCGGAGCGGAAATTTTCGATCATCAGCACGACCGGGCCCTGGTCGAGGCCGTAGTAGCCGCCGGCGACCCAGACCGCGTCCTTCGAAGCGCGCTCCCCTGTACCCCCCGAAAAGGTCGGGTTCAGGCTGCAGAGGAAACCGTACTCGCTGCGCGTGTCGGGGTACTCGTTCGTGAAGGCCTCGATCGTCGGTAGCACGATCTCCGGCGCGAAAGGGAGCGAGGCGACCGCCGCCCACGGCGACAGGGTCCCGTCGTCCGGACCGGAGGGCACGCCGCGGCCGAGATAATCGTGGAAGCGGCGGCGGACGCCCCCGATTCGCCGGACCGCGTCCCCGGGGCCCGCGCTGGCGGAGATCCCCCACGTGAATTCTCCGTAGCCCCGGAATTTTCGGGGATTGCGGATCGCGTACTGCTGCTGGATCAGGGTCGCCCGGCGGCTGTTCTCGAAGTAGTCGATGCCCTTCTTCGCCATGAAAGCGTCCTGGATTCCCCGGAAGTCGATCCAGGCGTGCGACAGCTGGTGGATGAAGAGAGGACCCGCATAGAGAAAGTCGAAGCCGTAGAGCTTTCTCCAGCGGTACGTCGCGGACCAGGCGGTGAAGCTTCGCCGCGGCAGCGGGTGGGTCGGAGATCCGAGGCCGAGCACGTAGAGGATCAGGGCTTCGTTGTAGCCCTGCCACCGGTAGCGAAGAAAGCCCTTTTCCGGGGTCCACCCGTGAGAGACGGCGTCCCCGCCGTTCAACGCCCACCGCCAGTCGGCGCGTCGATAGAGGCGGGAGGCGAGCCGGCGGATCTCGCGCTCCCCGGCCGATTTCTCGTCGAAGTACGCCGCGGCGCAGAGCATTCCCGCAAAGAGGATCGCGGAGTCGATCGTCGACAGCTCGCACCCGTTCGCCCGCGCTCCCCGCTTCATGTCCAGGAAGTGGTAGTAGAAACCGCGGTATCCGGTCGCGTCGGCTTCCGGGCCTTGAGGACTCGACGCGAAGAACGAGAGCGTCGTCCGAGTGCGCTCGGCGGCCTCGCCCCGGGTCATGTAGCCCCGCTCGACGCCCGCCGGATAGCACGAGAGCGCGAGCCCGACGGCCGCGATGCTCGAGGCAGAGCCGTAGCGCGTGTTGTCCTTCACGAGGCCGTTCGATGGATTGACCTCGTGGACGAAGTACCCGAACGTGTCCCTTTCGAGCCGCGAAAGATCTGCCGATCTCTTGTCGGGCCTGCGCATCCGGGCGGGCCTCCGCGTCCGGGGAGACCTCCTCGCCGGGGGCTTCACTCGAGAGCCGCGACCGCGCTCTGCACCGCCTCCGCCAGCGTGGGGTGGATGTGGATCGCGTCGGCGATGGCCGTGTAGGGAGCCTTCGCGTTCATGACGTCGATGCACAGGTGGATGAGCTCCGCCCCCTCGGCGGAGAGCACGGCCGCGCCGAGAATCCGTTCGGTCCGGGCGTCCACGATGACCTTGACGAACCCGTCCGGCTCCCCGATCTCCTTCGCCTTCCCGTTCCGGTTCATCTCGTAACGTCCGATCCGGATGCGGCGTCCCGTCCGGCGCGCCTCCTCTTCGGTCAGGCCCACGCGGCCGAGCTGAGGGTCCGTATAGACGGCGTAAGGCACGATCCGGCCCCGGGTGGTCCGCGA
>JBDTRB010000224.1:0-3254 GCA_039931865.1 Acidobacteriota bacterium | reverse complement strand
CCTTCCGGGCGATTTGCGAGGACGAGTGCCGCCACCGCTCCCACCAGAAGGAGGAGCAGGACCGCCGCGGCGCGCCGGGTCATGGCGTGCGGACGGGGATGGGCGGGGCGCTCGCCGGTGTGGGCCGCGGATCGGCCCCTTTCCGGCGCGCGAAGAACCCGGCGATGGCCCGGGAGATTCCGTCCGCCACGCTTTGCTGGAACGCCGGGGACCTGAGCTTTTTTTCCTCGTCGGGGTTCGAGATGAACGCCGCTTCGACGAGCACCGCCGGCATGGTCGCGCCGACTAAGACCCGGAACGGCGCCTGCTTGATGCCGCGCTTGTCCGTCCCGGAGACGCCGTTCAACTCCTGCTGGATCGCTTCGGCGAGCTCGCTCGAATCCTTCATGTGCGCGCTCTGGGCCAGGTCCCACAGGATGAAATCGAGCCCCGGGCTTCCGGAGGAGGCGGCGGCGGCGGTGGAATGCGCCGGAGCGGCCGATGCGGCAGGGAGCGTGTTTTCGCGGCTCGCGACGTCCTGCGCGATGCGGTCCGATGCCTCGAGCGACAGGTAATACGTCTCGGAGCCGTGCGCTCCCACCGCGCGGGAAGAGTTTGCGTGCACGGAGAGGAAGAGATCCGCCTTCTCGTGATTCGCGACGGCGGTGCGGTCGTCGAGCGAGATGACGGCGTCCGACTCACGCGTCATGAGGACGCGGCACGAGAGGAGGCGCGGCAGCGCGGAAGCGACGCGCCGCGCGATCTGGAGCGTCGCGTCTTTCTCCTGGAGTCCGCCGGGACCGATCGCCCCGGTCTCCGTTCCTCCGTGGCCGGCATCGATGACCACAGTCCACGCGGGCGTCGGCACGGGAGCGGGAGCGGGCGCGGAGGGAAGTGTCGAAGGCGCCGCGGCGCGCCCGATCTCGATGACGAGCCGGTCGGGGGACGTGAGCGGGTACGCGCGCGCGAAGAGCCCGGGGTCCCGGAACTCGATGGTCGCGGAGTCTCCCGAAAACCGGATCGCGGAGACGAGAGGGTCTTCGTAGCGGCGTTCGGGGAACGGCGGCACGATCTTCCGATCGGGCCAGCGAATCTGGAACCCGGTCTCGGTGAGCGACGGCACGAATTGCGCGTTCGCGGACTCCTTCAGGACGATCTGAGTCGTGGGCTCCACGTGCACCACGGCGACGTCGATGCTGAGCGCGGGAACGGCCTCGACGACCGTCCAGACCCTCCGGCTGGAATCGTAGGTCGCGGTCGCCCCGACGAGCGGAAGAAGAACCTTGTCGAGGAGATCGGGCGGCGCGTACAGGGAGCCGTTTGCGGAGCGCGCCTGCCTCGATATCTGAACGATCCGCTGGTCGACGGGCACCTGGGTCGTGCCGATCCCGAGAAACACCTGGTGTCCGGCGCTCGAGAGTGTCAGGACGCCGGTCGTCGGATCGCTCGACGACTCGAACCCGAGCGCGCGCGCGACGTCCGCCACCCGCAGGTCTCCTGCCGACAGGGCGACCGGAAACGACTCGCCTCTCCACACGATCGTTCCGGTGCCCGGAGGCGCAGGGGAGGGGGTCGGCGCCGGTCCGCTTCCCGTTGTCTGTGTCTGGCCGGTCGAAAGCCGGGCGAGGAGGAGCAGCACGAGGATCGCCGCGGCGCCTCCGGCCGCTCTCGCTCGGGGAGAAAGGGTGCGTGTCGGGTTAGCGGGGGGACGAGGCCGCAATTTCGCTGCGGGCGGCTCTTTACGAAGCATCCGTGTCGAACAGAGTACTCCGCAATGCGGCCGCCAGCGAAGGCTTTCGCCGCATCCGCGTTTCGTGCCGGGGCAGACTTTCGATTACCGGGCCTGCGAGTTTCCGGCGAAACACTCGTGGACGAACTCGGGACTCATCCGACGGACGGTCTCCGCCGGGAGATCCGACTCCGAGACTTCCTTGAAGTCGAAGCGAATCGCTCCCCGGGCTTCCACGGTGGCGATCAGGTACCCGTAAACGTTCGTCTTCGCTTCTTTCGCCTGCGCGGCGCCCGGGGGAAGCTTGTAACGCACGGCGCCCGCTGTCCCGATGATCCAGCCCGGAATCGCTTCGCCCGCGGCCTTCTTCTCGGGAGTGTCGAAGAGTCCGCTCATGTAGAAGTGCGAGTGGCTCGCCAGGATGTAGACGGGTTTCTTCTTCTGCGCCTGGACGAGGCGCGCGTACGCGGTGCGGCCGCTCTTCTCTCCCTGCGCCCAGTCGTTCATGCTGTGGTCGAACGCGAGACTGTCCGGAAGCGCGGCGTGCATTCCGACGACGATGGCCGTCACCTGCGGGTCCGCCTCGGCGCGCCCGATCACGCCGTCGAACCACCGCAGCTGCTCCGAGTCGAACTGCTCGTTCGACGCGTTGTCGAGCGTGACGAAATCGACTCCGCCGTGGATCCAGTGGTACCAGGTCTTCAGCCGGTGGTCCTTCGGGTCATCCTTCAGCCGCTGCTCGCGGACGGGCGCCGCGTTGATCCAGTCCGCGAACTGCGAAACGTAGTCGAGGCGCGTCTTCGGAACGACGAGCTCGTGATTTCCGATTCCGAGAAAGACCGGGGTCGATCCGAACGGGACGATCTGGGCCTGGATGAAGTCGTCCCAGACGCCGCGGTTGTAGTCCGTGATGGAAACATGCTTCCCGCGCCGATCCGGCTGGCTCAGGAAGTCCTGGTCGAAGTCGTAGAGCGCTCGGAAGTCGCCGAGGTGCCAGTAGAAATCGACTCTCGAGGCCGACGCCTGCGCCGCGATTGCGGGCATCACGGCGTCGCCGCAGTTGCGCGAATCGCCGCTGACCATGAACTGCCACGAAGCGCGGGCGGAGGTCGAGACCGGCTTCCCCGGCGCGGATTTTGCCGCGGCGGTCTTAGCGCGCGGCGAGGCGGGAGAGGTCGAGGCTCCGGCGCAGCCGATCCCGAAGGCGACCAGCGCGAGCGCCGTTCTCGAAAGCTTTCTTCGCATGCGTTCCTCCGTCGGTAAAGCATCTCACCTCGAGGCTTCCGCGGCGAGCTTGCGGGTTCGCGCCGCGGCCCACATACTCGAATCGCGTGTTCCGCCTCGCGAAGCTCTTCATCCTGGCCGGCTTTACCGGCGTGCTGCTCCTGCTCGCCGGGCTCCTTCTCTTCGACACGCCGCTCGAGTACCGGCTCGAATGCGCTCGCGCGGAGGGAGTCTGCACGTTCACGCAGCGCCTCGTTTCGAAGACCCGGACGGGGTCCGTGCCGATCGCGTCTCTCCGCCAGGCCGAGATCCGCGTCTCGAC
>JBDTRB010000223.1:0-3333 GCA_039931865.1 Acidobacteriota bacterium | reverse complement strand
AGTGATCGCCGCGGCCCCGTGCGGCGTGCTCACCATTCGGCTGGCGGAAGAGTCCGCCTTCGAGAAATCCCTTGCCACTGCCAGCGCGTAAAGCGGCTCACCGTCTCAGCGCACAGTCCGGACGGAACCGGTCCTCGCCGGCTCCGTCCCCGGAAACGGATTCCACACCTCAAAAGGGGAACCCCAGGATGAAGATCGTGGTCGCTACCGATGGATCCAGAGGCGGCACCGCGGCCGTTCGATTCGCGGCGCGGCTGGCCGCCGGGGATCCCGGCGCGGAGCTCATTCTCCTGACGATCGGAGGGCGGCCTGCCTCACCTCCGCAGTCCGGCTCCGCGCCACCCTCCGCAAACGACATCCTCTCCGACGCCGCTCACGAGGTGCGGACAATGGGTGTCACCGAGAGATGCCGGCTCATGACTCTCCGGACCCGTCGGGAGATTCCCGAGGCGATCTCCGCCTTCGCCGACCGGCTCCGCGCGGATCTCGTCGTGGTCGGAAGCGAAGGACGGGACACTCTTGCGGAATGGGTGGTTGGCGGGGTCGCCCTGCGCCTGATCTACGTAGCGAAACTCCCCGTCGTCGTCGTTCGCCCGGCCCGCCGCCACCGCGCCGCCTGATTGTCAGAGAGTCCCGGGCGATAGAATCGTCCCGGGGTGCCCGTCCCGTGAACTATTCCTCCGAAACTCTGGACCGAATCTCGCGCAGCGGCGAGGCCGTCTTCGCGATCGATTCCTCGGACCGCGTCGTCCTGTGGAACAAAAAGTGCGAAGAGCTCCTCGGTAAGCCGGCCAAAAGCGTGCTGGGGAAGCGGTGCGACGAGGTGATCGGCGGCCGCGACGCCCAGGGCAACATCTATTGCTATCGCAACTGCCCCGTCGCTTACCAGGCGCGCGAGAAGACCTCCGAGCCGGTGGCGCGCTTCCCTCTGACAATCGAGACCTCGAAGGGGAAAGCGCGGGAATTCGAAATGTCGATGTTTGCCATCCCGTCGTACCACCCGGCCCTCTCGATAGTCGTGCACGTCGTGCGCGAGTGGAGGAAGAAAAAGAAGCTTTCCGCTCTCGAGAAGGGACTCGAAAGCGAGACCTCCACCCAAGAGCCTCTGTGGCCGATGTCGACGAAGGAGGGCGAGCCGGTGAGCCTGACCGGCCGCGAGAAAGAAATCCTGCGGCACCTCGCGCAGGGCGAGTCCGCGGCAACGATCGGCAAGAGCCTCTTCATCTCGGCGGTCACGGTCCGCAACCACATCCAGGCCATCCTGAGAAAGCTCGACGTCCACAGCAAGCTCGAGGCCGTCGTCTTCGCGTTTCAGCACAGCCTGGTCTGAGCGGCGGCGAGAGCCGCCTGCCTGGCGGCCTGGGATTCTCAGATTGAGGGCTAACCGACCGACACTCGCGAGCCGGTGACCTCGAGGCAGAACCTCTCGATATCCGCGTTGTCGAACTGGTTCCACCCGTCGCAGACGCAGTGCTCCCGCGTCTCGACGTCGCAGCAGATTGCCGCTTTTTGAGTCTCCTGCCGGCCGAGATGGTACGCGGACACGTACTGTTCCAGCTCCTCGCGGGTGGCGCCCCGCCGCTTGCTGGCGATCCACGCGAAACGGCTCCTGAAATCCTTGTCGGGAAGCTTCGTGAAGCCTCCGCAGAGGACTCCATAGCGCGCCGCCACCGAGCAGGCGCAGTTCTCGTCATCCGTCAGAGAAGCCATTGTGGCCCGGATCCGGGCGATGGCTGCGGGCCGCGAGAGTCGCTCTGGAAGCGTGGGCAGTGCGCCCTCCATTTGTGCGTTCATAGAAGGATCTTCGCGCCTCCTCCCCGCGTCCGCCTGATGCAAAGAACTCATTCGAACGAAAACCCCGAATTGGTGCGTTCGCATCAGCGCGGCTGGCCGCGGGCCTCACAGAGTGGCGGGTGGAGGAGCAAATTCATGGAGATCGCAATGACCCCCCCGCCAGCCCCCCGAGGCCTCGCCTTCGACCCCGTGTGCGGTTCCCCGCTGCCGCCTCTCTACGGCGCGAATCCATTCCATGACGGGGACTACACCTTCTACTTCTGCTCCGCAATGTGCCGCCGCTTCTTCACCGCCCAAAGGGACGCGGAACGCGTTCCGCAGAGGGATCCGTGCGGTGAGATGGGCTCCCCGCAGACCGGAATCTGACGCCGCGATTCAGAGACTCAAAAGGAAGGAACGCCATGTCGAAATCCACCGCAGGCATCCTGGGAAACAGTTCGCGACGGGCCGCTGGTGTCAGCGTCGGCATCCATGAAGTGCATCGTTCGGTAAAAACACCGGCGGCGAAACCGGCTCCGGCTGCTGTTTCCCGCCAGCGATTCGTCCGGGACCTCATGACCGAGACGGTCTTCACGCTCACGCCGGGGCATGATCTCGCGGCCCTCTGCGACCTGATGGACTCACGACGCGTGCGGCACGTCCCGATCGTCGAGGACGGGGAGCTCGTGGGCCTCGTGACGAGCACGGAGCTCTCCCGGTCCGCTCTCGGAAAGCTCGAAGATCTCCCGCTCAGCGCGGAACGAGATCAGCTGCGCCGGCACCGGATCCGGGACATCATGTCGACCGAGTTGGACACGATCGAGCCCGACTCACTGCTGAAGGACGCGGCCGAGATTCTCCTCGAGAACAAGGTGGGGTGTCTCCCGGTGGTCGAGGGGCTGCGGCTGGTCGGCATCCTGACCGAAGCGGATTTCGTCAGCGACTTCCTGAAGTCGGAAGGGATCGGTTGAAAGCGGGCGCAAAAACCGGCCGCCGCGGCGCTCTTCTGCGTTGAGACAGAATTCGGCCGTGAGACTCTCCCCGGCGTCGAGAATTGTCCTCCTGCTGCTCTCTTCGATATTGCTCGCCTGGGCCTCCAACCGGCTGGCGGGCCCGCAACGACGCCTCTCCTGGTCCGCGAAAGGCGGGAGCGTCGCGGCCGTTCGGCCGTCGTCCGCCGCGGAGGGAAAACAATCCTCGACCGCCGTGGCCCCCTGGACGGAGATTTCCGGTGAGGAAGCCGTCCGGCTGTTCGGCGAGAAGGCGATCTTCTTCGACGCCCGGAGGACAGCGGCTTATCTCGAGGGCCACATCCGCGGGGCGCGATCCCTGCCGGTCTGGGAAGACATCGACGAAAAGTTGAAAGCGCTGGTCGCGGAGGGTCTGGCCCCATCGGCGCCCGTCGTCGTGTACTGCAGCGGGGGCGATTGCGAGGACTCGCATCTTCTCGGGCAGAAGCTCTACCTCTCGGGCTTCGACACGGTGCGGGTGTATCGGGACGGATTTCCCGACTGGGAGAAGCGGCGGCTGCCCGTCTCCCGGGGGCCGAACCCGTGACGC
>JBDTRB010000222.1:0-3521 GCA_039931865.1 Acidobacteriota bacterium | reverse complement strand
CGAATGCAAAAGCCTGGACACGACACCCGCAGGCTTTTTTCAGCAGCCTGCCAGGGTCTTCCTTCCAGGGGAAGGGCGCCAGCCGGAGAAGCGAAGGGCCAGGAGGCGGCCGGCGGAACTACAATCCCACGCATGGCGGTATCCGAAATCCGGGTCGGATTCGTGGGCCTCGGAACCATGGGCTCCGCGATGGCCCGGAATCTCGGGCGCGCCGGGTTTCCTCTCGCGCTCGCCAATCGGACGAAAGCGAAGGCCGAACGGCTGGCCGCGGAGCTCATGCCGGAGAACCCGCGCGTTCGCGCGTTCGAGACTCCGGAAGAGGTCGGCCGCGCATCTGACGTGGTCGTGTCGTGTCTTCCGGACTCGCCGCAGGTCGAGGAGGTCCATCTCGGACCCGCCGGGACCTCGAAGGGCGCCGCGCGCGGAGCGATCCTGATCGACTGCTCGACCACGGCGGCCGAGGCGGCACGTTCGATCTCGACGCGCCTCTCCGGTACGGGGCATCGATTTCTGGATGCGCCGGTCTCGGGCGGGCAGAAAGGGGCGGTCGAAGGAACACTCACGTTCTTCGTGGGCGGCGACGGTGGCGCGCTCGAGGAAGCGAGACCCGTGTTCGAGGCGATGGGAAAACGCGTGACGCACCTGGGCGCCTCGGGATCGGGCCAGCTCGGGAAGGCCGCCAATCAGATCCTGGTGGCCTGCAACCTGCTCGCGGTTTCGGAGGCGCTCGCGTTCGCGAAGCGGGCCGGTCTTCCGCTGGACGCGCTTCACGCTGCTCTCACTGGGGGGGCCGCGAATTCGTGGGCGCTCGAAGTTCTCGGCCGGAAGATGATCGACCGGGACTTTCAGCCGGCCTTTGCCGTGAAGCATCAGCAGAAAGACCTCGCCATTCTTCTCGCGACCGCACGCGCCATCGGGACGCCCCTTCCCGGCGCCGCACTGGTCCATCAGCTGCTTTCGGCAATCGAGGCGCAGGGGCGCGGCGACCTCGGGACCCAGGCGCTGTTGACGCTGTACGAGCAGATGAGCGGAGAAAGGAGCTAGGGCCTCCGAGTCGCCACCCCGGCGCTGATCACGTACATCTCTCAAAACGCTGGACTTATCCCCTGATGGCCCCGGGCGACCCCCCGGCTCGAGTGGCATGCGTCTAGAATGTCGGGAGCGATGATCACCGCCAGCAGACGCGCCCGCCTCGGGGAATGGCTCCTCGGCGAAGGCCTCGTCACCGAACCCGCACTGTCTCGGGCGCTCGCCGCGCAGACCCGGGCGGGACATCGGCTTCGCCTCGGCGGCGTCCTTCTCGCCAGCGGTCTCTTGACCGAAGACGCTCTTCTCGAGGCGCTCTCGGTTCTCCATCACTGCCGATCCGTCGGCTGGTTGACCCTCTCGCAGGCGGAGCCGAAGGCGGTGGCGTCGTTGAGTGCCGAACGCGCGGCTCGGCTCGGAGCCTTTCCGTATGCTTTCGAGAAGACGACCCTGAAGGTCGCGTTTCGAGATCCTTCCAATCTTCAGGCGGTCGACGAGGTCGCCGCCGTGACCGGGCATCGCATCCAGCCGGCCGTCACGTCCGAAGTCCGCCTCATGCAGGCTCACGAGAAGTTTTATTCACGCGCGATGTCGGGAGAGTTCTCGAACGTGCTGAAGCGGCTCGATGCGCGAGCGGTCAGGATCCAGGTGGAGCCGTCCGTAATGCCGGCCCTCCCTCCGCCGCCTCAGTTTTCGGCGATCCCGGAACCGGACACGCTTGCGCCATCCTCCCTGGCCGAACGCGGCTCGGAGGATCCGGCCGTCGCCGCTAGCGCTGACCCCTCGGCGCCGGTGGCGTTTCTGGATGATCCTTTTGCCGATAGCTACTCGCTGAACGATTTTCTGTCGGACGCGCTTTCCTTCGGCGTGATGCCGGACAGGCTCCCGGATCCCCACTGGGGCGCGGGCGATGAACCCTCGAAAGAGGAGCCACTCGACCTCGGCGAGCCCCTGCCGGACGAGGACGCATCGGAATCGACGCATCCCTCGGTGAATCGGCAGGGGCGCCCGACCCGTCCGTTCGGGATCGCCCGCTAAAGGATCCCGCCGCCCGCGAGGTCGTCCAGGCCTCCCAGTTCTTATTTTCTCAGCGGGTTTTCTTCGAAGCATCCGCCTTCGGGCCGTTAGTGCCTGCGCTCTTCGGCTCGATGTAATCCGGAACGTGATTGGAAATCGGCGGCACGGATTTCAAGTACGCAAAGATCGCCTTCAGGTCCGCGTCGGTCGCGCGCCCGATCCAGTTCCAGGGCATCGGGGGCTGGATCATCCTCGACGTGCCCATGTGTTTCCCGGTCCGCATGCCCTTCAGGAACATGTCCTGTGTCCAGATGCCGAGCCCCGTGTTCTTGTCCGCGGTCAGGTTCGCGGAGTAGCTGATCCCCCAGGGGCCGGAAAAGGCCGTGTTTGACGCAATACCGGCCCAGATCCAGGGTCCCGCCCCCGCGGGAGGCGGCGGAAGCGTCATTCCCTCGGGATGGCCGGAGAGCAGTCGGGCCATGTCGGGCTCGGGGCCCTTCGCGCCCATCTTCAAAGGTGTGTGGCAGTCGTTGCACCCCATGATGTCGACGAGATATCTGCCCCGGGCGACAGCGCTTCCCGAGGAAGACGACTGCGCCATGACGGGCATCGCGACGAGCAGCGCGGCGACGGGAACGACCCGGGTGAGGAAACGACGAATCACGGGAACCTCCTTCACGTTTGGCGGCGGATTCTAGAAACCCGGTGACCCGTCCGTCAAGACGGAGGCGCACAGCAGGGAATGGTGACGATCCGGTAATCCGCGGTCGCGGCGAGGCTCAAAGCTTCGATCGGCCATCGCACGATCGACTCAATCGGACGAATGGCGAGAAGCCTCACCCCGAGCGCGGGGAGAGGAGGTGGCGCGCCATCGTCACCATCGCGAATACGCTCGCCCCGAGAGGAGTCTCCCGACCGGAGGGAGGGAGGAGCCTCTCGGGGCGGGAGCCGCAGCGAACGGAGGGACGAGGCGAGCGGTCGAGGCCGCATCCGGCCGAGCCGCTCGCCGGTGCCGTTCGCCCAGAGGCGAACGGCACGTCCCGTAGTGAGCGGAGGCGACGGTTATCGGGGCGTCACTTCCGTAGCCGTCGTCGTCGTGGTCGTCGTCGTGGTGCCCGTCGTCGTGGTCGATTCGGTCGAGGGGGAGGGCGAGGGTAACGGCAAAGGAGTGATCGCGCTGCTCGTCATGGCGCCGCCGCTCGAGGCATCGCCCATGATCTGAAGCGCGTTGTTGACGCTGACGACGCCCTCTGCCGCCTTCGCCACGGTCTCGGCGTGCGACTTTTCATCCTGGCTGTGAACGGGGCCGGAAAGTGTCACGACCCCGTTCGTAACGTTCACGTCGACGCTCGTCAGAGTCGCTGCTCCCACGTCGGCCGTGATGATCGGAGCGCGTACACGCCGCGGGCCTTGCGGTCCCAGGCGCGGTCACGGACGCGACCTTCGATCATCGACTTCGTGAAGCCGGCATCGCGTGC
>JBDTRB010000221.1:0-3524 GCA_039931865.1 Acidobacteriota bacterium | reverse complement strand
CGCGGAGTACCGCGGCCGTCTCGCTCCCGCTGGTCGCTCGGCTCCCGATTCCCGATTTCCGCTCTAGCGCTCTCTCTATAATCCCCGCTCGAACAAGGAGAGCTCCCGATGATGCTGCGAACCCGTCTGACCCTTCCCTGCCTCGCGGTGATTGCTGCCTCGCTCCTGTCTCCCCTGCCGCTGGCCGCGCAGGCGGAACGCGCACCGAGTCCAACGCCCACCGCGACCGCGGCCGACGACACGAAGGCGCCCGAGAAGGCACGAACGCCCGAGCCGCGGGAGGAGAAGCCCTCCGTGACGCACCACGAGATCCGCGCGGACGGGCGGCCGATCCGCTACACCGCGACCGCGGGATACATGCCGATGAAGGACGAGACCGGCAAACTGAAGGCGAACGTCTTCTACGTTTCGTACGTCAAGGAGGGAAGCTCTTCCCGCCGGCCGATCACTTACACGTTCAACGGCGGGCCCGGCTCCGCGTCCGTCTGGCTGCACATGGGCGCTGTGGGGCCGAAGCGCGTCGTGATGGCGGACGATGGCCAGCCGCTGCCGCCGCCCTATCGTCTGGTCGACAACGAAGCGAGCTGGCTGGCGTTCACGGACCTCGTCTTCATCGACCCCGTGACGACCGGGTACAGCCGGCCCGCGCCGGGCGAGAAGCCGGAGCAGTTCCACGGCGTCGAGGAAGACGTGCAGTCGGTCGGGGACTTCATCCGCCTCTGGACCACCCGCAACGCGCGCTGGTCTTCGCCCAAGTTCCTCGCCGGCGAAAGCTACGGCACGACGCGCGCGGCGGGGCTCTCCGGATATCTCCAGGAACGGCACGGGATGTATCTGAACGGGATCGTCCTGATCTCGAGCATCCTGAATTTTCAGACGGCGGACTTCAACGTCGGAAACGACCTGCCGTTCATCACCTTCCTGCCGACTTACACGACGACCGCCTGGTACTACAAGCGGCTCGCGCCGGACCTTCAGGCCAATTTTCAGAAGACGGTGGACGAGGCGCGCCAGTTCGCGTCCACGGATTACGCGCTCGCCCTGATGAAGGGCGCGCGGCTTCCGGACGCCGAGCGCAAATCGATCGTCCAGAAGATGTCGCGCCTGACGGGATTGTCGCCCGCGTTTCTCGAAGCTTGCGACCTCCGCGTGACCCTGCCCCGCTTCACCAAGGAGCTTCTGCGCGATCAGCACCGCACGATCGGCCGCCTGGACAGCCGTTTTCAGGGCATCGACCGTGATTCGGGCGGCGAGCGGAGCGACTACGACCCCAGCATGGCGGCGATCCGCGGGCCGTACGGCGCGACCGTCAACGACTACATCCGCACGGAGCTCAAATACGAGAACGATCTTCCGTACGAGCTCCTGACCGGCCGCGTGCGGCCATGGAACTACGGCAACGCGCAGAACCGGTACGTGAACGTCGCCGAGACGCTCCGCGACGCCATGAGCCAGAACCAGGCCCTGAAGGTGTTCGTGGGCGCCGGGTATTACGATTTCGCGACGCCATTTTTCGCCGCCGAGTACACGATGGATCACCTCGGGCTCGACGCCGCGCTGCGGAAGAACCTGACGCTCCAACACTACGAGGCCGGGCACATGATGTACATCCACAAGCCGTCGCTTCTGAAGCTCACGTCCGACGTGGCGGCGTTCTACCAGTCCGCGGCGCCCGCCGACGCGGCCGCCCCGGGGCCGCGGTCGAACTAGGCAGGGACCCTGAAGACCGCGAACAGGAAAGCGTCGCGAGAGATCCCCGTCTCGGACGCCTTCCTGCGTCGCTGGCCGCTTTACCCCTCACGCCGGAGGTAATAAGCCGCGCCGCCGGACGGCTGACCATAGACAGGCACGGCTTCCCGTTCCTGCGCTTCTGCCTCTCGGCCTCTCGGCCTCTCGGCCTCTCGGCCGCGCGCGGGGACAGGGTACGTTGCGGCTTCGTCGCCCGAAGTGGGGAACTAGTTGACTGTCTCCGCCTCCCCGTCCTCGTCCTCCGGCGAGGCTGAGGCGTGGTGGTGGACCATCTTCCACTCGCCGACTTCCCTCGCGAAAAGGTTGGTGGCCTGCATGCGCGCGGCGGCATCCGCCCGCGCCGAACCGAACGGGCGGATCACTTCCACACAGGAGACCCACGCCATCTCACCCGACACCGAGATTCGCACGTCCTCGCACATGACCGTCCACGGGCGGGAGCTGTCGAAGATGTTCTCCCAGGAGCGGCGCACCTCGCGCCACCCGTCGAGCCGGTGCCAGCCGGGATGGATGCAGCTCACCGTGCGGCCATGCGACCAGACGAGTTCGATCGCGGAGAGCGAGCGCGCTTCGAGCGCCCGGTAGAACGCAAGATTCGCGGCCGCGACCGCCGTCTCCTCGGGCGTGTCCGGCAGCGTCATGCGAGGCCCGCGAACGCGGAGAGATCCGCATTTCCGCCCGACACCACCGCGACGACGCGCTCGCCGGGTGCGATCCGCACCCGCCCGGCCAGAAGCGCCCCCGTCGCGGCCGCTCCCGAGCCCTCCACGAAGAGCTTCCCGCGCGTCGCGAGCATCCGCATCCCCTCCCGGATCGCCTCTTCGGAGACGGTCACGATGTCCTCGACCGCTTCGCGGGCGATCTCGAGCGGGAGCGCGCCGACGAACGGCGGGGTCATCCCATCGGCCAGCGTCCGCGGGGGCCGCGGCACGTTCACCGGGCGGCCGGCCGCGAGCGCGGGTCCGAGTCCGGGCCCCTCAGCGAGCTCGACCGCGACGACGCGCGTTGCCGGCCGGAGCTGCCGGATCGCGGACGCCATGCCGCCGAGTAGCCCCCCTCCCCCGACCGGAACGACAACCACGTCGGCGTCCGGAAGGTCCTCGAGGATCTCGAGCGCCGTCGTCCCGGCGCCCGCGAGCACGACCGGATCGTCGAAAGGGTGCACGAACGTCGCGCCCCGCTCTTCCCGAACCGCATTCAGCCGATCGAAGAGAGTCGCGCGGTCATCGTGGAGAATGACCTCGGCGCCATAGCCCCGCACGGCGTCGATTTTCGCCCGCGGAGCATCCGTGGGCATCACGACCGCGCAGGAACAGCCGGCAATGCGGGCCGCCCACGCGACCGCCTGCGCGTGGTTGCCCGCCGAGACGGTAACGAGGCCGCGGGCGCGCTCCGGCTCCGAGAGCGAAAGCACCTTGTTGAGCGCGCCGCGAGGCTTGAACGATCCGGTCTTCTGAAAGCTCTCGCACTTGAGGTACAGCGAGGCGCCAATCCGCTCGCCGAGCCTCTCCGAATGAAAGAGGGGTGTCCGGTGCACCTTGCCAAGAATCCTCGCCGCCGCCTCTCGAATCTCCTCGATCGGAATCATGCGCGGCGAAGCTTACGACGGACTTCGATGACTGTCAGTCCGCGGGTAGGGGCCGACGGGCCTACGCATGAAGCTTCGATCACTCAATCGCTCACGCGGCCCGGCCCGTTGGATGCCGGCCATCCACCAATGGCCTGCGGGCCCCCTCACCCCGACCCTCTCCCCGAGCGCGGGGAGAGGGAGGTGG
>JBDTRB010000220.1:0-3563 GCA_039931865.1 Acidobacteriota bacterium | reverse complement strand
CCGATTCCCGATTCCCGATTCCCGATTCCCGATTTCCGCCCCCCCTCCGTCAGCCGTCCGCGCGCTCGGCGCCGAGCTTCGACTTCAACTCCCGCATCCTCACGGCGACGTCCCGCTTCTGATCCTCGCTGAAGAGTTTTTCGGCTGCCGGAAACAGCTCGTTTTCCTCTTCCTCGACGTGGTGCTCGACGGACTCCTTCAGCACCGTGACCTTCGCCTCGAACTGTTCGTCCGAGGGGTGCAGAGCGGCGAGCTCGAAGAGGAGCGTCTTGACGATCTTGTGCTCCTCGAAGGACTCGCGGACCACTTTCTTGGGATCTTCTTTCGAGACCGTTTTGAATCCCTGGTAAAAAATCCGCTCTTCGAGCTGCGCGTGGATCTCGAGCTCTCGCGAGATCTGCTCGACGATTTCCTTGCGAGTCGCCCGGGCGCCCTCTCCCGCCTTCTCGTACTGTTCGAAAAGGGCCTCGACGTTCCGATGGTCCTGCTTGAGCATGCGGACCGGATCCTCTTCCCGTTCCCTCCGCTCCTCTTCGCTGGCGTCGGAGCTCCTGCCCGTCACCACTTCGACGATGCGGGAGAGAAGTCCCTCGCTTTGCGCGGGCGGCTCCTGTTTCTTGGATCGGGACCGGGCCTGGCCGGCCCGGGGGCTCGTTCTCCCTTCCCCGGGACTCGAGCTGCCCTGGCTGCCTCGTACGGTGTCTTCCTGTTCTTCCTGTTCTTCCTGTTCCACCTGTCCTCCTTCGGGTTCAAATTCCGAGGAGTGAAATCGCAAGAAGCGCGCCGCGTGTGTTCTCGCAGCGAACGGCCCATAATGTGGCACAGGGATTGCCATCGTGACCTTCCAATGGATGAGACCGGCGTCGAGCTCGACCGCAGGGTCGTGCAGACGCTCTTCGACGACTGGCCGGGGGCGATCCCCGAGTTCTCGAGGCGCGACGGCGCTGCGGACTACGTCCTGCGGTTCCTTCGAAGGATGTGCATCGCGTGGCGAATCCGGCTCGTGGACGGGACCTGGGAGTGCGAGCTCTCGACGCCCGCCGGACGGATGTGCGCGGGGAGAGCTCGAACCCGCCCGCTGGCGGTTGCGCGCGCGGTCGTGGACGCCGACGTCAACCCGGGACGGCGTCGCATCCCGGCAGCGCCTCCGCGTCTGGACGCCTCGACGAGGGAGCGCCCGCTCAGGAAGGTTCGCGACTGCGGAGATTGCGGAGTGGAATTGACGACTGCCCGGAGCGCGCCACTCGGCGTCCGGTACTGCAATCTGTGCGGCTGGCGGCGGATGCGGTTTTCTCCCGAACAGCAGGCTCGCTAGACATGGCTCCCCGGTGGAACGGCGGGCCCTCGCCGGCCGGCGGGCCGGAAGAAGGCGCCGCGTCTCGGGCTCTCATCTTAGTCGTCGAGGACGATGACGATCTGCGGCGCGAGATCTGCCACATCCTGGAACAGGAGGGGTTCCAGGCGATGGAGGCGATCAACGGTCTGCACGCGCTCGCGCAGCTCGAGACGCTCGCGCGGCCGGACCTCATCATCCTCGACCTGATGATGCCGGTCATGAATGGTTGGGACTTCCACGCGCGCCTGAAGGCGAACCCGCGTTTCGCGCACGTCCCCGTGCTTCTCCTGAGCGCCTACGTGAGTAAGGAGACACACACCGGGCCGAAGGACGTCGAGGTGGCGCTTCAGAAGCCGATCCGGATCGAGGAGTTCTTAGGCTGGGTGCGCCGGCTCGCCCGGCGTCTGAATCGCTGAGCCGGGCGACCACCGGGAGCCAGACCGCCGCGGGACTTCGCCGTTCGCCGTTCGGCGTCCACCAGTGTGCGCCCCTCGGGCCTGTTTTGATCGATCCCCTCAGTCGAAGAGCTCCGGAATCGCTCGGTCCAGGGCGGCCTCGAGATCCGGCGGTGCGCATTCCTCCGCCTTCCCGGGGAGCGTCAGGGCGTGGAGCGACCAGCGCTCCACGTGCTCGATGGAAGCGCCGGGCGCGACGACGGCCAGGGGACCCAGGGACTCTAGCTCCATGTACCCGCCGGCGACGTACATCTCGTTGTTGCACCCGAAATCGGGATAGCGGCTTGCTCGCTCGTGGCCGAATCGCTTGAGGAAGGCCGTGTGGTTCCACAGGCAGGCGCACCACCCGCGCGTGTTCCCGGCGCCCGCCTTCTGAGGGGCCGGGCGCGCCGCGTCCGTCCGAAGCAGCACCGACCGGGGCCCGAAGGAAAACCGCGGGTCGGCGAGCTCGGTGAACGACCAGAGAACGAATGGGCGTGCGGCGTCGAGGTCGTCGTCATGCGAGCGCCAGGGTTCGGAGGGAGCAGCGCGACGCCGCCGCCTTTCACGATGGTCAGCGCCCACGGTGCAATCTCGACCGGTTGGTCTCCGCGGTTCGTGATCTGGTGCGTCAGCGTCGCCTCCGCCCCGCGTTCGGGAAGCGTGACCGAGATTTCCTAGTGAGGCCGCCGTCCGAGCGGTACGCGATCGGAGCGTCGTCGGGCGCGTAGCTCTCCGGCATTTCTTCCGGCGCGATCCACAATCGGTGCCCTCCTCGCGGGCTCCACCGGCCGAGCGCCGTGTCGGTTGAAAGGTCCGGCCATTCTCCCAGCGCGTTTTCGCGCCCCGGAAGGCTGAACCCCACAATCCGCGGCCCGAACCCGGTCGCAGCCACGATCTCCACGTCGCCGTTCGACAGACGGAGGCCCGGCCCGAGCGGCGAGATGCAGGATTCGATTATGGCCGCCGGAGACTCATCCGATCCCGGAATCTAGCCGCCGCAGAATCGTCGGACGCAATCCAAAAGCTTGTCCGGGCGGATCGGCTTCGCCAGAAAATCTGCGACCCCCGGAGCGTCGCGGATGAAGGTCATCCCCGAGAGCAGGACCACGGGGGTCTTCTTCCCGGCTCCGTCGCGGCGAGCGAGAAACTCCCAGCCATCGACGCGCGGCATCTTGAGATCCAGCAGAATCAGGCACGGTGGCTCCATGCCGCGGAGGCGCTCGAGCGCGTCCTGGCCGTCCTCCGCGGTGATGACCGCGTAGCCTTCCTCGGAGAGCATCTCCCGCAGCGCCTCGCGAACGCCCGGGTCGTCGTCCACCACCAGAATGCGACCCGCCGGATCGCTCATGGCCGACGCTCCGATCCCGTGATGCCGGAGGCCTCGCGGACGAGCGCCTCGCCGGAGCGGCCGCGGTCGATGCGCATCCTGCGCCGCAGCTCCAGCAGGGCCATGGTCTGCCGGGCGAGCGCGCGGAGCGCCTCTACCTGCGGGTGCCCGAGCTGCCGCGGGACCCGGTCGAGCACGCAGATCGTGCCGATCGCGTGGCCGTCCGCGGTGAGGAGAGGCGCGCCCGCGTAGAACCGCAGCTTCATGGGGCCCGTCACCAGGGGATTCTTCGAGAAGCGGTCGTCGGCGCTGGTGTCGGGGATCACGAAGACGTCGCGTCCCAGGATCGCGTGTGCGCAGAGGGCGTGCTGCCGCGGGGTCTCGGTCGCATCGACCCCGATGCGAGCCTTGAACCATTGCCGGTCGCGGTCGATGAACGTGACGAGAGCGATCGGGGTCCCGC
>JBDTRB010000219.1:0-3570 GCA_039931865.1 Acidobacteriota bacterium | reverse complement strand
CTCTGCATCATCGAGTCGATGAAGCTGATGAACGAGATCGAGTCCGACGTCGAAGGCGAGATCCTCGAAGTTTTTCCGAAGAACGGCCAGCCGGTCGAGTACGGAGAGAAGCTGTTCGCCATCCGGCTGGCGGCATGAACGAAGCCTTCAGCTCTCAGCTCTCAGCCCTCGGCTCGGGGATGCGCCTCAGACTCGGCTGACAGCCGTGAGCTGACGGGCTGACAGCTCTTTTCCCATGTTCAAAAAAATCCTCGTCGCCAATCGCGGCGAAATCGCGCTCCGCATCATCTCCGCGTGCAAGGAGCTCGGGATCAAGACGGTCGCCATCTACAGCGAAGCGGACCGCGACGCCCTCCACGTCCGCTACGCCGACGAGGACGTTTGCGTGGGCCCATATCCGTCGGCCGCCTCCTATCTGAACATTTCCGCGATCGTTTCCGCGGCGGAGATCACTGAGGCCGACGCGATCCATCCCGGGTACGGCTTCCTCTCGGAGAACGCCTACTTCGCCGAGATCCTGCACGACTGCAACATCACCTTCATCGGGCCGTCGCCCGACGCGATCCGGAAGATGGGCGACAAGTCGCTCGCCCGCAAGACGATGGCCGCCGCGGGGGTTCCCACGGTGCCGGGCTCGCCGGGTCCCGTCGAGACGGCGGACGAGGCCCTCGCGTTCGCGCGGAAGGCCGGTTACCCGGTGATCCTCAAGGCCTCGGCGGGGGGCGGCGGTCGCGGGATGCGGGTCGCGCGCGACGACCGCGAGCTCTCGGGCGCGTGGGAGACCGCGCGCAACGAAGCGGAGAAGGCCTTCGGGAACGCCGAGGTGTATCTCGAGAAGTACCTCGAGAGTCCGCGCCACGTGGAGTTCCAGGTGTTCGGCGACCACCACGGAAACCTGCGGCACATGGGAGAGCGGGAGTGCTCCATCCAGCGGCGGCACCAGAAGCTCATCGAGGAATCGCCGTCGGTGGCGCTCGACGCGGAGCTGCGCCTGAAGATGGGAGCCGCCGCGATCGCCGCCGCCCGCGCGGTCCACTACACGAACGCCGGCACGATCGAGTTTCTGCTGGATCCGCGCGGCAACTTCTACTTCATGGAGATGAATACGCGGCTGCAGGTGGAACACCCGGTCACGGAGGAGGTCACCGGCGTCGACATGGTGAAAGAGCAGATCGCCGTGGCGGCGGGCGCGCCCCTCTCGTTCGCCAATTGCGAGCTGAAACCGCGCGGACACGCGATCGAGTTCCGGATCAACGCGGAAGACCCCGTGTCCTTCAAGCCCTCACCCGGTCGGATCACGACGTTCAACCCGCCCGGCGGCCTCGGGGTTCGAGTCGACACGGCCGCCTACCAGGGTTACCTGATCCCGCCCCATTACGACTCTCTGATCGCGAAACTGATCGTCGCGGGCCGGGACCGCACCGAAGCGATCCTCCGCGGCCGCCGCGCGCTCGACCAGTTCGTCGTCGAGGGCGTCAAGACGACGATCGCCATGCACCGGCGGATCCTCGAGGATCCCGATTTCGTCGCCGGCCGGCTCTCGACCCGCTTCATGGACCGCTTCGCGGACGCGTCGTGACGCGGAACCTCTCTCTCCGCTGAAGCCGGGAAGCCCGATGCCATTCGCCGTCCCGGCGATTTACGCGATCACCCACCGCGCCGGGTCCGGGCCCGGCCATGCGGAGATCGCGCGAAGGCTGCTTTCCGCCGGCGTGCGCTGCATCCAGGTTCGGGAGAAGGCCCTTTCGGACGCGGAGCTCCTTTCCGAAGTCGACGAGTGCGCTTCACTCGCTCGCCGCGAGGGCGCGCTGCTGTTCGTCAATGACCGCGCGGACATCGCCCGGATCGCCGGCGTGGGCGTTCACCTCGGGACGGAAGACCTCCCCGCGGCCGAGGCGCGCCGGATCCTCGGTCCCGATGTCCCGATCGGGGTGAGCACCCACACGCTCGAGGAGGTGGCCGCGGCTTTCTCCTCGCTCGCGCCCGACTACGTCGCATTCGGCCCGGTTTTTCGGAGCGGCACGAAGAGTGCCCGGGAGCCCCGCGGCCTCGGCCTTCTCGCTGAGGCGGCCCGGCGGAAGACGCGCCCCTTGGTCGCCATCGGCGGCATCGGGCCCGGCAATCTCCGGGAGGTCCTGGACGCCGGCGCGGACTCCGCCGCGATGGTCGCGGCGTTCTCCGCCGGCGAACGCTACGAGGAGAACGCCCGCCAACTCCTCGATCTCGCCCGGCAGCGAGTGCCTCCCGGGCGCGTGTATCTCGTCGGGTTCATGGGAAGTGGGAAGACGGTGATCGGCCGCCGCGTCGCCGAACGACTCGCGGTGCCGTTCGTCGATCTCGATGAAGAGATCGAGCGGACTTCGGGCCTGACGGTCCGGGCCCTCTTCGAGAGCGCGGGGGAGGCCGCCTTTCGCGAGCGGGAGTCGATCTTTCTGGAAGCCACGCGGAGCCTTCCCGACGCGGTGGTCGCGACCGGTGGCGGCTGCTACGTGCAGGACCGCAACCGGCGGGCCATCGCCTCGCTCGGCCGCGCGGTGTTCCTGGACGTTCCGACTCCCGTTCTGCTCTCGCGGCTGGAGGGTAAGACGGATCGCCCGTTGTTCGCCGGGCCGGAGCAGGCGGCGCTGCTGGCGGCCGCGCGGGCCCCTTTCTATAGAATAGGGACCGTTCCCGTCGCACTCAGCGACCAGACCATCGAGGAAGCCGCGGACCGTATTCTCCTGGCGCTCGATGCGCTTCGGTCGCCACTGTTCTGACTTAGAGGCCCATGCGATACCTGATCCTGTCCGACATTCACTCGAACGACGAGGCCCTGGCCGCGGTGATGGCCCGGGTGCGGCGGAAGAAGTACGACCGTGTCGTGATTCTGGGCGATTTCGTCGGCTACGGCGCGAACCCGAACCACGTCGTGGACCGGATTCGCCGCATCCGTCGGGAAAAACTCGCGATCCGGGGGAACCACGACAAGGTGGTCTGCGGGCTCGATTCCGGCGAGCTGTTCAACCCGATCGCGCTCGCCGCCGCGCGCTGGACGGCGGAGAAGCTGACTCCCCGGAATTTCAAGTACCTCGAATCCCTTCCGCTCGGCCCCCTCGAAGTCGAGGAAGCGTTCGCGATCTGCCACGGATCACCGCGCGACGAAGACGCCTACATCTTCTCGGACCGCGACGCGTGGATGAACTTCCGCGAGTTCAGCTACGGGATCTGCTTCTTCGGGCACAGCCACATTCCCTCGGTTTTCACGCTCGAGCCGCACGGGATTCAGGTGGACGTCATCCGGGGAGACCGCGTCCGCTGGAAGCTCGAGAAGGACCGCAGGTACCTGATCAACCCGGGGTCGATCGGCCAGCCGCGCGACCGAAACCCGGCCGCCGCCTACGCGATCTACGACGCGGACGAGCGAGTCGTGCATTTCGATCGGGTCCCGTACGACGTCCAGAAGACCCGGGAGAAGATTCATCGCGCGGGTCTTCCGGCGATGCTGGGAGACCGGCTGCTCGTGGGGGCGTGAGAGGAGGGTCGAGCGTTTTGCGTTCGGCGTGCTGCTTTGAATGCCAGGTTCGCTGTCGC
>JBDTRB010000218.1:0-3596 GCA_039931865.1 Acidobacteriota bacterium | reverse complement strand
CCTAGCGGCGCCCCGCGCAGCAGCGCGGAAAGGTCGCCGCGTCGTTTTCGGGCGCGGGCGTCCCACCCGCGCCCGAAAATGCTAAAAGTCAGCGCCTCGTGATCAAGCGGTCATCGCGCCTCTCCGGTCCTGATAACCTCCGCCCTCGAAAAGGGACGAACTCATGAATGAATCCAAGACTTACGACGTCTCGATCATCGGCTCGGGTCCCGGCGGCTACGTGGCTGCGATCCGGGCCGCTCAACTCGGCCTCTCGGTGCAGGTCATCGAGCTCGAGCCCCGACTCGGCGGGGTCTGCACCCTGCGCGGCTGCATCCCGACCAAGGCGCTCCTCCACACCGCGGACCTACTGGAAGAGGCGCGCCACGGCGCGGACGTCGGCGTGGTCGCACGGGAAGTGAAGCTCGAAATGGCGGGCGCGCAGAAGCACAAGGACAAGGTCGTGCGCCAGAGCTCGAACGGCGTCGCCTACCTGATGAAGAAGAACCGGGTGGACGTGACGACCGGGTTCGGCCGGATCGCCGGCCCCGGCCGCGTGACCGTCAAGGCGGCGGACGGCACCGAAACGGAATACCAGGCGAAGAACATCCTGATCGCGACGGGCTCGTCCCCGCGGTCACTTCCCGGAATCGACATCGATCACCGGACGATTCTTTCCTCCGACTCGATCCTGGAGCTCGCGGAAGTCCCGAAGTCGCTTCTCGTCATCGGCTCTGGGGCCGTCGGTGTCGAGTTTGCGTCGATGTTCGCCCGCTTCGGCGCGAAGGCGACGGTCATCGAGGTCCTGCCGCGCATCGTCCCTGTCGAGGACGAAGAGATTTCCCGGGAGCTTGCCGCTTCCTTCAAACGGCAGGGGATCGCCGTCTACGTGGATACCCGCGTCGAGAAGGTCACGAAATCGGACAACGGCGTCGAAATCCTCGCGCGTACGTCTGGCGGCAAGACCGAGACGTTCCGAGCGGAGAAGATGCTCCTGGCGGTGGGCCGCAAGCCCCTCTCGGAGGGCATCGGCCTCGAAGCCGTGAACGTCGAGACTGACCGCGGTTACATCAAGGTGGACGGGATGATGCGGACAAACGTGCCGGGCATCTACGCGATCGGCGACGTGGTGCCGACGCAGTGGCTCGCCCATGTCGCCTCGGCGGAAGGCATCGTCGCCGTCGAGCACATGGCCGGCAAGAACCCGCCGCCTTTGAACTACGACCAGGTGCCGGGCTGCACCTACTGCTCGCCCGAGATCGGCTCGATCGGCCTGACCGAGGCGAAGGCGCGGGAGCGAGGCTACGACGTGGTGGTCGGGAAATTTCCGTTCTCGGCGATCGGCAAGGCGCGGATCATCAACGAGACCGCGGGGTTCGTGAAGATCGTCGCGGAGAAGAAGTACGACGAGGTCCTGGGCGTCCACATCATCGGCCCGAAGGCGACCGAGTTGATCGGCGAAGCCGGAGCCGCGCTGCGGCTCGAGGCGACGTCCGAGGAGCTCGTCCGGACCATCCACGCACATCCGACGCTCTCGGAAGCCATGCACGAAGCGGCCGAAGCCGTGGGCGGGCACGCGATTCATATCTAGGACGGGGGTCGTGAAGGGTGAGGGGTCAGGGGTGAGGCGGACGGGGGCCCGGGGTCGTGAGGGGTGAGGCGTAAGGGGTGAGGCGGACGGGAGCGGGGCGGGGGACGAGGGTACTTCAAGGGAAATCCACCTCCTGACCCCTGACCCCTGACGTCTCTCGTCTACTGCGGCCCCTTCGGCGGATCTCCGGGGCTCGCCTGCGTCGCCGCTGCGGCGGGAAACGCGAGCGTCCTGCCTTCCCGGTAGTCGTTGGCCGAATTGGGCATGGCGGTGTTCAATCCGGGCACCCTCTTGGAGTCGATGTCGGGCTGGTACTTGCGATCGGGATTGAAGAGCGCCGTTCCGTCGGGCCGCGCGCCCGGGCCGGGCGCTTCCCGCTTCGCGGACTTGGCCCCGCCGGGGACGTGAGAGGCGGCCGCGTCACGGCGCCCCGCGCCGGTAATGCCCACGTCCACGTAGCCGGCGGGGAGTGAGGCCGCGCGCTCTACGGAGAGCCGGGTGATCTCGGAGCGGCGGAGGCTGACGAGCGTTCCGCCCGGGTGCTGGTGGAAGGTGACCTGATCTCCGCTCTGCAGCGGGTGGTCGCGGGACCAGAGCACACCCCGGCCGGCGGTCTCGATCCGGTAGAAGACGGAGGGCGGCGCCCCGTCCGCTGCCCGGGCCGGCGGCGGGAGCGCTGCCGCGAGGACGAGCGTCGCCGAAGCGGCGGCGAGCCGGAGGCGGAACATGAGCCTTCGATTATACGGTCGGGGTCGCCGCTAGCGGGGCTGGCGGGGCTGACGGGGCTCTTCAGGGGAGCGAAGCCCGCCCTGTCGGCCGAATGGTGAGCCGGAGACATAGAATGGCGGGCCTTCGAGCCATGAGTCAGGAACGAAACCGTGCGGGGACGGACCTCTCCGCGCTGCGCATCCACCGGGAGCCCGAGAAATCGGGCGGAGCCCGCGGCTGGCTTCTTCTCGGGGCGATCCTGATCGTCGTCGCGGGAGCCGCGGCCTATCTCTTTGCGGGCCGCTCGCTTCGTCCGAAGAAGGTGGATCTGGTCACCGCCTCGGTCGTTACCGAGGGGCAGGCGACGACCGTTCTGACATCGACCGGGTACGTCGAAGCCGAGCGCAAGGCGGACCTGTCTCCGAAGATCACGTCGCGAATCACGGAGCTGAACGTAACCGAAGGCTCGCGGGTCAAAAAGGGCGAGGTCATCGCCCGGCTCGATCACACGGACATCGACGCGCAGCTTTCGGAGGCGCGAGCCTCGTGGGTGAACGCCCGGGCGGAGCTCGCCCGGCAGAAATCCCTCACGACGGAGGGGCTTGCTCCCCAGTCAGTTTTGGATTCGGCCGTGGCGCAGGAATCCTCCACGCGCGCCCGCGTCGAGTACGTGCGCGCTTTGCTCGCTTACACCGAGATCCGCGCGCCCTTCGCCGGAGTCGTCACCGCGAAGCGGGCATTCGTCGGGGAGGCGGTCTCGCCGTTTGGATCGTCCCCGTCGGGCGGAGGCTCCGGGGGAGCGATCGTCACCCTGGTTGAGTTCTCGTCGCTTTATGTCGGCGCCGACGTGAACGAATCGAACCTCTCGCGTCTCGCGCCGAGCCAGCCGGCGGAGATCGCGCTCGACGCCGTTCCGGACAAGACGTATCACGGCCATCTCCGGCAGATCGTTCCCGCTGCGGACCGGCAGAAGGCCACAGTCCGCGTCAAGGTGACCATCGACGATGCCGACGAGAAGATTCTGCCCGACCTGTCGGCTCGCGTGGCCTTCACGTCGGAGCCCACGTCGGGCAAGAGCCATCGGACCAGAATCCTCGTGCCGAAGAGCGCGCTCTCGACGTCAAACGGAAAGACCGGCGTGTTTCGCGTCCTCGAGGGCAGGGCGCACTTCCTCCCGGTTCAGTCGGGCGGAGAGGTCCAGGGACAGGTGGAAGTCACGTCGGGCCTGCAGGGCGGAGAGAAGCTCGTTGCGGCTCCCGGCGCCGTGCAGCTCCGTGAAGGGGATCGCGTGAGGTCGGAAGCGGAAGGCGCCAGCTAG
>JBDTRB010000217.1:0-3693 GCA_039931865.1 Acidobacteriota bacterium | reverse complement strand
ACAGCTTCCCTCCGAGGAGCCCGGGTGAACAACCTCTTGAGCCTTTACAGCTAGGTCCGGCGATCCGGCTCTCGATCCTGGTTCTGCGGTCCTGGCGAGAGAAAGAGCCGGCGGAGAGATTCTCGAAGCGTCCGGCCCTTCCCGGTGAGCCGGTATTCGGACCGGAGCGGTTCTTCGGTCTCGATGCGGCGAAGGATGAGGCCCACCCTTTCGAGCTCGTGCAGGCGCTCGGCGAGCGTCGAGGAAGACAGGCCGCGGAGACGCTCCTGAATCTCATTGAAGTGGGTTTGCTCTCCGTCCGCGATCACGTTCAAGACCTGCAGCGCGTGTCGCCGGCCGACGGCCTGGACGAGCGGTTCGAGGGCGCAGTAACACGACCCGATTTCCTTGTCTTCGACAGAACAGCCGCAGTCCTCGGAAGACGCCATGGGAACTCCTCGCCTCGAGATTTTAGCCGAGGGCGAAGCTCCAGCCTGGGACGAACGGGTGTCGGCGGCGTTACTCTAAGGAATGCCCGCGAGCTCGATGGCGATCACCGGCGCCGTGGTGGCGTTCGCGTTTCTGGCGACGGCCTTGACGGAAACCGCGCGGCCTCTCCGCGACCGGGTGGAATCGAGGCTCCGGCGGACCGCCCGCAACGTGACGATGGGCGGCCTCTCGCTCGCGGTGATCACGTTGCTGCAGGCGCCGCTCATCGCGCCGGTCGCCGCGTGGGGGGAGCGGCACGGATGGGGAATTCTGAGAGTCGTCGATCTGCCGCCGGCGGTGGCCCTCGTCCTCGGAATCCTCCTCATGGACTACACGCTCTGGCACTGGCACCGGCTCAATCACCGCGTCGGCTTCTTCTGGAGATTCCACCTCGTTCATCACATCGACCGCGACATGGATGCGTCGACGGCGCTGCGATTTCACTTCGCCGAAATGACGCTGTCCGTCGGATGGCGCCTCCTTCAGATCCTCGCGATCGGACCGAGCCCGGCCGCGATCTGGCTCTACCAGCTGCTTCTGTTCGTTTCGATCCTGTTCCACCACTCGAACACGCGCCTTCCGCTCGCTCTCGAGCGCGTGCTCGTGAGGATCGTCGTGACGCCGCGCATGCACGGGATTCACCATTCGGACTGGCGAAACGAAACGGACTCCAACTGGTCGAGCCTGCTGTCCGTCTGGGACTACCTTCATGGAACGGCGGTCCTCTCCGTTCCGCAGTCGGAGATCGAGATCGGGGTCCCCGCCTGGCAGCGTGCCGGGGACGTCACGTTGCCGAAGCTTCTCCTGAGTCCTTTCGGCAAGCAGAGGGAGGACTGGCTCGGCGCCGGGGGGACCGCCCGGATCGAGCGGCCCGTCGCGGGTCGGAAGACTGGCGATCTGGCTCCCTAGGCCGTGGCCCTGGAATAATCGGCAGATCCGAGGAGAGCGATGACCAGGCAGCGGGATCCGGAGAGCGGGACGACCCGGGTGGAGAAGCCCGCCGGCGCGCTCCGCGGGTTCATCGCCGTCGGTTTTACCGTCGCCGAAGACGTGGTGTATGTCAGCCTCGGGCTTCTCCTGGCCGTCAGCGCGGGCGCGCTCGTGGTGGGGGGAGCCGCCGCCCTTCTGCAGAGCCTGCGATCCGGAGCCTCGCCGGTCGAGATCGTCGGCGTTCTCGATCGAATTCTCCTGGTGCTCATGATCATCGAGCTCCTCTACACGGTGAAGGTCTCGTTTCAGGAGCACGCCCTCGTGCCGGAGCCCTTTCTCGTCGTCGGCCTCATCGCCGCGACGCGGCGGATCCTGATCGTCACCGCGCAGCTCGCGGTTTCGGCCGAAAAGACGATGGAGGAAGTCCCCTTCCGACACGCGATGCTCGAGCTGGGACTCCTGACCGTCATGATCGTGGCGCTCGTCGCGTCGCTCCTGATGCTGCGGAAGCGCACCGCGGTCGCGGTCGCCGCGGGGATGGGCCCCCCGGCCGTCGAGGGCACTCCCCGCGGCTGACGCCGGGTCGTGGTGTGCCTCGACAGCGACGAAGGTGCGAGCGAGATGCCTCTGGCGCCGGTCGAGAGGTTCCGAAATCCCGTCCGTCAGGCCTTTTTCTTGTCGGCCCTCTTCTCCGCCCTTTCCGACTTCGCGCTCTCGTGCTTCTTCTCGACGATTTTGCCGGTCATCGCGTCGACGCCGACTTCCTCGATGCCGGACTTTCTGTCCACCTTGATGTCGAACGAATAAATGAGCAGACCCTTCTCGCGCTCGAGCTCCTCGGACTGCACCTTCCCACGGGGGACAGCCGCCAGGGCCGTCTTTCGAGCGTCCTCGAGGCTGACCCTGGCCTCTTTCGCCAGGTCCGCCGGAACGTCGCTCTTCGGAGCCGTATGAGTCTGAGCGAGTGCGGAGGATGCGACTGCGAATCCGATGGCCAGCGCTGCAACGATTGCGATTCTTGTCTTCATACAGTCCTTCTTTCGTTCTTCTACAAGCTCCAGAGCAAGAATCGAATTCCCGGCCACCTCAGCTGCCGACAACCGGACCGCCGGCTCAAAGATCAAGAAGGGTGGCGTTCGCCCGTGTCCATTCCGGAGGCACGTAGCGTGCCTCGCTTGCGGGCCCGCTCCTTCATCAGCAGAAAGATGACCGGAGTGACGAGGAGCACATGAATGGTCGAGGTGATCATGCCGCCAACGATCGGGGTCGCGATCGGGCGCATCACTTCGGAGCCCGTGCCCGTCGACCAGAAAATCGGGACGAGAGACAGGGTCGCGGCAGCAACCGTCATGAGCTTCGGTCGGAGCCTCAGGACGGAACCCTCACGTGTCGCTTCGAGGATGTCCTCTCGGGTCAGCGCCCCCCGACCGATGCGGTGGTCGAGCGCCTCGTGGAGGTAGATGACCATCACGACGCCGGTCTCGACCGCCACCCCGTACAGCGCGATGTAACCGATCCAGACCGCGACGGAAAAGTTGTAGCCGAGCAGCCACTGCAGGATGACGCCCCCCGTCATCGCGTAGAGGACCGAGAGCATGACGATCATCGCTTCCGACGCCGAGCGGAAGGTCATCGTCAGCAGGACGAAGATCACGGCTAAGACGATCGGCAGAACCACTTGAAGGGTCTTCCGCGCGTGCACCTGGAACTCGAACTGACCCGCCCAGTCGAGAGTCACGCCCGGCGCCAGCTTGACGCGCTCGGCCACGCGGCGCTGCGCGGCGCGGACGAAACCCACGAGGTCGGACGCCGTGGTGTCGACGTAGACGATCCCGGAGAGGCGGCCGTTCTCGTCCTTGTACATGGGCGGCCCGGACACCACGGACAGCGTCGCAAGCTGTCCCATCGGGACCTGGGCACCGGATGGCGTCATGACGAGGACGCGTCGCAGCGACTCGAGGTCGCTTCGGAAATCGCGCGGGTAGCGCACGAGAACCGTGAAGCGGCGGCGGCCCTCGACCGTGGTCGTGACCATCTTGCCTCCCGTAGCGGCTTCGAGCGTGTTCTCGATCTGCATCACGGAAAGCCCGTAGCGCGCGGCCGCGTCGCGGTTCACCACGAAATCGAGGTAGGAGCCTCCGGTGGTTCGTTCCGCGTACACGCTCCGCGCCCCCGGCAGGTCTTTGAGGGCGCCCTCGATTTCGAGGCTGACGGCCTCGATGGCAGGGTAGTCGGGTCCGTAGACCTTCACCCCGACCGGAGTGCGGACTCCGGTCGCCAGCATGTCGAGCCGGT
>JBDTRB010000216.1:0-3741 GCA_039931865.1 Acidobacteriota bacterium | reverse complement strand
ACGTCGGGCCAGTCGTGGAAATACACCATCGGCACGCCGAAGCTCGAGTCCTGGAAAACCTCGTGATCGCTTCCCATCTCGAGCGCGCGCATGTCTCCCAGGAATGACTCGCGTGAGCCGGGCGGCCAGACGAGTCCCCTTGCGGCGTCACCGCCTCGCTCGGCGTACTTCGCGGAGGCGCGCAGGACGTGGTCGAGCCATGCGCGGGCGATCACGTTCGCGACGTGCGGGAGGGTTCCGGCGGACCGTGAGAGATGGAAGGTGCCTTTCGTCGTGGAAAGGAGCCCGCCGACCATGTCCATGTGGATGCCCGCGACGAGGCGGCGCGCGATCTCGGGATGGCGCACGAGCCACGCCTGGGAGCCCGCGATCTCAGGGAGCCAGAGGAATCGGATCGTCCTCTTGGGCCTCGGAAGCTTTCCTTTCGTGATCGCGGACTGAAGAGCGCGCGCGATTTCGAGGATCGCGGCGCTGCCGGACGCGTTGTCGTTCGCGCCGGCGGACTGATGGCACAGGTGAGCGGTCAGCACGATCTCGCACGCGGAAGAGTCGGTTCCGGGAATCGTGGCGTCGACGACGTCGTAGGTCGCAGGGACGATGCGTGCCCGGACCCGCGCGTGAAGGGTGATCCGCTCTCCGGCCGCCAGGCGGCGCCGCAGATCTTCCGCCTGCCTCTTGGAGATCATGAACGCGAACCGGTTCCCCTTCTGATACGGGGAGAGGTGACCCCACCGAACGAGGTCCCGGTCGTCGCCGGACCACGCGGTGGTCTGGTTGGGAAAGTCCGACAGGATCCCGAGGGCGCCGCGCTCTTCACAGGCGCGCCGGTGCACCCCGGGCAGATCGCCGTCCGCAAGGACGATCTTTCCGCGGACGTCGCCACCGGCGTAGTCAGCCGGAAACGTTCCCGCGCGGACGTCGACCAGATCCGCCGAGAGGTCCGCGTCCTGGCTGTAATCGGCGAGCGCGACGGGCACCTCTGGAAATCGCGCGAGGACGCGGCCGGAACTCGTCTCCTCGATCACCGCTTCGGCCGCTTCCCAGCCGGGGTAGCTTCGGAAATGCGCATAGCGCGTCGATCCGTCCGCGGGAAACTGTTCGACTGTGGCGTTCACGAGCCCCGCGGCGGCGACCTTCTCCCGCACGCGCCGGGCGGCGGCCGCGTACCCCGGCGAGCCGTGCACCCGGTGGAAGCGGCCGAGCTCGCGCACGGTCTCCAGCGCCGCGTTTCCGTCGATCTCCGACCGGATCGCCGCGGGCACCTCGTTTGCCCAGAAAGGCACGTCGCGTTCCTGCCCGAGGCCGGCCATGGCGAGGGCGACGCCCGCCAGACAGAGCGCGACCTCGCGGCGGTTCGCTCGACGCGGCCGGAGGCGCGGTCCTCCCGGCAGGTTTTTCACGAACGGCGACAGTAACAAAGGTGAACGAACCTTCCACCGGCCAATGAGGTTTTCGGATTGTCCTCGAATCCCCCGTGGCCGCCATTCCACTCCAGTGGTGTGTGTTTTTCCGGCGTACCGGTCTGTACATATTTTCGTCATCATGGCCTGACGGGGCGGCGAAGCCTTGTCACGGAGGACTTGAAAGAGGGCGAGCGTCCGCGTCGCGTCCGCCCTCGTAACTCCTTCATCAGCGGGCTTTAATCAGGAATTGACCGCTTTTCGGCGCCCCCGATTCTCCGGGCACCCCCCTTGCTCTTCTTTCGCATGGAAACACCATTGAAATACAAGAAAAGGCGGGCCGACAGGTCTTCGCCAGGAGAAATCATGCGCAATCGGATCGTTCTGTCGGTTTGCCTGGGGCTCGCTCTCTTCTCCTCGATCGTCGGGGCGCAGGAGCTCCAGAACTGGGCGGCGCCGCCCTACTGGGTTCCCGGCGCCACGGCGGCGCCATCCGCCGGACGCTCCACCAGGACGATCGAAGCGGCCGCCACCGTCGGAGCGGCTCTCGCATTTCATTCGCTGACGCCCTGCCGGGTGATCGACACGCGGGGAAACGGCTTCGGGGGCCAGTACGGTCCGCCGTCGCTGCCCGCATTCTCGCCGCGGAACTTTGCGATCGGCGGGCAGTGCGGCGTTCCTGTGTCTGCCGCAGCCGTCTCCTTCAACTTCGCGGTGACGTCGCTGACGACGGGTGGAAATCTGATCGTCTATCCCCAGGGCGGCTCCCCTCCGACGACCTCGTCGCTCAACTGGGATCCGGTGGAGGTCGCGATCTCGAACGCGGCGGTCATCGGCCTCGGCGTGGGCTCGGGAATCGGCGTGAGCGTCAACGGCCCCTCCAACGCAGGGAGCGTCGATCTGATCGTGGACGTGAACGGCTACTACGCCGCCGACCCGAGCGTCACGACTCTGAACAGCCTTTCCGGCGACGTCATCCTGACCGCGGGCACGAACGTCACTCTGACTCCGAGCGGGCAGACCCTCACGGTCTCGACGTCGGTTCCCGCGGGACCCCAGGGCCCTGTTGGGCCGACGGGGCCAACCGGTGCGACCGGCGCGACGGGCCCCATGGGACCTCAGGGCGCGACGGGAGCGTCGGGGCCTCTTGGGCCACAGGGAGCACAGGGGCCGCAGGGGCCGTCCGGAACACAGGGGACCGCCGGTGCGCCGGGCGCCGCGGGCGCGAAGGGTCTCCAGTGGCAGAACGCGTGGGACGCGGCGGTCGCCTTCGCGAAGGATGACGCCGTGCGATTCGGGGGCTCGAGCTACATCAGCCTCGTTGCAGCCAACATCGGTAATCAGCCCGACTCCTCCCCCGCGCAATGGAGTCTTCTCGCGCAGCAGGGGACGGCGGGTGCGGCAGGGGCCCTCGGACCTCAGGGCCCCGTCGGCGCGACGGGCGCGACGGGCGCGACCGGGCCGCAGGGTCCGCTCGGCGCAACCGGATCGATCGGCCCTCAGGGTCCGGTCGGAGCCACCGGCTCGACGGGCGCCACAGGACCCGCCGGGGCGACGGGGAGCGCGGGCCCGACGGGAGGCCTCGGCCCTCAGGGTCCGGCCGGCGCCGCGGGCGCGAAGGGACTGTCCTGGCAGGGAGCATGGAGCAACTCGACGACCTACGCGTCCGATGACGCGGTGAGCTTCAACGGATCGAGCTATGTGAGTCTCGCGAGCGGCAACGTGGCCCAGCCGCCGGCGAGCGCGCCCGCGTTCTGGAGCCTGCTCGCGCAAGAGGGGGCGACGGGAGCCACCGGACCTCAGGGAGCCGCGGGTTCAGACGGTGGCCCGGGAGCGATGGGGCCGCAGGGTCCCATCGGGCCGACGGGCTCGCTCGGCCCACAGGGCGCTGTGGGTCCGACCGGTGCAACGGGCGCGATCGGACCGCAGGGTCTCGCCGGAGCGACGGGCGCGACCGGCGCCATCGGTCCGCAGGGTTCGGTTGGCGCAACCGGGTCGCTCGGTCCGCAGGGCCCGGTGGGCGCGACGGGAGCGACGGGCGCGACGGGTTCTCAGGGTGCGGTCGGATCGAGGGGACTGACATGGCAGGGAGCGTGGAGCAACACGACGACCTACGCGTCCGATGACGCGGTGAGCTTCAACGGATCGAGCTATGTGAGTCTCGCGAGCGGCAACGTCGGGCAGTCGCCCGCGAGCTCGCCCGCGTCGTGGAGTCTTCTCGCGCAGGAAGGCGCGGCGGGCGCGCCGGGCGCGAACGGATCCGTGGGACCGCAGGGTCCCGTCGGGGCGATCGGTCCTCAGGGTCCGATCGGCGTGACGGGCGCGACCGGATCCGTCGGAC
>JBDTRB010000215.1:0-3770 GCA_039931865.1 Acidobacteriota bacterium | reverse complement strand
GAGCAGCTTCGCCAGACCGAAGTCGAGGACCTTGACCTGACCGTCCGCCGTCAACTTGACGTTGGCCGGCTTCAGGTCCCGATGGATGATTCCCTTTTCATGGGCCGCGGCAAGCGCCTCGGCGATCTGACAGGCGATCTTCGAAGCTTCATCGACCGGGACCGTGTCGCGCGCGATCCGCTCGGCCAATGTTTCGCCCTCGACCAACTCCAGCACCAGCGCCTCGACGCCGCCGGACTCCTCGAGCCCGTAGATCGACGCGATGTGCGGGTGATTGAGCGACGCTAAGACCTGCGCCTCGCGCCGGAACCGCGCCAGCCGCTCGGCGTCCCTGGCGAACGCCTCCGGTAAGACCTTGATCGCCACCTCGCGATGGAGCTTCCCGTCGCGCGCCCGGTACACCTCTCCCATGCCGCCCACGCCGAGCGGCGCCACGATCTCGTAAGGGCCGAGGCGGGTGCCAGGGGCGAGGCTCACCGAAGACCTTTCACGAGATAGAGGTTCGAGAGCCGCCTCGCGTAACTGTACGCATAGGTCTCTCCGTCATGCGAGAAGTGAGGAGGACGGATGAAAGTGACGCCGGTCGGATCGTCCGGGATCATCGTCTTCCACGGCAGACGCGCGCCGGTGGCGACGTCGATCCGCGAGGTGCGCGCCGGCAGCTCTCCGGGCCGGTAGACGAACAGGAAGCGGCCGCTCCCCTCCCAGGCGCACGGGACCTCGTCGGGCGCGAGACCGGGAATGGGGCGCGGCTTTCCGCCGTCGAGTGAAAACAGCGTCGGCGGGCCGTCCGGAGCGATGGCAAAAAAGAGCTTTCCGTCGGGCGATATCAGATGAGAGTAAGGAATCAGGCGCAGCCCCTCCGGGGTCACCGCCCGCGGCGCCGATCCGTTGACATCCTGGACGTACAAACGCAGCCCATGCCCCGTCTCGGTTCCTGCGATCAGGACTGTCTTTCCATCGGGAAACCAGGAAGCCCATTCAATGGAGAATTTTTCGGGAGGGAGCTGCCGGGTCTCTCCCGGACCGATAGGCAGAAGCCGCAGCGTGTTCCGCTCTTTCGGATTGCCCGCGAGCGCCCAGCGGCCGTCCGGCGACATCTCGAGCGCCACCCCGAATGAGAGCTTGATGGGGAGCGAGCCGTCGGCCTTTCTCATGTAGATGGTTCCGTCCGGTCCTCCTCCTTCCGCCGATTCGTCGAAGAGGATCCGGGCGCCGTCCGGAGAGAGGTCGCGGAGCGCCGAGAAGTCGAGCCAGGAGAGGTCCCTCTCCTTCGCGTCGCCCGGCCATTGACCCGAGATGCCCACTCGCAGGTCATCCGTGGCGAGAAGCACGGCTCCCTGGGAGGAGATGTCCAGGAGAGTGAGGGAGCCTCCCTGCCGGTAGGCCAACCGCAATTTTCCGGCGAGGTCCACCACCTGGAGCGCCCTGTTGCCGCCCGACTTCGTCGCTGTGAACCAGATCTCGCGCCCGTCCGGGCGCCATGCGAGTCCCTGAAGGCTCGACCATCCCTCGGAAAGCGTCTTCGGTTTCCCATCCTTCCCGACGAACATCACAGCGCCCATGTCGCCCGAGCGCGTCCAGTGGCTGACGAAGGCGATGGCGTCACCGGAGGGCGAGAAGCGGGGGTCTGCGATCCATCCGGGAGTTTCGAAAAGGACCTTCCCCACGGGAGACTCGAGACGGTTTCGACCGCCGACGTCGCGCACGACGGCGATCGTCTTTCCGTCGGGCGACCAGTCCGCCCACTGCACGCCTTGCAGAATCTCGCGCGGCGACTCGGCTCCCGTCAGAGGAGACTCCGCCAGCGTTCCGGAGGTCACGTAGGGTTCGGTGGCGTGGCCTCCGAGCTGCAGCGCCATCTGGCCGGCCGGACCGATTGCGAGGATCCCTGCGCTCGGCAGCTCGAATGCGGTGGACCCGATGCTGCCCGCCCTCGTCGAGTAGACGGTTAGCGGCTTTCCATCCCAGGCAGCGGCGTAGACGATGGTCTGGCCGTCGGGCGCGAACCGTGCGTGCCGGACGAGCCCACGGCGGAAGGTCAACTGCTGAAAGTCCGGCGGCGGGTGGGAGCGGGTTCGGTTTCCCTCCCATAAGAGAGCCGCCGAATAGATTGCGAAGATGGCGGCGCCTGCGGCCGCGATCCAGAGCCTTTTTGGAAAGGTCCGCGCTGGTTCGGCGGGAGCGGCGACGGTCCCGATCGAGAGATTCTGGAGATCGAAAGCGAGGTCGCTCGCGGACTGAAACCGCTCGCTCGGGTTCTTCTCGAGACAGTGCTGGACGATGCGGTCGAGGCCCGGCGAGGCCTTCACCCCGGACTCCGAGAGGACAGGCGGGTCCTCCCTCAGGATCGCCGTCATCGTCTCCGCGGCGGTGTCGCGCTGGAACGCGCGGCGGCCGGCGAGCATCTCGTACAGGATCGCGCCGAAGGAGAAGATGTCGGAGCGATGGTCGGCGGCCTGGCCCTTGACCTGCTCCGGCGACATATAGCCCACCGTCCCCATGACCGTTCCCGGCTCGGTGAGGGGCGCGTCGACGGTCGGAAACGACGTGAGAGGGATTTTCGCCATGGGATCTTGCCCTGCGGCCGTTTGCTCTCGTCCGGCGGCGTCGAGCGGCCGCCAACTTGCAAGACCGAAATCCAGGATCTTCACGCGACCATCCCGGACGAGGAACAGGTTCTCCGGCTTCAGGTCCCGGTGCACGATGCCCTTCTCGTGGGCTGCGGCGAGGCCGTGCGCAATCTGGATCGCGACGTCGGTCGCCTTGCGCGGCGGGAGCGCGCCGGCGGCGAGGCGCTTCCCGAGCGTCTCTCCGTCGAGGAGCTCGGTAACGACGTACGGAGATCCCTCGTGTTCGCCGACGTCGTAGACGGCCGTCAGGTTCGGATGGTTGAGCACTCCAGCCGCCCGCGCCTCCTGCTCGAAGCGGCGCAGCCGGTCCGGATCGGCGGAGAAGGAATCGGGCAGGACCTTGATGGCGACGTCCCGCCCCAGCCGAGGGTCCTTCGCCCGATACACCTCTCCCATTCCTCCGGCACCGATCGGCGAGAGGATCTCGTAAGGGCCGAGGCGGGAGCCCGCGGACAGGGTCATGGATCTGGAACCGAATGATACGCGCCGAACCGCGCCCTCGCGATTCGGCATGAGGGAAACCTGAAAACTGAGGGCGACCTGCGAGTCTCTCGTGCGCGCCCGAATTTCAGCGCAGACCCTCCGCGAGAAAAAGCTCCGAAATGAAACGGCTGTAGCTGTAGACACACGCGGATCCGTCCGCGGCGATCACGGGCGGCCGGATCGAGACGACGCCGGCGGAATCCGGGGGGAGCAGGTCCCTCCACGGTTCCCGCGTGCCGGTCGCCACGTCGAGCCTCGAGACTCGCGCCGGCAGCTCGCCCGGCCGGTAGATATACAAGAGCCGTCCGTCCGCGCTCCAACGAATCGGCTCTTCTCCCGACGCCAGTCCCGGGATCTCCCTCACCTCGCCGGGGCCCAACGGATAGAGGTGGATTTTCTGGTCGGGGCCTCGGGCGGCGACGACGCGGCTGTCCGGGCTGATCAGGTGCGAATAAAAGAGAAGCGAGACGCCATAGGGCGAGACGGGCCGGATCTGCCCGCTCGCCACGTCCTGGAGATACAGCCGGGCTCCCTTGCCCGGGTCGTCCGCGTCGTAAAGGATCTCTTTCCCGTTGGGGAGCCAGTCCGCCCAGAGAAAAGTTCCGGCGCCCGTGCGCGCGGGCAGGAGTTTCGGCTCGCCGACTCCCGTCGGCA
>JBDTRB010000214.1:0-3794 GCA_039931865.1 Acidobacteriota bacterium | reverse complement strand
CGAGGCGCAGGATCTCCGAACGCGCGTCTTCGGGCCTGCCGGTGGACGCGCACCCTTCGCAGATCAGAAAAATTGTGACCGCGACGCTCGCGAGGACTCGGCGCATGGGGCCTCTCTTTTCGGGAATCGCTTTGCTTCGCCGGAATCATCCCAGAGGGCGCCGGGTGCGGCAAGGCGCGCGCCGCGCCGGCAAACGTAGAATCGGCCTGCCCGTCTCGAAGAATTCAACCGGAGGCGCTCATGCCGAGTACCCGCAGGAGTTTCTTCCGCGTCGTCGCGGCCGCCGCCGCCGCGGCCGCGGCCGCCAGCCCCGGGTCCGTTCCGGTGAAGGGCGCGACGACGCCCACGGCGACACCGGCTGCGCCGCCCACGCCGACGCCGGCGCCCCCCGATCCCCGGGCCGAGGCTCTCGTCCAGCTCGCCCGCGAACGGTACGGCAAATTTCTCTCGACCGAGGAGCTCTCCCTTCTCGACGACCGGGTGCGGGCGCTCGAGCGTCGGGGAGCGCGGCTGCGGGGGGTCAAGCTCGGCAATGGAGAGGAACCGGTGGCGATCTTCCGGGCGGGCCGCCCGTGACCCCCGCCGCCGATCTCCTCTTTCGCCCGATCGCCGAGCTCGGCAGGCTCCTCCGCGCGCGCCGGCTCTCTCCCGTCGCTCTTGTCGAGGCGTCTCTCGAACGCCTGGAGCGCCTCGGCCGCCCGCTGAACGCGGTCGTTACGCTGGCCGGCCGCGAGGCCGTGGACGAGGCGCGCGAGGCGGAGAAGGATTTCGCACGGCATCGCTCGCGCGGGCCGCTCCACGGCATTCCGTACGGAGCCAAGGACCTCCTCGCGACGCGCGGGATGCCGACGACCTGGGGCGCTGCGCCGTTCCGCGATCAGCGTTTCGACGAAGACGCGACCGTGATCCGCCGCCTGCGTGAGGCCGGCGCGATCCTGACGGCGAAGCTCGCGATGGTCGAGCTCGCGGGAGGCATGGGCTACAACAACGCCGACGCGTCCTTCACCGGGCCCGGGCTGAATCCGTGGAATCGCGAGCACTGGAGCGGCGGATCCTCGAGCGGCCCGGGCGCCGCGGTGGCCGCCGGCCTCGTCTCGTTTGCGATCGGATCGGAGACGGTCGGCTCGATTCTCACGCCTTCGGCCTACTGCGGCGTTACCGGGCTGCGCCCCACGTATGGCCGCGTGTCACGGCACGGCGCGATGGCGCTCTCGTGGACCCTCGACAAGCTCGGCCCGCTCGCGCGCTCGGCGGAAGACTGCGGTGTGGTCCTGCGGGTGATCGAGGGACCGGACCCCAGAGATCCCACCTCGGTTCCGGTCGCGCCGTTTCTTCGCCGGCATGCTGGCCGCCGTCTGCGCGTCGGGGTCCTGCGAGGAGCGACCGACTTCATCCAGGAGGAAGTCGGCCGCAACTTCCGCGAAGCGGTCGCGGTGCTCGAGCGCTTCTCGGACGTGAGCTCCGACGCGGAGCTCCCGGATTTCCCGTACGGCCTCTGCACCGGCACGATCGTGGCGGCGGAAGGTGCGAGCGCGTTTCTCGAGCTGATCGAGTCCGGAAGGCTGAAAGAGCTTCGCGCGAAAGCGGATCGGGTGGGAGGCTACGCGAACGCGATGGTCCCCGCCGTCGACTACCTGCAGGCGATGAGGCTGCGGGAAAAGATGCGCGATCCCGTCGCCGCACTGTTCGAGCGCTACGACGTCCTCGCCGCGCCCACGCGGGACACTGTCGCCAACCCGATCGCGCTCGACTTCGACAAGTCCTTTCCCGAGCTCGCTCGGGACCGGCCGCAGAATTTCGTCTCGCCGATCGGAGGACTCATCCAGGCGGGGAATCTCCTCGGTTACCCCGCGCTCTCGATCCCGGACGGATTCGGCCGGGGCGGGCTTCCGACAGGGCTGCAGGTGCTTGCCGCCCCGTTTCGCGAAGACACCCTCGTCGCGATCGGTGCCGAATTCCAGAAGCGCACCGGTTTTCACACACGGCGCCCTCCGCCTCCTGACGTCTAGAGACCGGTTTCGTCAGCGAGGGGAAGAGTCGCGCGCCTTCTCCCGGCGCTCTTCCTGCCGGCGCTCGGAGGCGTCGGGAGCGACCGGAATCCGCCGATGCGCCCGCCGCGATACCCGCCGGCGCGGCTCGGCCCTTCGTTCCGACTCGGACTTCTGCTTCTGCTTATGTGCGTCCGGCTTCTGCTTCCCTGGATCTTGACTCATTGAATGAAGCAGTCTCGCAGAAAAGTCCGGGTAAAAAAAGGTGCGGGGCCCGAAGGCCCCTGCACAGATTCAGACACAGTCACCGCATGAAGCGTTACGCCAGGCGCTTGCGCCCCATCATGGCCCGGTAGATGAAAAGGACGACGAGTGCTCCGACCAGCGCACCGATGAATCCCGCCGGCTCTCCCTCGCGGTAGAGACCGAGTGCGCGACCGAGGAATCCTCCGAGAAGCGCCCCTACCATTCCAAGCAGGGTCGTCACGATGATTCCGCCTCCGTCCCGCCCGGGCATGATGAACTTCGCCAGGGCGCCGATCACGAGTCCGAAGATGATCCATCCAAGAATGCCCATCGTTAGTGGCCCTCCTTGGCGGGAGGGGATAGCAAGCTCCACGCCACCGTCGCCTCCGCTCACTGCGGGAGCTGCCTTCGCCGTGCGCGGCGAAGGCACCGGCGAGCGGCTCGCCTGTCGGCTCGACCGCTCGCCTGCTCCCTTCGTTCGCTTCGGCTCCCGCCCCGAGAGGCTCCTCCCTCCCTCTGGTCGGGAGACTCCTCTCGGGGCGAGCTTAGCCACCATCGTGGCGGTGGCGCAGCTCTTATCTCTCTCCCGCGGAGTGGCGTGACGACTCAGGGACAGGAAAGGAACACTTGTTGCACCGGGGACCTTTGGAGGAACGCCCATGACTGACCGAACTCTGGACCGTTGCGTGGAACAGCTGAACTCGCTTCTTCGCGGGGAGATCTCCGCGGCGGAGACTTACAAGATGGCGATTGAGAAGGTCGGCGGCGACCGGCAGGGTGAGGGCGTCCAGCTGCGCGCTGTCTCCCAGGAACATGGCGAGCATGCTCAGCGGCTTCGCGACGAGATCCGCCGCGCGGGCGGCGAGGCCGACGATGCTTCGGGCGCGTGGGGCGCCTACGCGAAGACGATCCAGGGGGCCGCGAGCCTCTTTGGCGACGCGTCGGCCTTGAAGGCCCTGAAAGAAGGCGAGGAGCACGGCCTGAAGGACTATCGCGAGGCGCTCGACTCCGTCGACGAGCCGGCCCGCCGGCTCATTTCCGAGTCGCTCATCCCCGCCCAGCAGAGGCACATCACGACCCTCGATGCGTTGATCGCCGCACTGTAGGTTCGTGCGGCAGTTCGGGCGGCGCTAGTACACGCCGCCCGTCAGGTGAACGATCGCGGTCCACACTCCCCGAACGAACCGAAAACTCACGAGGGGTACGAGCACGGCCGCCGAGCACCAGACGATCAGGCTCGTCCGCAGCGACCAGAGCGGGCCAAAGCCCACGCCGATCATCAGGAGGAACGCCGTGAAGAACGTGTTGATGTCGAGCGACCCGACCCACTGTCCGTGCTCGCGGGCGAAGGAGACGCCGCAGGCCTTGCAGTGGTCCCACATGACGAAGTAGCTGCGGAAGAGATCGCCCACCCCGCAGACCGGGCACTTCAGGCGCAGGCCCCGCCAGACGACCCGCTTCCAGTACCCCTCGGGCCACCTCGGCGTTCTCTTCGCCGTCGCCCGCCAGGGAAGAACGGGAGGGACGGGATCTTCCGGGTCCATTCGCGAATGCTAGCCT
>JBDTRB010000213.1:0-3907 GCA_039931865.1 Acidobacteriota bacterium | reverse complement strand
CCGGTGCCGTTCGCCGCAGCGAACGGCACGTCCCGGAGTGAGCGGAGGCGACGGTCCTATGCGGGTTCCGGCATCAGCCCGGTCATGTCGCCCGAGGGCTCCGGGATCCCGGGAGGCGCCACGATCGGGGGCCGCGGGGGGCCGGACTTGCGCAGCTTCGCGATGTCGACGCCCGTTTCCTCGGACAGGATCTGCAGGACCTCTTCGCCGTCGAGAACTTCTTTTTCGAGCAGGGTGCGCGCCAGCCGGTGCATCGCCTTTTCGTTTTCGCCGATCAGCTTCTTCGCGCGATCGTACGCCGCCGTCACGATCCGCCGGACCTCCGCGTCGATCAGGTTCGCGGTGGCCTCGGAGTAGTCCTGGTTGTGACCGAAGTCGCGGCCGAGGAACACCTCTCCGTCGGTCTTGCCGAATGTCAGGGGGCCGAGCTCGCTCATGCCCCACTCGCAAACCATCTTACGGGCGAGGTCCGTCGCCTTTTCGATGTCGTTGCCGGCGCCGGTCGTCATGTGGCCCAGGAACTTCTCTTCCGCGATGCGTCCGCCCATCATCACCGTGATCGTCGCGTCGAGATACTCCTTGGTGTGCGAGTACTTGTCCTCCGCGGGAAGCTGCATCGTGACGCCGAGAGCGCGACCGCGCGGAATGATCGTCACTTTGTGGAGGGGGTCGGCATCCGGCTCGAGCGCCGCGACGAGCGCGTGCCCGCCCTCGTGGTACGCGGTGTTGCGCTTCTCCTCCTCGGTCATGATCATCGACTTGCGCTCAGGACCCATCATCACCTTGTCCTTGGCGTACTCGAAGTCGATCATCTCGACCTTTTTCTTGTTGAACCGGGCGGCGTTCAAAGCCGCTTCGTTCACGAGATTGGCGAGGTCGGCTCCCGAAAAACCCGGGGTGCCGCGCGCCATCACGGACAGGTCGACGGTATCGGAGAGGGGCGTGTTGCGGGTGTGCACCCGGAGGATCTGCTCGCGACCGCGCAGGTCCGGGCGGTCGACCACGACGCGCCGGTCGAATCGTCCGGGACGAAGCAGAGCCGGGTCGAGGACGTCCGGCCGGTTCGTCGCGGCGACTAAGATCACGCCTTCATTGGTGTCGAACCCGTCCATCTCCACGAGCAGGGCGTTTAAGGTCTGTTCGCGCTCGTCGTGCCCTCCGCCGAGGCCCGCGCCGCGATGGCGGCCGACCGCGTCGATCTCGTCGATGAAGATGATGCAGGGCGCGTTCTTCTTCCCCTGCTCGAATAGGTCGCGGACGCGCGAGGCGCCCACGCCAACGAACATCTCGACGAAGTCGGAGCCCGAGATCGTGAAGAAGGGGACGTTCGCCTCACCCGCGACAGCGCGCGCGAGCAGGGTCTTTCCCGTGCCCGGAGGACCGATCAGGAGCACGCCCTTCGGAATTTTCCCGCCGAGCTTCTGAAATTTCTGGGGTTCCTTCAGGTACTCGATGATTTCCTGGAGCTCGACCTTCGCCTCTTCGACGCCGGCCACGTCCTTGAAGGTGACCTTCTTCTGCGTCGGGGTCAGGAGCTTGGCGCGCGACTTCCCGAAGGAGAGCGCTTTGTTTCCGCCGGCCTGCATCTGCCGCATGATCACGAACCAGATCGCGACCAGCAGGATGAGCGGCCCGTACATGACGAGCGCAGAGACCAGCGAAGAATCTTTGGTTGGGGTGGCTTCGATCTCGACGCCCTTCGCCGAGAGATCATCGACGAGCTTCGGATAGGCGGGCGCGTACGTTTTGAAGAGGGTCTCGCGCTTGCCGGAGGAGGGCGCGTAAGTGCCCCGGATCTCGTCTCCGCGAATCGTGACCTTCTGAACGTGCCCCTGGCTCACCTGGGTCAGGAAGCGGGAGAAAGTGACCTCTTCGACGGCCGTGGCCCCCGTCTTGAAGACATTCCAGGCGAGGATGATCAGAACCAGGATGACCATCCACAGCAGAAGATTTTTGATCGTCGCGTTCAACGGTGACTCCTTGCGGAAATAAACGGCTTCAACCCGTTCAGCATAACGGAGGTCCGGCGGACTTTATTGCTCCCGTCCAGGAAAGTCGGAGAGCATCAGGAGGATGCGTAAACCTCGGCAATGTAAGGCAGATTCGCGTATTGCCCCGCATGGTCCATCCCGTACCCCGCGAAGCGGCCGCCTTCGGTCGAAAAGAGAGAGAAGTCGACCAGCGTGTCGGTGGTCCTCTCGGCGAGCTTGTCCAGGATACAGACGAGGCGGATCGGGGACGCCCCCGCCGCGGCGAGCTGCGCGGTCAGGTAGCTCTCGAGCACTCCGCTGTGAACCACGTCTTTCAAGAGGATGACCGGCCGCTTGAGGGAGAACGCCGTCGCGAAGTCGATCTGCAGGATCTGCTCGGAGGCCTGCCGGCTGACCGCGATGAACTCGCACGCGACGCGGACCTTCATTTCGCGGGCGAGGTCGGCTAAGAAGAAGGAAGAACCCTTCAGGACCGAGACCAGGGCCGGGACTTCCCGGGGGAACTGCTGGTCGAGCTGCGCGGCGATCTCTTTCACCCGCGCGCTGATCTGCGCCGGGTCAAATCTCGGCTCGAGGCGCACGCTCTCCATGGACGATTTCTCCCGCAGGTGTTGTGTCAGATCGTACACCCTCGAGCCCCGGCCTGAGCCCGAAGGAGAGGACGGCGCCACGCCGGCGGATCGCGATCCGGCGGCCCGCCTCGAACCGGAAGTCCCGGCCCGTCGAGAGAAGGGATCGGACCTCTTCCCGCTCCCGGCCCGTCATCGGCGGGCGACCGGGGCGCGAAAATGGCGCCGCGGCCGATTCGAGAGCCCGCCTCTGCAGGTCCGGTGCGCACCCCTGCAGCAGCGCGGCGTCGACCGCCAGAGAGCCGGGTCCAGGCCGCAGGGCGGGCGCGATCCGCTCGAGAAACTGTCGGTCGAGCTCGTCGCGAAGCCGCCGCCATTGCTCCGCTTCGGCCTCCCACGACTGGATGAGCCTCGCCGGAGCGGCCAGGATTTCCCGCCGGATCCGGTTGCGCGCCAGGCGGAGGTCGCCGTTTGAACGGTCGCGTCTCCAGGACAGGCCGCGCGAGCGAAGGAACGAAACGATCTCGCCCCGCGGGACGCCGAGCAGGGGCCGGACGACCCCGTCTTTCCGAAGCTCCCGCGGGCCGCCGAGTCCCGAGATCCCGGCGCGGCGCTCCCGCGCCAGCAGAAAGCACTCGAGGACGTCGCCGGCATGGTGCGCCGTGACGATCCGCGCGGCCCCGGCCTCCCGGCTCATCTCGAGAAGCGCGCCGTAGCGGGCGAGCCGCGCTCCGGCCTCCGGCGACACTCGGTGCCGGCGAGCCTCTGCCCGGGCATCGCGGAAGCGCCGGAAGAACGGGAGCTCCAGTCGGCGGGCGTGGTCGTGGACGAACGCGAGGTCGCGGTCGGCCTCGACACCGCGCCACCCGTGATGGACGTGGGCGACCGAGAGGCGCCAGCCGTACCCGCGGGCGGCCGAAGACGTTGCGTGCAGGAGGGCGAGCGAGTCGGCGCCGCCGGAAACCGCGAGCAACAGGCTCCCTCCCCGCGGGAGGAGGTCGGCCTCTGCGGCGCGGGCGAGCGCTTCGAGAATGGTGGACAGAGACGCGATGGTAGCTCCGGAACAGGCGGCAGCGCGCGTCCTCGTGCTAGCATCCCCGGTCCTCGTCCCGGGGCGGTGTAGCTCAGTTGGTCAGAGCAAGCGGCTCATATCCGCTGTGTCCGGGGTTCAAATCCCTGCACCGCCACCACTACCGTCGCCTTCGCTCACTGCGCGAGCTGCCGTCGCCGTGCGCGGCGACGGCACCGGCCGGCGGCTCGGCCGGATGCGGCCTCGACCGCCGGCCTGGTCGCTCCGTTCGCTGCGGCTCCCGCCCCGAGAGGCTCCTCCCTCCCTCTGGTCGGGAG
>JBDTRB010000212.1:0-3957 GCA_039931865.1 Acidobacteriota bacterium | reverse complement strand
CGCGCGGTGTCGATCGAGCGCGCGGCGCCGCGAACCTCGACGACCACGTTCTGAACGACCGAGGCATAGCGGGCCCTGTCGGACTCGTAGGTGTACTTCGCGACGCCGCGAGCGCCCCGCGCGCTGCGGTTCAAGATCGGATACGAAAAGTTCAGACCGATCGACCAGTTCTTATTCCGCCGGTGGAAGACGTCCTGGTAGGTCTGCGAGAAATTCGTGTCGGTGACCGCGCCCGTCACGGGATCGACCGCCATGCCGGCGAGACCGCGGGAGCCGTAGCTTCCGACCAGGTTCAACCCGGGCAGCGTCTGGTGGGTGTAGTAGTCGAGGCGGACCTCGTCGGAGGCGAGCAGATATCCGGTCGAGAGGACCTCCGGACGGCGCTTCAAAGCCAGCGCGGTGCCCTCGTCGACCTGGATCGTCACGTCTTCGGTCGAGAGCTGATCGGTGGGAAAGATCGGAATGGTGACCTGGTTCGCGCCGACGAAGTTCAACTGCCGCTTCAGGCGGTCCTGCGCGTCTCCGATCAACCCTTCCGCCGTGATGATGTCCTGCTCGGCAGTCGCGATGCCGACCTCGGTCTGCGTGATGTCGATGGGAGCGAGGGAGCCGACGTCGATCTTGATCCGGGTGATGCGGTTCAAGTCCTGCGCGATCCGGAGCGATTCCCGCTTCACCTCGAGGTTCTGAAGGGAGTAAACGAGGTCCCAGTACGCCTGCTCGACGGAATTCACCGTCGCCTGTACGTTGCGGAGCAGGTCCTGGTACGCGGAGTCGCGGGTGTGCCTGGCGATCCGGATCAACCACCGGGTCTGATTCAGGCCGAAGCCGCGCAGGAGGGGCTGGTTCATCGAGAGGATCAGGCCGCCGGCGTAGGAGGGGTTCACCTGAGCAAACTGGTTGTTCGTCGTCTCGCGGGTGCCGTTGAATCCAAGCTGGAAGACTCCGCCCAGAGGCGTGAGCTGGCTAACGTTTCCGGAAAAGGTCGTGTCGTCGAAGACGCCCGAGGTGATCGTCGAGGCGGCGGGAAGCTCGGCATGCGACCGGTTGACACTGGCGCTTACGAGCGGGTCGAAGATCCCCTGGTTCTGCAGGATCGAGTACTCAAAGGATTGGGCCGCGTTGAGCGAGACGTTCAGGTCCACGTTGTTCGACACGGCGAGGGCGACCGCCTGAGAAAGCGAGAGGGAAATTCCCTGCGCGTTCGGGGCGGGCAGAGGCATCGAATGGCGTTCACCGGCCCGCGCCGACAGGACCGTGTGATCCTGACCGAACGCCGGAAAGGCGCAGGTCGCGCCGAGAAGCACAGCGACGGCGCGAGCCGTCCAGAACTTGGGGAACCTCTTCATTCCGTTACTCCTTCGTCACCCCTTCTACGCAGATAGGGGTCCGAATGTTTCGCGCGCAGCGACGCCTTGTCACGGCCTGGGAATCACCTGGGGGAACCGGGGGGCCATCATAAACCAGAGACCGGACCGGTCCCGCCGCGATCTCAGGAGGACGGGCCCGAGAGCTCTCCCGGGTAGAAGCAGGCCGCCCGGACGCCGGGGAACGTCTCGGCGAGCGGCGGGGTCTCCTCGCGGCACCTGGGCCTCGCGATCGGGCACCGCGGCTCGAACGGGCAGCCCCGGGTCTCCCTCCCCTCCCCGGCCGGCTGTCCGGCAAGCCTGATCCCCGGCGCGGGAGCTCCGGGCGTCTCGCCGGGAACGGAGGACAGCAGCGCGGCGGTGTACGGATGTTGCGGCCGGCCGATCACCGCGGCGGCGGGACCCTCCTCCACGATTTTCCCGAGATAAAGAACCGCCACGCGATCGGCGATCCGGGACACGACGGGAAGATCGTGCGAAATGAAAATGTACGCCAGGCCGAGGCTCTGCTGCAGGTCGACGAGAAGGTTGACGATCTGCGCCGCGATCGACGCATCCAGAGCGGATACGGGCTCGTCGCAGACGAGCAGGCGCGGCCGGGTGGCGAGGGCACGCGCGATCGCGATCCTCTGACGCTGCCCCCCCGAGAACTCCGAGGGAAACCGGGAGGAGGCGGAGTGATCGAGCCCGACCTCCTGGAAAAGGGCGGCGACGCGCGCGGCCACCTCGCGCCCGCGGACCAGGCGCTGCACGCGCAGGGGCTCAGCCACCTGGTCTCCCACCCGCATGCGAGGATTCAAAGACGTCTGCGGATCCTGAAAGACGACCTGGACGTCGCGGCGCTTGCGGCGCAGCGCCTCACCGCCGAGCGCGAGCCAGTCCTCGCCGTCGAACCGCACGGTTCCCGAGTCCGCGGCCTCGAGGCGGGCGATGAGGCGCCCGATCGTGGTCTTGCCGCTGCCGGATTCTCCGACGAGCGCCAGAGTCTCACCGGCGCGGACCGAAAACGAAACGCCGTCTACCGCCGCCACGGGCCTCCCGGTCGCGCGCGCGCGGTAAGTCTTCCGCAGATCGCGCGCTTCGAGAAGCGCGCTCGAGGCCTCCTCCGGGACCGGAGCGGCGCTCATGCGGCGGGTCCCGGTCCGCGAAACGTCGGTCCCGAGGGGTTCGACGCCGGGTCGAACAGGAAGCATCGCGCGAGCGACGACCCCGTCGGATAAAGGAGCGGTTCACCGCGGTCGCACGGAGCGAATCGGTCCGGACACCTCGACACGAACGCGCAGACCCCGCGCGGCCGGAAAGCGAGGTCCGGCACCGAACCGGGAATCGCCGGAAGGCGCCGGCGAGGCAGCGACGCGTCCGACAGCCGCGGGACGCAGGCGAGGAGAGCGCGGGTGTAAGGGTGGCGCGGCAGCGATAGCACGGTCCGCGCGGCGCCTTCCTCCGCGACCTTTCCCGCGTACAGAACGAGGACCCGGTCCGCGCGCAGGGCTGCCGCCGCAAGGTCGTGAGTGATCAGCAGCAACGCGAGCCCTCTCTGCCGCCGCAGCCGGTCGAGCAGATCGAGCACCTCCGCGGCTACGGTCGCGTCGAGCGAGGCGGTCGGCTCGTCAGCAATCAGAAGGGACGGATTGCCCGCGAGTGCGATCGCGAGGAATGCGCGTTGCCGCTGCCCGCCCGAGAGACGGTGCGCGTATTCCGAGAGTCCGTGTTCGGGATCCGGGAACGCCACTTCCTCGAGGAGCTTTGTGGCGCGCCGGCGTCGTTCGGCGGTGCCGGGTGGACCGTGGCGGCGGAGCGCCTCGTCGATCTGTGCGCCGATCGTTCGCACCGGATCGAGCGCAGCGCCCGGCTCCTGGAAGACGAGGGCGATGCGGCGGCCCCGAATGGCGGACCAGCGCTTCTCCGTCATCGCGCCGAGATCCTGCCCGTCAAAGCGGACCGACCCTGTGCGGCGGGCGCCCTCCGGAAGGAGGTCGAGCAGGGCGCGGCCCAGCATCGTCTTGCCGGATCCGCTCTCGCCGACGACCGCGAGGCATTCGCCGCGCTCGATGTCGAGCGAGACCCCGTCGACGGCCGGACGCAGGACTCCATCTACCGGAACCTCGACACGGAGATCGATCGCGCGGAGAAGGGGGACCGCGCCGGGCTCCGCCAGCGGCACGTCGGGAATCAAGAGCCGGCGGCGACCGCCCGGGCCGGGCTCACGTCCCTTTGACCGCTTCGAGCTCTCTGACGCGATGCACGACGTCGCGGTAGTTCGTGTTGAGCCCGTAGACTTCCAGAAACGTCCGGTAGGCGAGATCCGTTTCCCCGGTGTCCTGGTACACGCATCCAAGATCGTAAAGAAGGCCGACCGTTTCCATCTCTTCGATGTCGCCCGCCTCGAGCCCCTTTCGGTACCACTTCACGGCGAGCTGCGGCATCCCCTTCTCCAGGAAGCAGAGCCCGAGCATGCTGCAGCATTCCACCGCCCTCGCCGGATCCTTGCTCGCCAGCTGAAACTCCCCGATGGCTTCGTCGACGAGACCCATCTCTTTGTAAGCGATCCCGAGGTTGAAATGCGTCTCGTAGTCCTCGGCGGATAGCT
>JBDTRB010000211.1:0-4055 GCA_039931865.1 Acidobacteriota bacterium | reverse complement strand
GCCGTCTCGTGAGTCGCCCGGCCGTGTCGCTCCCGATGGGCGCCCGGCTCCCGGACCTCGTCCCCCGTATAATCGCGCGCGCTCTCCAAACCCGGACGTGAAGAGGAGTCGGATGACCCTGCGGCGGTGGACCCTTCTCCTGGTGGTGCCTGCTCTCACGCTCGCGGCGGGGTGCCGGAGCCATCCGGCGGGTCCGCCGCCCTCCTTTCCCGAGCCGCGGCCGACGATGGCCGCTCCGAGCGAGCGGACGCCCGCTCTCTCCGGCAGAGACGCCGAGGCGGCGCTCCTCGAGCTCGAAGATCGCCGCGCCTTCGACGAGGCGACGCTTCTCGCCACGTCCCGAAGCCCCGAGACCTCGACCCGCGCGCGTGCGGCGATTGCCCTCGGACGGATCGCGGACGAACGGGGCGAGCCGATTCTCCGCGCGCTGCTCGCGGACCCCGAGGCCGACGTCCGCGCGGCGGCGGCTTTCGCCTCCGGGTATCTGCCTGAGTCGGCAGCCGCGGACCTCCGCTCCCTCCTGGCCGACACCGAGCCTCGCGTCGCGGCGGCGGCAGCGCGGGCGATCGGATTCGCGGCGCGGCCCGACGGTGAAGCGACGCTGATCGGCGCGCTCCCTTCCGCCGCCTCGCCCGAACTGCGGGAGGCGCTGCTTCGCTCGCTCTGGAGATACTCCAACGCCGCCAGCGAGGGGGCCCTGCTCCCCTACGCCGCCGATTCGGAGCCCCGCGTGCGCGCGGCGGCCCTGTATGCGCTCTCCAGGAAGCCTCAGCCCGGCTCGCTCCGAGTCCTGACGTCCGCTCTAGGCGAAGAGGCCGACACGGCCGCGGCGGCGGCGCGGGGGCTCGGCGTGCTCGCCCGTCCGGAATCCGTCGAGCCGCTCGCCGCGGCCCTCGACAAGCGGACCCCGCTCGTGATCAACGCGCTCCTCGCACTCGGAGCCATCCTGGACAAGGCGCCCGGGCCGGGACTTTCCCAGGAACGGCGTGCGCGAGTCCTCGTTCTCGCGGGCGACGCGAATCCGAACGTCGCTGTCGCGGCGATCGCGCTGCTGCGACATTTCGCGGCGACCGACCGGGAAGCCTCGCGCCGCCTCTGGTCGCTGGCTCTCTCCGGCGAAGGGCGCCGGCGCCACGTGGCCCTCCTTTCGCTGGCCACGGCCCTGCAGGGCGGAGCGGCGGCCGCGCTCGAATCTGCCGCGGCGTCGCCCGACCCATTTCTTCGCGCGACCGCGGCGGAGGCGGCCGGGGCCCTTCCCGCTGTGGAGGCGCGCGCTTGGCACGAGCGGTTTTCCTCCGACCGGGAGGTCGCGGTGCGGCTCGCGAATCTTTCTTCGATCAAGACCGCGGAAGCGGTGCGCGCGAACCGCGCGATCGTGAATTCCGCCCTGACCGATTCCGACTCCGGCGTGCGATCGGCCGCGGTCGACGCGCTCGCGCTGCTCGAAGACCCGGCCCTACTCCCGCTCTTCACGGAAGCGGCGGAGAAGGCGTCGGCCGACGCGTCTCCCGACGTGGCGTCCTCCGTCATCGGAGCGTGCGAAAAGCTCGCGAAGGAACCGGGCGCTGCTTCGCTCGTGGAAACGATCTACCGCCGCGGCAAGCCTCTCTCCGCGCGGCTCGCCCGGCGCGCGCTCGTCGCGTCCTTCGGCCGCGCGCGCGCCGACCTGCCCGCCCCGGAATACGTGACCGGCCGCACGCGCGCCGACTACGCCGCGCTCGTGGAGCGCGCCCGCCAGCCGTGGCAGGCGCGGGTGGAAACCGGCGCCGGCTCCTTCACGATGCGCCTCGACGGCTCCGCCGCCCCCATGACGGTGATGAATTTCGTGACCCTGGCGGAAAAACACTATTTCGACGGAGTGCGCATCCACCGCGTGGTGCCGAACTTCGTGCTGCAGGACGGCGACCCGACCGGGACCGGCAACGGCGGCCCGGGCTATGAGATCCGGGACGAGATCAACGCGCTCGAATACGGCCGCGGCGCGGTCGGCATGGCGCTGTCTGGCCCCGACACGGGCGGCAGCCAGTGGTTCGTGACGCACTCCCCCCAGCCGCACCTGGACGGGCTGTACACCGTGTTCGGCCAGGTGATCGAAGGCCAGTCGGCGCTCGAGCGGATCGGGCAAGGGGAGCGGATCGTCCGCGTCTCCGTGTCCGTTTCGGGCGCGGCTCGGTGACGGCGCCGGGCGCGGACACCCTGCCGATGTACTCCGTCGCGCGCGCGCTTCAGTTCCTGGGCCTTCTCGTGACGGGCTTCGGGTTTTTCACGGGCGTTCTCGGCGGAAACGTGCGCGGCGAGCTCGCCCTCCTCGGCGTCGGAGCGGCGATTTTTTTCACGGGACGGTTCCTGCAAACACGGGGCGGCGGGAAATGAGGCCGGTCGTCCTTTCGACGCGAGAGCTCCCGGAGCCGTCGCTTTCGACGCTCGAACCGGAGTTCGAGGTCCGGGTGATGGGCTATGCGCCGACCGAGCTCGAGCTCGCGACGGAAGCGGCGGACGCGGACGCTTTGATCTCGATCGTCTCCGATCCCGTCACGGAACCGGTATTCAGGAACGCGAAGAAGCTGAAGATCGTCGCGCAGTACGCGGTCGGCATAGACAACATTGATCGCGCCGCCGCGGCATCCCGTGGGGTCGTCATCACGAACACGCCGAACGTCCTGACGGACGCCACGGCGGACCTGACCATGGCGCTACTCCTGACGCTCGCGCGGCGGGTACTCGAGGGGGACCGTCTCGTCCGCGCCGGCGGGTATGCCGGCTGGAGGCCGGACCTGCTCCTGGGGACGGACCTCAAGAACAAGGTCCTCGGTATCGCCGGGCCGGGCCGCATCGGTCGTGCGGTCGCCCGGAGGGCCAAGGCTTTCGGGATGACGGTGATCGCCTTCGGGCGCTCCCCCCGCGACGAAGGAGATCCGGACGATCCTCCGCGCGTCTCGTTCGACGAGCTGCTCCGGCGCTCCGATGTGGTCTCGCTGCACCTGCCGCTGTCCGACGAGACCCGCCGTCTCTTCACCCGCGAGACATTCGCGCGCATGAAGCCGGGCGCTTTTCTCTTGAACACCGCGCGAGGAGCGCTCGTCGACGAAACCGCGCTCACGCGCGCACTGGACGAGGGCTCGATCGCGGGAGCTGGACTCGACGTCTACGAGAACGAGCCCGGGATCACGCCGGCGCTGGTCGACGACAACCGCGTCGTGCTGATGCCCCACGCGGGCAGCGCGACGATCGAGACGCGCCGCGAGATGGCGCGGATGGTGGTCGAGGACGTCCGCCGCGTGCTCTCCGGCGAAAAGCCGTTGCGGCCGGTCGGCGGCCAGGGCTCCGCCCGCGAGAGGATCCGGGAGGAATCGTGAAACGGCCCCCGGCGGACACGTTCGTGCGTCTGGACAGCCTCGCCGACGGCCTGCTGCGGCGCATGAACAAGGGCGACACGGCGCTCCTGTGGCTTCGCTCCCGCTGGGGCCGGATCGTCGGGGAACCGCTGGCGAGAAAGATCCAGCCGACGGGGCTCTCGGGGCGGCGCCTGACGATCTCCCTGCTGGACCCGACCTGGAAGAAGCCCGTGGAGGCAACGATCCCGGAGCTCGAACGCCGCCTGGCGGAAGAGATGCCGGAGCTCAAGCCGAAGATTACGCTGCGCTGAAACTTTGCGCCTCGTGAGCAAGCGGTCAAGGTGACCGCCCGGTCGCTCAAGCCGGACCGCCGCTCGAAGGATTCCCTAGCGGCGCCCCGCGCGTACGCGCGCGGAAAGGACGCCGCGTCGTTTTGGGGGGCGCGCGTCCCACGCGCCCCCAAAAATGCTAAAAGTCCGCGCCTCGTGGCCAAGCGGTCAAGATGCCGCCCGGCCCCTGAAGCCCGAATGCCTCTCGAAAATTCGGGTCACGCATACAGCCCGCGCACCATTGTGTCGTGGGCAACGCGCGAGATCCCGAGCATGTAGGCCGCGATGCGGAAGCTCACGTCGTACTTCTCGGCCATCGACGCGACGTCACGGAATGACTGGACCATGATGTCCTCGAGCCGCTCGTTGACCTCGCTCTCGCGCCAGAAGA
>JBDTRB010000210.1:0-4075 GCA_039931865.1 Acidobacteriota bacterium | reverse complement strand
CACCGGTGCCGTTCGCCGCAGCGAACGGCACGTCCCGGAGTGAGCGGAGGCGACGTTACGCACGGCTATCCCACAGGACGTCGGCCGCGCCCTTCCGCGCGTTTTCGGCGCGCGCAAGGACGAACAGCGCATCCGAGAGTCGATTCAGGTACCGGATCGTTTCGGGGCCCACGGGCTCGACCCGGGAGAGGGCGACGACGAGGCGCTCCGCGCGGCGGCAGACGGTCCGGGCCACGTGGAGCTGCGCCGCGCCGGTGGACCCGCCGGGCAGAACGAAGTTGTCCAGAGCCGGAAGCTCCTCCGAGAGCCGGTCCATCAGCGCCTCGAGCGCCAGGACGTGCCGGCCCTCGATGCGCGGCACGGGACGCTTCTCCTTCTCCTCCTCGCGGACACACAGATCCGCCCCGAGGTGGAAGAGCTCGTTCTGGACGTGCGCGAGGGGCGCCGCGACGTCCGGGTCGAGGCCGGAGGCCAGGGCAACGCCGATCGCGCTGTTGAGCTCATCGACGGTGCCGTAGGCCGCGATACGCAGCGACTCCTTCGGCACTCTCCCGCCGTCTCCGAGACTCGTCGTCCCGTCATCGCCCGTGCGCGTGTAGACGCGTGTGATCCTGGGCATCTTTCCCTCCCGTCTGCCGCGACCGCGGCGCGAACCTAGAAACGAATTTCGAGACCTCCCGCCCACCGGCGCCCGGGCGCGGGGTACCCGTCGACCTCCGCGTACGACCTGTCGGCGAGATTCTCCATCCGGACGTACGGCGCGAAGACTCCCGCGCGATACCGGGCGAAGAAGTCGAACCGCACGTAACCCGGGTCCCGAATCCGGTCGCGGGAAATCGCGTCGAAATCCGCGCGCGGGCCGATGAGCGCCGCCCGAGGTGACAGGTCGAGGCCAGGAAGGGGCTCGACCGTCACGCCGACCGATGCCGAGTTGCGCGCCCTTCGGATGAGGAGCAGGCCGGTCTCCCGATCGCGGGCGTCGAGGTAACGGTAACTGGCGTCCGCCGCGAGACCGCCCGCGAGCGGCTGGCGCCAGGCGACCTCGATCCCGCGCGTGCGCGCGCGCCCCACGTTGAAGTTCTGAAACCTGGAAAAGTCGTAGACGATCAGGTCCCGGAAGTCGTTCCAGAACATGGACACTTCGACGTGGCCGGCGCCCACGGATCTCTCGATGCCCGCGTCGAACGAGGTCGAGCGCTCCGGCTGCAGCGCCGGATTTCCGGAAAACGGGTAATACAGCTCGCCGACGGAGGGAGCCCGAAACCCGGTGCCGCCGGATGCGCGCAGCTTCCAGGCGCCGGCGCGCCACGCGATCGTCGCCCGAGGACTCCACGCGTTGCCATATTGGGAGTGGCGGTCGTAGCGCAGCCCGGCCGTCACGATCGCGGCGCCGAGCCGGATCGAGTCCTCGGCGCCGAGATGCCAGAGAGTCACCCGCGCGCCGTCCAGGTTCGAGCCGAAATTCGACGCGTCGTTGACCGTCCAGCGCTCCCAGCCGCCAAACCCCGTCAACGTGTGGGCGCCCGCGACGAACGTGTCGGAGACGCGGCCCTGCAGCGTCGTCGCGTCGGTCTGCGATTGGAACCCCGGCGTGTCGTAGGACGGCCGCGAGGCGGCCCAGCCGAGCGTGACGGCCGCCGTGTGACCCTCGGCCGGGTGGAACGTCGCGGGAAGCGAGAGGCGCTCCTCCCGGGAATGGTAGCGATCCTGCGGCGACTCCGCGCCGACGGAGCCCGGCAGGCCGAGCTCTCCGTCGGAGATCGCCCCTTCGAGCGCCACGTGCAAGTCGTCGGCAAAACGGCCCTCGAGACGAACTGACCCCGACCGTTCGCGCCAGTCGTCGTTGACGCGGTCTCCGTCCGAACGGTGGTCCCGAAAGCTCGCGGCGACGCCCCAGGGGCCGGAGCCGCCCGTGGCGAATGCCGTCGCTTCCCTCTGCTTCCCGTTGCCCGCCTCGGCCGTGACCCGCCCGGCGAGCTTGCCAGACGCCGGACGCGTGAAGATCTGGATCACACCGCCGAGCGCGTCGGATCCATAGAGCGCGGAGAACGGCCCGCGCACGATCTCGATGCGATCCACGTTTTCCGTGCTCTGAAGCGCGAAGTCGTAGCCGGAAAAGAACGGCGAGTTAACCCGCACTCCGTCGACCAGCACGAGCGCGTGGGTGGAATTCGCGCCCCGCAGGAAGACCGAGGTCTGCGAGCCGGGACCGCCCGATCCGATCACGTCCACGCCCGGCACGGAGCGCAGCGCGTCCGAGACGGTCCTCCAGCCGTTTCTCTCGATGTCTTCCCGCAGGACTACCGTCGCGGCGGTGCCCACGTCGGCCCGATCTTCCGGGACGGCCGTCGCGGTCACGACGACCGCTTCAGACACAGGCGCGGGTGTGGGCGCCGCCGTCTGCCCGGCGGCGGTCCCGCCCACGCCGACCGTCAGCACGAGAATCGCCGCGGTTTTCACCTCGCGCCGGGAGGCACGGCGGGAGAGAGCATCGAGGCCGAAGAGCACCGCGATCCCGGCGAGGTCGGCTGCGAGGGTGTTCCAGAACCACGGGATCGCGGCCGTGTAGCAGAGAAGAAGTCCCGCGGGCGTCCTCGGGTAAGTATCGAACTGCAGCCAGTTCGCGAAGTTCGTCGCTACGAAGAAAAACACGGCGGATCCCGCCGCGAGTGTCGCGAGGCGCAGCGGTCCCGCGGCGCGCGCGGCGAGCCTCCCCGCGAGGACCGTCAGGAGGAAACAGCCATACACCGCGGCGCGAATCGGCGTGAAGACGGGACGGCCCGTTCCGAAATCGAGGACGAAGTCGGAGAGCGCCATCGCGAGAAGCGGCACCGCCCACGCGAGCCGACGCGGAAGGCGGGCGCCGGCATAGAGAGCGATGGCGCCGAGCGCGACGAAGTTCGGCGGATGCGGGAGAAGCCGGGAAAAAGACCCCAGGAGAATGAGCAGGACCGCGGTCGTCATTCGAACCTCCCGTTCGACGAGACGAAGTCTCGGAGCGAGGGAGAGAGGTCCGCGGCCCGCGCGAATTCGAAGGCAGCGCCTCTCCGGTTCCCCGACCGAGAAGTGCAGTCCGTCCGGCAGGTCTCCTGGCTTCCGGATCCTCCGCCGCCGGGCTCCTTCCCGGACGCGCGACCGATTTCTCGATCCTTCGCGCCCAGTGGTTCGTGCCCGGGACGTCCCCGGTAACAGTGGCGGGGGCCGCGCGGGAGTTTTCACCCGCTTCCCTTATGACCCGGCCTCTCAGACGACCGGGTCAACGCCAGACGGATTCAAAGATCTCGAGTGCGGGACGATACCCTTCGAGGCCGGCGAAGGCAACCGCGGGGCCGTGAAGGACGGGGGGTCGTGAGGGGTGAGGAGGTAAGGGGTGAGGCGAACCGGGGCCCGGTTCCGACCCGCGTGCTCCGCTCGTCCGCCTGACCCCTGACCCCTAACCCCTCACGACCCCTTTACCCGTCTTCACCCTCTTCACCTTGCGGAGAATGTCTCCGTCCCAGTCGTATGCGAGGCGCGAACGGCCCTTCGCGGCGCCCTTCTGGAGCGCGTACCCGTAGAGAAGCGGCAGCGCCACGGAGGTTTCGACGAACGCCATCTCGTGCGTCGCCTGTTTGGAGACTTTCCCCCACGAAGTGGCTTCTGACAACGTCGAGCCCCCCAGGCCGCCCCAGTGCGGCGCGTCGGTCGTGATCTGCAGCGCGTACTTGTGGCCGCCCGTGTCGATTCCGAAAATGTAAGACATCACGATCGAGTCGTTGATGAAATTCTTCGGAACCCCACCCGAGACGTAGATCGCGGCCGTCGCGGAGCTCTGCACCACGATCTGCGTCAGCTCATAGTTGTCGCGGATCGACGAGATCGTGAACGGCTCTTTGGCCGCTTTGCGTGCGCGATGGTAGTGCTCGGTCAAGCCGATCCCGATTGAAGAGTCGTTCAACGCGGGGACGAAGAGCGGCATCCCGTTGCGCGCGCACGCTCCCAGGATCGATCCCCTGTCCCCGCGGGCGCGCTCGGCGAGAAGCGCCAGGAACGCGCGCGAGGAAAGCGATCGCGGCGCGAGCGAGTCCGCGAACTT
>JBDTRB010000209.1:0-4088 GCA_039931865.1 Acidobacteriota bacterium | reverse complement strand
TTGGGTTATGAGCCCAACGAGCTACCAGGCTGCTCCACCCCGCGTCAGGGAGGGGAACCTTATCCGAACGCCGGCGGAGAGGTCAAGCGTTCGCGGGCCTGGAGCTCCCGTATCTCCTCTTCGCGGCGTGCTGCCTGACTTGGTCCTATGACCCCGGCAGTTCGTCTCGCCGGAAGTCACGAAGGAAGCAAGCGATGGCTGCGGGTCTCGGTGCAGAATCTCATTCGAGGCTTTTCTCGTTCTTTCGCAGCTCAGGCCCCGGGCGGGGGCGCTCGCGAGCGAACGCCATCAGTCCGCGCGCCGAGAGGATGACGGAGCAGATCGCGGTGACGCCGAGCGCCAGGAGTGTCCATGCGAAGAAGAAGGCCCCGCCGTACTTCATGCCTCCGGTCACGCCTCCCGCCCCCATCATGTGGATGACGGGGAGGCCCGATGCGAGGAGCGACATCACGAGGATGACGACGGACCCCGATTGTCGCTCGGCGAGCATCAGCGTTGCGTACAGCCACACGGCCAGGACGAGCACCACGGGAAGGTTCGAGAGCCGTCCCGGGGACATCCCGCGGACGATGTCGTCCGTCAGGTGAAACGTCGCGAAGAGGATCGAGAGCAGAGACGTGATGGTCAGCGTGACCGTGTGCTTCATTTGAAGAACGCCCTGCCGAACTCATTCATTGGCTTGCATTCCCTTTGTTCGCCGCCGCCGGTCTCTCGGGTTTTGCCGGATCCGACTCGAACCGGAGAAGGTCGCCAGGCTGGCACGAGAGCGCGGCGCAGATCGCCTCGAGCGTCGAGAAGCGGATCGCGCGCGCCTTGCCGGTCTTCAGTATCGAGAGGTTGGCCAGCGTCATTCCGACCCGATCGGCGAGCTCGGTCAGCGTCATCCGCCGATCGTGAAGGAGGTCGTCGAGCTTGACGGCGATCGCCATGTCAGACCGTCCCTGCGAGGTCCTCGCGCATGCGCGCGCCTTCGGCGAACACGCGCGCCAGCAGGAAAGTGAGGAGCACGGCGAGCCAGCCGCTGATTGAAAAGCCCGCCTGGAGATGGAGGGGATGCGCCGGCGTCGAAACCGCCTTCGCGATCGTGCCAATGACGACGCTGAGAATTTGCAGCGCGAGCAGCGACCAGGCAATTGCCTGCAAGCGGGACGCGTTCGCGAAGACAAAGGGGTCGCCCGCGCGAACCGTCTCAACGATTGCGAGCAGCCGTTTGAGAACGACGTAGTTCACCGGGATCGCGACGAGGCCGAGCGCCGCGATCCCGCGCAAGCCCAAGATCAGCTGGTCTGCCTCAGCCGAAGGAGATAAATGGAGCGCGCTCATGATCCAGTGCCTGGTGGGCATGGCGAGCAGCAGCGTGGCGATCGCGGCGCCGGACAGCCAGTTCAGGACGATGAGAATCCGCAGCACGACGTGAGCGATCGGAAGGGTGGCGGAGGAGGCGGGCCTTGACATAGTTCATTCCTCGTTTATTGAATATCAATAAACTATTTATCGTTTATCGTCAAGCGAAATATTGAAATTCAATAAGTCGCCCGTTTCAGCGGAGGAAGCAGGCAGACGGTCGCTACTCCCGGTCGGCCGCCCCACTGGCTTGAGTAAAGGTAGGACGCTCCGGGCTGCAAGCACCGGCGTCGTGACCACGCGCCCGATCCTCTTTTTTCGGAAACCCCGTAAGCCTTCCCCTCTCGCCCCCTCAAATCTGAGGAGGGAACCCATGTTCGAAGGCCTTCTTTTCAGCCAGTCGCGGCGGCTCCGAAGCCCCGATCCCCTTCCGCGGAGGACGCCCGCTTGCACGAGCCGTGAAGCCCTCCTGGCGGGAAGCCTGCGGGCGGACGGCGGGGGGACTGAGACCCACTCGCTCGCGGCACGTTTCCCGCACCGGCGCCCTCCATGCTCCGCGTCGGCCTGTGCGGCTTCACGATCTCGATGGAGCACTACCCCCTCTACTTCCCGGTTGTCGAAGTCCAGCAGACTTTTTACCAACCGCCCCGCGACGAGACGATGAGCCGCTGGATCGAAGCCGCTCCGCCGGGGTTCGAGTTCACGCTGAAGGCCTGGCAGCTGGTCACGCACGCTGCCTCGAGCCCGACTTACCGCCGGACGAAGCGTGTGATCGAGCCGTCGGAGAGAGCGGGATCCGGGTTCTTCCAGGACACCGCCATCGTCGCGGAAGGCTATCGGCGATCTCTCGAGTGCGCGCGGGTCCTCGGCGCGACCGCGCTGCTCTTTCAGTGCCCCTCGAGCTTCACTCCCGACGACGCCTCGATCGCGAGGCTGCGTTCCTTCTTCGGACGGATCGAGCGGCCCTCCGCCCTGCGCCTTCTCTGGGAGCCTCGGGGCGCCCGCTGGGTCGCGGCGCGGGAGACCGCGCGAGCGCTGTGCCGCGAGCTAGACGTCGTCCACGTGATCGACCCGTTCGTGACCCCGCCGCCGACGTCGGGAGCCGCGCCCGTGTACTGGCGCCTTCACGGGATCGGCGGAGCGCGCGATTCCTACACCGACGCGGAGCTTCGCCGTCTTCGCGAGATGGTCGCGTCGCAGGAAGGGGGACATACCGCCCCCGCGTACGTCATGTTCAACAACCTGCCTCGCGCGGGCGACGCGCGGCGATTCCTGGCTCTCGCCTCGTAAAATCTGCCGCGCGGGCCGCCGAAATTTCGATCGTCCTTTTCTTCCGGGCGCGTCCCATGTATTTTGCTGAAGTGATCCTTCGCCTCGCGGCGTCTCTCCTCGTAGTGTTCGCGATCGTCGTCCCGGTCCACGGGGCCGAGGGGAAATCGCGCCTCTTTACGGGAACCATCACGGATACGGAGTGCGGCCCGAGTCACCGGCGGATGCTGGCTCGTGGCAGCATGGGCTCCACCGCGGCGTCCTGCACGCGGGCGTGCGTGCGGCTCGGCGCCACTTACGGGGTTCTTACGGGTAACCCGCGGCGTTTTTTTCAACTCGACGACCAGGAGAAACCGGCCGCGTTCGCCGGCAAGCGGGTCCGCATACTCGGGCGGCAGCAGGGAGATACGATTCTGGTCGATACCATGGAGGGCGTTCGCTGAGCGAACCGCGCCCACGGGGGCGCACCGTCGCGAGGCATGAAGCTCGCAAGAATCCAAACCCAGTGGAGTAACGCTCTAACCCTCTGGCAGGCCGATCCGACAATCGGCCCGCCGGTTTCCCGGAACCTCCCATGAGCCTCAATCAAACAGGGAGCGGCACACCAGACGGCACCAAGCTCTTCTGGTGGCCGTGTCCGAACTGCCGACTGTGGCACCAGACCCGGGTAGCGACCGAACTGCTCGGAGGCGATCGGATCGAAGTCCGATGCCCGGTCAACGGCCGTCTGGTCGAACGCCCGATCACTCACCGGCGCTCGGCCGGCGAGCCCTGGGTTCCCCCGCACCGCACCGGCCTGTTCGCGCGTCTCTTCCGGCGGTTCCGCAGCTCGCCCCGCTAGGGAGCCTGTCCGAGTAACGCTCGCAGCGAGAACATCGTCGGCGCGCAGCAGGAGATTACGGGGGCAGGCTCCCTACCTCCCCGCGGGTAAGATCCCGGGCGGACACTTCCGACAATCAACGACAGGAGGGAAAGATGGCGAAGCGATTTCTCGGATTTCTGATCACGGGACTCACGGCGGCGACCCTGGTGATGGCAGCCGACAACCCGAAGCCGAAGCCGAAGCCGATGCCCGCGGCGAAAGCGGCGACGGACGAAAAGGCCGCGATGGAAGCCATGATGAAGGCGGCCACCCCCGGCGAGAATCACAAGAAACTGGAAGCATTCGTCGGCACCTTCGACGTGAAGGTCAAGATGTGGGAAAAGCCGGGAGCGGCCCCCCAGGAATCGGCGGGCACGTCGGAGGGGAAGATGGTTCTCGGCGGGCGCTACGTCCACGAGGATTTCCAGGGCACCTTCATGGGACAGCCCTTCACCGGCATGGGCATGACCGGCTACGACAACGTGCAGAACAAATTCGTCTCGACGTGGGCCGACACCATGAGCACGGGCATCATGACCAGCACGGGGAAAGCGAACGCGTCCGGTAACGGCATGGACATGTCGGCATCGATGGCGGACCCGGTCACCGGAAA
>JBDTRB010000208.1:0-4092 GCA_039931865.1 Acidobacteriota bacterium | reverse complement strand
CCGCCCGACTTGACGACCTTGAAGCCCTGCTTGTCCAGCCACTGCTCCATGTAGTCGCGGGCGTCATGGGCGGCGTCGCGCGCCTCACGGCCGCGGCCGTTCTCGTCGAACTCCTTGACCGATACGGTCCGGTACTTCTTCAGGCTTCCCTCCGGGAAATACACCCAGTCGGCGTCTTTTCCCTTGGTGAGCCTGTCGTAGTCCGGCAGGAACTTCGCCGGCTCGTCCTTTTCCTTGGCGTCGTCGGAGTCCTGGAACCCCTTCTTGGCCGCTTCCGCAGGGCGGGCAGAGAGCACGAGAAAAGCAACGAGAGCCACCGCGAACAAACGCGTCGTGTATCGAACCATGATCAATGCCTCCTTGATTGCGACTCGGATTCTACCAAAAACAGGGACCTTTTCGTCGATACCCGTCAACCGTCCAGGCGCTCACAGACGGCCTCGGCGGCGGCGGACGTGGACAGCTCCCCCCCGACGTCCGACGTGCACTGGCGGGCCGCCACGGAGGCCGCTACGGCCCGTTCGATGGCCAGGGCCTCCTCCTTCTTCCCGAGGTGCTCGAGCATCAGCGCGACGGTCAAAATGGCCCCGAACGGGTTCGCGCGGCCGGTCCCGGCGTACTTCGGCGCGGAACCGTGCACGGGCTCGAACATCGAGACCCGGCCCGGGTGGATGTTCCCGGACGCGGCCATGCCGAGCCCCCCCTGGAGCGCCGCCCCGAGGTCCGTCACGATGTCGCCGAACATGTTGTTGGTCACGATCACGTCGAAAGGACGCGGGTCACGGATCAGCTGCAGGCACAGAGCGTCGACGTAGAGGTGGGAAGCCTCGATTTCGGGGTATTCCCCGGCCACCGCGGCGAAGGTGCGCTGCCACAGGTCGCCGACGAACCGCATCGCGTTTGATTTGTCGGACATGACCACCCGGCGGCGGCCGTTCGCCCGGGCGAACGAAAACGCGTGGCGGATTATCCGTTCGACACCCTTCCGGGTCGACAGGTCCTCCTGCGTCGCCACTTCGTCGGGGGTCCCCTTCTTGAAGTTTCCACCGATGCCGACGTAGGAGCCCTCCGTGTTCTCGCGAAAGACCACGAAATCGACGTCCGCGGCCGAGTACCCCTTCAGCGGCGAAAGCCGGTCGTCCACGCAGCGGACCGGCCGGTAGTTCACGTACAGGTCGAGCTGGAAGCGCGCACCGAGGAGGATGTCGGCGGCATGCTTCATGTCCGGGACGCGGGGGTCCCCGAACGCACCCATGAAAATCGCGTCGTAGTTGCGGGAAAGATCGTCGAACGCACCCGGGGGAATCGTCTCGCCGGTCGCGAGATAGTGATCGGCGCTCCACGGGAAGGAGACCAGCTCGAGGCCGAGAGAGCGCCGCGCGTCGAGGCGTTCGAGCAGCCGCACGGCCTCCCGGGTGACGTCGACGCCGATGCCGTCCCCGGGGACGATCGCGAGCTTCATGCGGCCGGAACGATAGCAGAAGGGAGCACCGGAATCAGCTCTGCGCGGGGCCTCCTCCGCGGTTATGATCCCGCTCATGACGGTCGGTGACTGCGTCCGCGAGATCCTGGAGGAGGCCGGCCGCAAGCCCGAACGTCCCACCCCCGCGGGCCTCGTCCCCGTGATCGCCCGCGAGGCGGAGCGGTACCTCGAAAAGGTGAGATTCGATCCCGCGCAGTATGTCCGCCACGCGCTTCTTCTCTGGGAGGACTGGGAGGTGATGATCATCGGCTGGGAGGCCGGCCAGGTCACGCCCATCCACGACCATCGCGGGGTTCTCGGAGGCATGGCGGTTCTCTCCGGCTCCGTGCTCGAGGAGCGCTTCACGACTCCCGATTCGACGCCGAAGCTCTCCGATTCCCGGGTGCGGCCCGAAGGTGACCTCTGCGAGACCGGCCCGACGGTCCTCCATCGGCTCATGCCGAAGACGCCGCGCGCGGTCACGCTTCACGTCTACCGGCCGCCGCTCCGCACCATGGGCATCTGGGACGAAGCGGGCCTGCGGGAGATCCGCGGCTCGCAGTTCGAGATCGGCGTCGAGGAGTTCGCGGCGCTCTCGCGCTGAGTCCGCCCTCAGCCCCGCCCTCAGCTTCTCCGAGCGAGGACAAGCGCGAGCGGTGCGCCGTGCTCGTCCGCGATCCGCGACACGGCGCGCTCTCCGGCCGACGGCAAAGTCGCCGACGGCACGATTCGAAAGGTGCGTCCCGGCGGGGTGGCGGGGCCTGGCGGCAGATCCGTGCGGCGGACGCGTCGGATGGCCTCGAGACCGGCGGGCCAGAGCACCAGCGCGGGATCGATCTCGACGCGCCCGTAGCACTCCCACTGAAGCGCCACCCGGGCGAGCAGGTTGTCGTGCCCCTCGAAGCCGTCCAGCACCTCGAGACGCGGAGCCCAGTCGAAAAACACCGCGCGCAGCGAGAGCGCGCCGGAGACGAGCAGCACGCCGACCGCGAGGAGTGCCGCCGAGCGGCGGGCCTTCCGGGGAGCGGCGCCGGCGAGCGCCAACAGCCCGGCGGCCGCGGCGATTGCCGTGACTGTCGTGAGATATGCGAATCGAAAACCGTTCGGCTGCATCACGGGACCGGAGGCGACGAACGCTGCGGAAGCCGCGCCGGCATGCGCCAGGAGGAACGCTGAGATCTCCGTCCCGGGAGAGAGAAGCGAGCGCCCGAGGGCGACCGCGACGGGGATTCCGATGAGCCATCCCAGGCGCGGCTTTGGCACGTCCTGCCAGGGCGAAGGATCCGGAAGCCACCACGGCGCGGCGACCGCGTCAGCGGCGGAGGCAAGCAGGGGCAGAGGCGAACGCGCGGAGCGGAGCACACGCAGCATGCTCTGGTTCCTGGCGCGCGCGAAGTAAGGGGCCCTCCGCCCCTCGCGCAAAAGGAAGAGCGGCGCGGCGACGGCCGCGAATCCGCAGACGAGCGCGACCGTGAGGAACACGCGCCTCGAGACCGGAGCTCCGCCCTCGACCGGCCAGAGCGCGAAGAGCACGAGCGCGACCAGCACGATCCAGGCGGCGAGATAGACGTGGGCGCCGACTCCCAGGATCGCTCCCGCGGCGAGAGCTGCCGCGGCGGAACGCCGGCGCTTCGCATGGAGGAGCGCGAGAGCCGCGGCATCCGCGAGGGGTATCAACACGATCGCGACGTATCCCCAGCGGGAAAGGATCAGGCTCCACCGCAGGCCGGCGAGCGCAAGCCCCGCAAGACTCCCTCCCCCTCGAGGGAGGAGGGCGCGCCCGAGCAGCACCGCCGTGACGCACGACACGGTCCCCGCGAGGGCAGACAGGAACCGGACGCCGAACGCGGTCGTGCCGAACGCGTGGAGGCAGGCGCGGAACGCCTCGAGGTACAGGACGCCGACGCTGCCGTACGGGCGGGCGACCCCGAATGGGGCCGGCCGGATCGCGTCTGCGAAATCCCGCCACGTTCCCGTCAACGCCAGCGAAGGGTCGATGAGCGTCAGGTCCTCGATCCACAGCGCGAGAGGAACGTCCGAAAGCCGCGTGAACCGGGCGGCCGCCGCCGCGGCCACGGCGGTCATCGCGACCGCGGCGAGCGCGCTCCCCCGCCAGGGAAGCGGTTCGAGCGGCAATTGCGCCGCGCGCGAGCGGCTCCAGAGCAGCATCGCCGTCGCCGCGAGGATTCCGGCCGCGGCGGCGACCCCGATCACTCCAACGGTGAGGACGAGACGCGGCAGCGCCCATGCCGGATCCTGATCCGAGAGCAGAAGCGGCCCGATCCGCCGGACCGCGCCGGCGGCCGCGACGAGCGACGCGCCGAGGCCGGCGGCGAGGGCGGCGAGCGACGCCCGATTGCCCCGGGCGAGCTTCATGCTCCGGCGCGCGGGGGCCGCGGCGGCCGCGGCGGCCGCGGCACCGCCCAGACCAGGCCCCAGTCCCGCCCCCACGCGTCCCGCACCCGCTCGACGACCTTTTCTCCGGCGCGCGCCGCGGAGCGCGGACCGGCGACCCGGAACGCGCGCCCCTTCCGTGTCGTGTCGTCCGTAAGCGCAGGCGGAGGCGCCGCGATGTCGGGATCGAGACGGTACTTGCGCACCGCCTCGACCGTGATCGGGGAGTGCTCGGT
>JBDTRB010000207.1:0-4123 GCA_039931865.1 Acidobacteriota bacterium | reverse complement strand
CGCGCCGCCGCAACCCGCAGGGCGGACGGGCTTTTGCTCGGCGTTACGCCAGGAAGAGATCTTGGCCGATATGCAGGACGAAAGTCTTGCTGGCGCCTGTCGCCGATTGCAAAAGCCCGGACGCGACACCCGCATCCATTTTTCCACGGGCTGCTACGGCCTGTTCACGTCTTCCTGAGGCCGCGGCTCGTCGATTCGCCCCGTGATGAGCCGCGCGCCGCGCTGGTCGCTCAGGTAGTCCCAGGCCCACTCGAACATCACGGCGAAGCGGTTGCGGAAACCGACCAGGAAGAAGATGTGAACGAAGCACCAGACCAGCCAGGCCGCCAGGCCCGACAGGCGCAGACCCGCTATTTCCGCGACGGCCTGCGCGCGGCCGATGACGGCCAGGGTTCCCTTGTCGCGGAAATGGAACGGCAGCAGCGGTCGCCCGGCGCGGGCCAGCAGGATGTTTTTCGCGGCGTGCCGCCCCTGCTGGATCGCCACCGGAGAAGTGCCCGGCAGGAGAGCTCCTCCCTGGTGCAGGAACGCCGCGAGATCTCCGATCACGAACACTTCCGCGTGACCGGGGATCGTCAGGTCCGGGAGGACGAGGACCCGCCCGGCACGATCGAGCGAAACCTCGAGCGAGCGCGCGAGCGGGGAAGCCGCGACGCCGGCCGCCCAGAGCACCGTTGCGGCTCGCACGGTGACGCCCGCGACGCGCACCTCGTTCTCCCGGATCGACTCGACCGCCTGCCCCGTGCGGACGTCGACCCCCTTCCCGGTGAGAGCCGCCGAGGCGCGGTCGGAAGTCTCCGGTGAGTACGCCGCCAGGATCCTCGGCCCCGCTTCGACCAGGATGATCCGGGCCTCGCGCGGGTCGATCGCGCGGAAGTCGCGCACCAGGACGTCGCGCGAGATCTCGGCGATCGCGCCGGAAAGCTCGACCCCCGTCGGGCCAGCTCCGACGACGACGAAAGTCAGAAGCGTCTTTCGTTTCTCTGGGTCCTGTTCCCGCTCCGCGCGCTCGAATGCGAGCAGGATCCGCCGGCGGATCTCCAGGGCATCTTCGAGGCTCTTCAACCCCGGCGCGAAAGGCTCCCACTCGTCGTGACCGAAGTAGGAATGCCGGGCGCCCGCCGCGACGATCAGAAAATCGTAGGGCAGTCTCCCGTCTGCGAGCGCCACCTCCCGCCGGCCGACGTCGACCGAAATGACGTCGGCGAGCAGCACTTCGGCGTTCTGCTGCCGCGAGAGGATCGCTCGAATCGGGTAGGCGATGTCCCCGGGGGACAGGGCGGCGGTCGCGACCTGATACAGGAGCGGCTGAAAGAGATGGTGGTTCCGGCGATCGACGACCGTGACGCGCACGGGCGCCCCGTTCAACGCGCGGGCGGCCGCCAGGCCTCCGAACCCCGCTCCGATGACGACGATGCGGGGATCGGCCATCGCGTCAACGCGAGAAGACGTCCTCCACCGGGGTCACCTTGATCGCGTCCGGCCGGACCGCCAGCTTCCTCGCGCCGATCAACTTGTCCTCGTCCAGCAGCTCCTTCGGCTTGTCGGCGTCGTACTGGATGGGCGAGAACGCGTCGGCGACGAGGCGTTCCTTCAAGCCGGCGGCGTCCTTCGTGACGATGACGAACGAGAGGTCCTTGAACGAGAGGTGTTTCCGGATCGCGGCGTTGACGTCTTCGAGCTTCAGCGCGGCGAGGCGCTCTCGCATCGTGGCCGCGAAGTCTCCCGTCCCGTAGAACTTCGAGTCGAGCGCGTACCCGAGCTGCTGGTTCTGCGTCGCCGTCATCACGAACACGTTCTTGCGCAGGTAGCCGCGCGTCTTCTCGAAGTCTTCTGCGGACATGCCATTCTCGATGAGCTTCTGGAGCTCGTGCAGCGCCACGCGGATCGCCATGTGGGCGTTGACGGGAACGACCGGCCGGATCCATATCTCAAAGATCTGCGCGCGGCGAGTCACGTTCGGGTTCGGCAGCATCGCGAACATACCTCCCGGAAACGCCTCGATGTAGGCGTAGTCCCCGTAGTTCATGCCGCGAGCCTCGCGGAGACGCTGGTAGAGGTGCGAGGTCGAGGAGCGGTGCTCGCCGAGCCACGCGCGCGCGACCGAGAGCGCCGCGAAGTCCGGGTGCGACCGCGTGACCTCGATGGGGCGCCCGAAGGAGATCGCCGTGGCACGCGTGTCCTTTTCGATGATCTGGAACTCGAGACCGCTCAACTTCCGGCCCGCCACCTCGATCTTGGGCGGCGCGGCGCCGTCCGGCAGCTTCGAGAGATCGGATTTCAGGCGAGCCAGGAGCTCGTCCGGGACGGCGCCGTTCGCCGCGATCGTGACGTTGCCCCTGGTGTACAACGCCTTCCAGAATCCGCGGACGTCGTCCGGGGTGATCGCGCCGATTCCGGCGATCGTTCCCAGGACCGGATGACCGTACGGGGTCCCCGCGAAGAGGTCGTTCTGGAGCGCCTCCTTGGCGAGCTCCTCCTCGTTGTCGGAGCGCAGGTCCTGTCTCAGGGCGTTCCTCTGTCCGTCCCGGACGCGCTGGAAGTCCTCGTCCCGCATGCCGGGCTCGAGAAGCATCGGAAAAACGACGTCGAAGAAAGGCTTCCAGTTGTCGCGATGGATGCGGAGAGTGAAGGTCGTCGTCTCCTTGTCCGTCTGCGCCGCGAATCCGCCGGCGATCGGATAGAAGGCCTTCCGGATCTCGTCGATCCGCATCGCCTTCGAGCCGGCATCCGAGACCATCGAAGCCGCCAGAGCGGCGAGTCCCTCCTTGCCCCTGGGATCACGCGCCGAGCCCGCCTGAAACTGCAGCTTGATCATCAGCTGCGGCAGCTCGGACTTCTGGAGGATGACGGGAAACTCGGAGGCCGCGCCGCCAGCCGACTGAGAGGCCGGCGCGAGCGAGGCGAGAGACGGCGTCCTGGCGATCGCACCGGGCATCTCCTCTCGCGAGAGGGTGGTCACGACGAGGCGCTGGTCGGTGAAGTATTTGCTGGCGGCCGCCTGCAGGTCCGCGGGGGTCAGCGTCGAAAGCCGGCGATAGAACGCGTTCAGCGTGTCGTAGGAGCGCCGGTACCGGACGTATCGCGCGAGGGTGGCGGCGATTGTGTCGGTGTTGTCGAGCGTCCGGGCGAAGGAGTACCGAACGTTCGACTTCGCCTCGCGAAGCCGGGACTCGGAGACCGCGGACGCCTTCGCTTCCGCCATGGTTCTCAGGATCGCGTCGCGCACCGCCACCGCGTCGCCGATCTTCTTGACGCGCGCGGAGATGACGGGAAGCTCAGGATCGATGTTGGTCGGCTTGAACGCCCCGAGCTGATCGACGATCTGCTCCTGCTGCACGAGCCTCTTGTAGAGATCCGAAGTCGGACCGAAATAGAGGTCGAACAGCATGTGAATGGCGGCGAAGTCGGGCTCCGTCTCCGAGAACGCGGGGCCGTGAAATCCCACCCAGACGATGGGAAGGGTCGGGCTCGACCAGGGAACGTGGGCGTAGACGGGCCCCCGCGCCGCCGGTTCCGCGGGGATGACGACATCGTTCTTGCCGCCCTTCCAGCCGCCCCAGTACTTTTCGACCAGGCGAAGGACCTCGGGAGGATTCACGTCTCCCGCGACGATAACGGTCGTATACGCGGGGCGGTACCACCGCTTGAAAAACGTCTTCGAGTAATCGAACTGGTTCGGCATGTCCTCGATGTCCTTGATGTAGCCCATCGTGGTGTGCCGGTACGTGTGCGTGGTGAAGGCGCTCTCTCGCTGGACCTCTTCCATCTTCGCGAACGGATTCGCGCTGTTCTTGTTGTATTCCCCCAGGATCGCGCGGGCCTCCGTCTTGAATCCCTCGACCGAATAGTCGAGGTTCTGGAAGCGGTCCGCCTCCACCTCGAGCATCGTCTCCAGGTCTTCCTTCGAGAACGTCGTGTAGTAGTTCGTGAAGTCGTCGGACGTCGAGGCGTTCTGCCGGGCGCCGACACGGGTCAGGATCGCCTGGTATTTCTCGGCGGGGTAGGCCTTCGTGCCGCGAAACATCATGTGCTCGAAGAAGTGGGCGAATCCGGATTTGCCTGGCTCGACCTCGTTGCGCGAGCCCGTCTGGACCGGGATCTGCAGCGAGACGATGTTCGG
>JBDTRB010000206.1:0-4165 GCA_039931865.1 Acidobacteriota bacterium | reverse complement strand
GCCGAGATCGTTCGCTACCTCGGAGCCCTGCCGATCCTGATCGACTGCGACGCCGAGACAGGCAACCTGGACCTCGCCGACGCCGCCAGGAAGCTCGAGGCTCTGCGCGCCGGCGGGCTTCAGGATCCGTTTCGTGCGTCCACCCGGGTGGTCGGGATCATTTCCGTTCACGTCGGCGGGCGCATGGTGGATCCCTCCTCCGTTCGCGCGTTCGCGGCGAAAGAAAAACTCTGGGTCGTCGAAGACGCAGCGCACGCGTTTCCCGCTTCGTGGCGTCCCGACGCCATGTCGCCGTGGCAGCGGTGCGGAGAAAAGACCGCGGATGTGACCTGCTTCTCCTTCTACGCGAACAAGACGATCACCACCGGCGAAGGCGGCATGGCTGTGACCGAGGACGCCGCTCTGGCGGACCGGATGCGGCTGATGTCGCTGCACGGCCTCTCGCGCGACGCCTGGGAGCGGTACTCGGGAGGTGCCTGGGACTACCGGATCGTCGCTCCCGGCTACAAGTACAACTTGACGGACCTCGCCGCGGGGATCGGCCTTCACCAGCTCGAGCGCGCCGAGACCATGCGGGTCCGCCGGGAGGAGATTGCCGCCCGGTACCGGGAGGCGTTTGCGGGGATCGAGGAGCTCGAAGTGCCAGGGGAAGACCCGGATCGGATCCATGCCTGGCACCTGTTTCCGATCCGCCTCCGGGAAACGTCGCTCTCGGTAACCCGGGACGAATTCATCGATGTCCTGAAGAAAGAAGGGATCGGCTGTTCGGTGCACTGGCGGCCGCTCCACCTCCATCCCTACTACCAGGAGACGTTCCGGTGGGCGCCGTCGGACCTTCCGGTCGCAACCGCGGAATGGCGCCGACTCGTCAGTCTGCCGATCTTCCCGGCGATGCGCGAGGACGAGATCGTGTCCGTCACCCGGGTCGTCGCCGATCTCTGCGCCCGCTTTTCCGTCCGGGCCCCGCGCTCGGGGGCCGGGGCGGGGAAGACTTTTGCCGCCGAGACGACTCTCGCGGGGGAATCGTCGTGAGTACGGTCGAGCTTCCCCGCGCTTCCGACAGCCCTCCGACGACCGGGCTGCCTCGCATCTTCGAGCTCCTCGCGGCCGTTGCCGTTCTCTTCCTTTTCTCACCGGTGCTGCTGCTGTCCGCGATCGGCGTCGCCCTATCTTCCCGAGGGCCGGTCCTGTTCCGCCAGAAGCGGATCGGCCGCCGGGGCGAGATGTTCACACTTTACAAATTCCGGACGATGCGGGCCGGCATTGACGGCCCTCAGGTCACCGCGAAGGGTGACGACCGCGTCACGCTTGTCGGGCGGCTGCTCCGGGCAACGAAGCTCGACGAGCTCCCGGAGCTGTGGAATATCCTGAACGGCGATCTTTCACTCGTCGGACCCCGGCCCGAAGTCCCGAGATTCGTCGACCTCGGAAATCCTCTCTGGAGAAAAGTGCTCGGGGTCCGCCCCGGCCTGACCGACCCCGTGACGCTCCGGCTCCGCAACGAAGAGGCCCTCCTCTCGTCGGTTGTTGGGAATCGGGAGACCTTCTACCGCGACGTTCTCCAACCGTATAAGCTGCGGGGGTACGCGGAATACCTCGACCGTCGCACGATCTGGACGGACCTGGAAGTGCTTCTCCGCACGGCAGTCGCGATCGTGCGGCCGTCCACTGCGCCTCCGCCATCGTTCGCTGAGCTGACGCGGATTGCCGAGGGAACCGAGCCCGACGAGTCTCAGCGCTCGAGCAGTCCGCCGGTCGGCTTTTCTCTCCGCCATGTCCAATACCTGCTCGATGTCGTCGTCTTAACGGCGTCGTTCGGGATCTCTTACGCCCTCCGATTCGACTTCGACCTCAACCGGCGAGTCATGGGGGAACTCCTGCCGCAACTCCCCTGGGTGCTGGCCATCCAGTCGGGCGCTCTCCTATTCGCGGGAGTTCACCGTTTCATCTGGCGATACGTTGGCATGCGGGAGGCCAAACGGTTTCTCGAGGCGGCCATCTGGTCGGGCCTGGCGCTCCTGACTCTGCGATTCTACGGACCCGGTTCGTTTTTCCCATGGAAAATCCCGGTCTCCGTGATCTTGATCGACACCTTGCTCGGTTTTGGCGGAGTACTCGGATTGCGGATGCTTCGCCGGGTAACCTACGAGCAGGAACGGCGGGAAGTGGCGTCTATGTTCGTTCCCGCCTCCGCGCGCCGCCGCGTGCTCCTGCTGGGCGCGGGACAGGCCGGCGTGCTCGCGGCGAAGGAGATTCTGGGGCGCGGGGACCTCGACATCAACATCCAGGGTTTTGTCGACGACGACCTCCGCAAACAAGGGGCGCTGATCCACGGCATTCCGGTGCTCGGGACGACCCGCGACCTCGGCCGGCTCGTGACGGAGCACGGCATACAGGACGTGGTCATCACCATCGCCCAGATCTCGCGAAGGGAAATTCTCCGACTGTTCGATCTCTGCCGAAAAATCAAGGTCAGCGTTCGCATCATCCCGGGACTCTACGAAATCCTCCAGGGCAAAGTTCGCGTCACCCGGATCCGCAACGTCGAGATCGAAGACCTTCTGGGCCGCGACCGGGTTTATCTCGACGAAGACGCGATCGGCCAGTTCATCGCTGGAAAGACGGTCGTCGTGACCGGCGCGGGAGGCTCCATCGGCTCGGAGCTTGCCCGACAACTCGCGCGATTCGGGCCGTCATCCCTCCTGCTCATCGAGCGCGCTGAATTCGTGCTTTTTGATATCCACCGAGATCTTCGACGGCTTCATCCGAAACTCACCGTCGTGCCTGTCGTTGCCGACGTGGGCGATGAAGCGTGGATACGAAAAATCTTCGCGACCCACAAGCCTCAGGTCGTGTTTCACGCAGCTGCGCACAAGCATGTCCCGATGATGGAATCGAACCCTTCCGAGGCGATCAAGAACAACATCTTCGGGACTCGTGTGTTGGCTGAGATCTCGGCGGAATGCGGCGTCGAAGCGTTCGTGATGATTTCGACTGACAAGGCGGTCCGGCCAACCTCAGTCATGGGCGCCTCCAAACGAGTCGCCGAGCTCGTCATCCAGGATCTCGCGCGAAAGAGCTCCACGCGCTTCGTTGCGGTGCGTTTTGGCAATGTCATGGGGTCAGCCGGCTCCGTAATACCAATCTTTCGAGAACAGATTCAGCGCGGCGGCCCGGTCACGGTCACCGACCCCGAAATGAAGCGCTATTTCATGACGATTCCTGAGGCGGCGCAGCTGGTGATGCAGGCGGGAGCCATGGGGCGTGGCGGAGAGATTTTTGTGCTCGACATGGGAGATCCGGTCCGGATTCTGGATTTGGCGGTCGCGATGATCAATCTTTCGGGCCTCCGTCCGTTCGAGGATATGGAAATCGTGTTCACGGGCCTTCGGCCGGGCGAGAAGCTTTTTGAGGAGCTCGAGCTCGACGGCGAAGAAATCTCCAAGACGCGGCATCCGAAGATCTTCATCGGACGGATTGCGCCCTACCCCGCGGAAAAGGTCGAGGAGGCGATCATCGCGCTGAAGATCCTCGCGGTGCAAGGCGAGCCCGCGGAGATACGCGAATACTTGAACAACCTCCTGCCGGAAGCCAGGCTCTCGGCTGACCCTGGAAACTCCTTTCCCAGACCGGATCAGCGGGTCGCCCCACAAGAATCGGCACCGCCGGGAGTACGTTTCCACAATCCTCCTGAGACAGAAGATTGGGAGATGCGTAACGGAACGGAAGAGGATACCCGGCGAGATTCGAAAATAGCTCGCGTCCCCGTTCGGACCACCCCGTCCGAAGCGCCATGAATGCGCCACTCGGCCAGGCGCACTCCTGGGATGGTCCAAGCCTAAAAAGCTAAGGGAATTATCGGGACGCCAACGTCTGCTGGGCTCGAAACGGGCCTCATCAAGCGGATCGAGAAACGTGTCGCCTTTGGAGTTGCGATGGACCTGATGACTGATTCAGAGAGATCCCTGGCACCAGTGAAACCTGCCCGACGTCCTGATGGGGCTTTGTCTTGAGTGTTCGTTGGATGCGTCGTTGGAATCCTCGGGATTCTCACGGTCGGGGGCGCCTACGTTCCCCTGGATCCCTCCTTCTACCCGCGGCAGCGGTTGGAATTCATGATCAACGACTCTGCTGCGCCGGTCGTCGTGGCGCTCGCCGATCTTCC
>JBDTRB010000205.1:0-4220 GCA_039931865.1 Acidobacteriota bacterium | reverse complement strand
GCCACGACTCCCGCCTCGAGCTCCCCCAGTTGGGGACCGCCCATGAAAAAGATCATGTTCACCGAGGTCATTCGACCTCGCAGCGCGTCGGGCGTGACGAGCTGCCGAAGCGTCTGCCGGATCACGGTCGAAACGGCGTCAGCCGCGCCAGTGCCGGCGAGTGCGAGAAGCGTCAAGGAAAAGCTGCGGGAGAAGCCGAACACGATCGTGGCGACCCCGTACGCCGCGACTGCCCACAGGAACACGCGTCCCTGACGCGTCGGGAGCGGGCGCACCGAGATATAGAGGGATCCCGCGAGGGCTCCGACCGCGGGAGCGGAGACGAGGAATCCATACCCGGTTGCGCCCACGTGAAGGACCTGGTCGGCGAAGATCGGCAGCAGCGTCATCGCGCCCGCGAAGAACGTCGCGAGAAAATCGACCGTCATCGTCCACACGATCAAGGGTGTGCGGAAGACGAAGCGAAGCCCCTCCTTCAGATCCGCAATCGGATGCGCGGCGGGTCCCGCGGAGCGGTCGGGGCGACCGGAGGTCCGCATGGTGGCCAGGGCAAAAAGGACCGCCAGAAACGAGGCGGCGTTGACGAGATAGATCCACGCGAGACCGCCGGTCGAGACCGCGCCGGCGGGGACGCCCCCGCGTCCCGGCGAAATGGCGTGGCCGGCAATGATCCACCCGGCGAGGGCCGGCCCGGCGATGAGACCGATCTGAAAGACCGACAGGTTGATCGACAGCGCGCCGGGAAGGTCTCGCTCCGGAACGAGGCGGGGGATCAGCGCCTGGCGCGCAGGGGCGTCGAATGCCGCTGCGCCCGACGCCGATGCCGTCAATGCATACAGAACCCAGAGGGACTCCCGGCCTGAGAACGTCAGGATCGCCAGAAGCGCGGCGGCAGCCGCCATGAAGGACTGCGTGACGAGCATCAATTTGCGCCGGTCCACGCGGTCCGCGAGAACTCCTCCCCAGAGCGAGAAGAACACGATGGGCAGAACGCGGGTGAGCCCGACCAGCCCGAGCGCCAGGGGAGACCGTGTCAGCAGGTACACATGCCAGTTGATCGCGACCGACTGCATCTGGGAGCCGGTTCCCGAGACGAGGTAGGCGGTCAGGAGCCGCCGGAAATCCCGGTGCTGAAGGGCAAGAAGGGGAGTCCGCCCGGCGTCGGTCGATCGCCGCGTCTGCACACCCGATTTATACCCGGACGGGAAACCCTGGTCGCGAAGCGATCCTCCTCGTCTCAAAAAGGACGCGGGACGCGTCCACCATGTCTCCAGTCGATACACTCCCCGCCGCGCTGAGGAAAGGGAGCGGAGCCGCGCTTGTCACCGGCGTGGCCGCGCGAAGGCAGCTTCCGCAGCGAGCTGAGGCGACGGAAGGACCTGAGGAATCTGCGGCCCGGGCAGTACGCGCGGGTCCGGGCGATGGTCGGCGCCGGAGCGAAGAGTGTCTGGACTTCTCCGCCATGCCCCGACGGCGTCGCAAGAACCGTTTCAGGCGACCCTCTCCGGCCTCATCGGGGACGCGGCGCGATTCCCCGAACTCCCTCGGCGAGGAAAATATCGCTGCGGCTTTCGTTCTCCGAGAGGATGATTTTCGTCCCATCGGGTGAGATCCCGAAGCTCTCGGTGGGCCGGTCCGGGTCGAATCCGGCGACGGCCCGTCGCGTCGAGGAGGTGTCCGCGAGGTCGATCGAAAACGCCTGGACGAAGACCCCCGAAAGGCCCTGCGGGTCCGTTCCGATCGTCGCGATCGAACGGCCGTCCGGCATCCAACGCGACCGGCCGATCTGGTAGACGGAGGACTGGAGGGACATGACGAGCGGCAGCATCCGGCCATCCTCGATCCGTACGATTCGCAACGCCTGACCGGGAACGTGAAACAGCGCATGTCGCCCATCGGGGGAGATCTCCGGGTGGACTGTTCCTCCCGCCACGAGACGTGTGGCCGATGACCCGTCGGTGCGGATTTTCCAGAGACCCGCCCGTTGCGGGTTGGCGGATGTGTAGATGACCCACTGGCCATCGGGTGTCATGGAGGGGTTTTCCGCGTTCGCGCCGTCGCGGGTCAGGATTCGCGCGCCGCTTCCGTCCGCGTCGCCGATCCAGATCTCGAAATGCCCGGTGCGGTTCGAGCTCCACAGGAGGCGTTTGCCGTCCGGCGAAAACGAGGGATCCCAGTCTTCTCCGGGGTTCTCCGTCAGCCGGCGAAGCGTTCCCGTCTTCGTCGAGATCTTCCACAGCTCGAAGTCGCCGCTGCGATCGGACGCGAACACGATCCATTCGCCGTCGGGGGAGTACGCCGGCTGACGGTCGGTCCCGTTGCCTTTCGTGATCCACCGGGGCGCCGCGGCTGATGACCCGAGGGGCACCTCGCGGAGACTCTGTCTGGAGGAATCGGAGTCGAAGACCACCTGGCCGGCGCCCCCGACATCGAGGTTGAATCCAGCATTCGGGACGTGCAGCAACACTTCCGCGGCACCGCCCTCCGGCCTCTGCGCCAGGACTCGCCCGGGGGTGGTGCGGACGTCTCCGGTCGGCACGTCGGCCTGCATGTACACGAGCCGCTCGCCGGACCAGCCGGAGGAGGAGAGATACCCCCGATTTCCGGGAGGCGAAACCATGCGCCTCTTCTTTCCGTCCGCCGAGAACATCAGGATCGAGCCCGGCCCCGATATCTGGAGCCGGGACTCGATGACGATGAAGGAATTTCCATCCGGAGTCCAGCGGGGCCGTCGCAGGATCGTATTCGGCAGCGCGGCCACCTCCGCCTCGGCGCTTCCGTCCGCGTTTGCGACGACGATCGACGAGTCCTGAAATCCGGTCCGACTGCGAGACCTCAGAAAGACGAGCTTCGAACCATCGGGGGACCAGTCGCCTTGATGCCCGTCAGAGATGAGCTTCCGGGGCTCGCCCCCCACGATGGGAACACGGTAAATAGCGCTGTCCTTTCCGCTCCATCGCGAAAAGAGGAGGCTGGAGCCGTCCGGGGAGAATCGGGGCTCGCCGTCCTCAGGTCCCTCCGTCAGCGCGACCTCGCCTCCGCCGATGATCTGTTTCAACCAGATGCGGTTCTTCCCATCGCGAGACGACACGAAGGCGAGATTCCGAGCGTCGGGAGAAACGGATGGATCCCGGTCCTTCCCGGAAGACGTGATCGATCGGACCCGCGGTGGTTCCGGCGGCGGGGGTGCCAGCGCCCGAGAGACGAGAAGGCCCGAGGCCGCTCCAGCCAGGAAGAGACCGGCCGCCGCGATTGTGCGGCGAAGCTTCGCCGGGACTGCGGGCGTCGCCGCCCGAACCGGAGCGCTGACTCCGGACACGGATTCGAGGTCGAAGGCGAGGTCGTGGGCGGAGTGGAAGCGCTCTTCGGGATTCTTCTCGAGGCAGTGGCGCACGACGCGTTCGAGCCCCGGCGAGACGTTCTGGTTGGTGACAGAGAGGTCAGGCGGGTCTTCCCGCAGGATCGCGCTCATGGTGTCGGCGGCGGAGTCGCCGTGGAAGGCGCGTTTGCCCGAGAGCATCTCGTAGAGGATCGCGCCGAAGGAGAAGATGTCGCTTCTGGAGTCGGCGGGGCGTCCGCGCACCTGTTCTGGGGACATATAGCCGAGCGTCCCGAGCACGACTCCCGGCTCGGTGCCGGCGGTGGCGGTCGGCAGGTTGGTGGCCTGGCCGCCTTCCTCGGCGTGCGTGAGCTTGGCCAGGCCGAAGTCGAGGATCTTGACGCGTCCGTCCTTCGTGACGAAGAGGTTCTCGGGCTTCAAGTCCCGGTGGACGATGCCCTTCTCATGCGCGGCCGCCAGGCCATGCGCGATCTGGAGGGCATACTCCAGAGCCTTGCGCGGCGACAGAGCGCTTCCCGACATCCGGCTGCGGAGCGTCTCGCCTTCCAGCAGCTCAGTCACGACGTATGGCGCTCCGGACTCGTCGGCTCCGATGTCGTAGACCGCCGTGATGTTGGGGTGGTTCAGGATCCCCGCCGCGCGCGCCTCCTGCTCGAAGCGGCGCAGGCGATCGGCGTCGGCGGAAAAAGACGCGGGAAGCACCTTGATCGCAACCTCACGCCCGAGGCGCGCATCCTTCGCGCGGTACACCTCTCCCATCCCTCCGGCCCCGAGCGGCGCGAGGATCTCGTAGGGACCGAGACGAAAGCCGGGCGAGAGCGGCACGCTATTTCAACCCGTCCACGACGTAGAGATCCGACATCCGGCGGCCGTAACCGTA
>JBDTRB010000204.1:0-4261 GCA_039931865.1 Acidobacteriota bacterium | reverse complement strand
ACGTGGCGCTGGAGATCCAGCTGATCACGCCGATCGCGATGGAGAAGGGCCTGCGGTTCGCCATCCGCGAGGGCGGACGGACAGTGGGCGCCGGCACGATCACGGAAATTCTGGAATAGGGATGCGTAACCCCGAGCGCCTTTAAAGCGAGCGAAAGCGAACAAATTCATGAAAAACGACAAAATACGCATCCGCCTGAAGGCTTTCGACTATCGAATCCTCGATCAATCCGCCACGGAGATCGTGGATACGGCGCGGCGGACCGGCGCCAAAATCGCCGGGCCGATTCCCCTGCCGACGGCGGTCTCGCGTTATACCGTGAACCGCTCGCCGCACATCGACAAGAAGTCGCGGGAGCAGTTCGAGATGCGGACGCACAAGCGACTCCTCGACATCCTGGAGCCGACGTCCCAGACCGTGGACGCGCTGATGAAGCTCGAGCTCCCGGTCGGCGTGGACGTCGAGATCAAGGCGTTCGGAAAGTAGCGTTATGCCAGTACACGGAATCATCGGGAGGAAAGTGGGCATGACCCAGATCTTCACGGCGGACGGGACGGTGATCCCGGTCACGGTCGTGCAGGCGGGCCCGTGTCTCGTCGTCCAGAAGAAGACGGTCGAGAAGGACGGCTACGAGTCCGTGCAGATCGGGCTCGTCGAGTCCCGGCCGGACCGGCGCGCCAATCGCGCGGCCAAGGGCCGCTTCGAGAAGGCGAACGTCGCCCCGATGCGGCTGCTGGCCGAGTTCCGCCTCGACGCCGGGGACGAGTTGAATCCGGGCGACAAGGTGCTCTGCGATTCCTTCCACGAGCAGGATTCCGTGGACGTGATCGGGGTGTCGAAGGGAAAGGGCTTCGCGGGCGTCGTGCGCCGGCATCATTTCCGAGGCGGCGCGGAGTCGCACGGATCGATGTTTCACCGGCTCCCGGGATCCATAGGGCCGTCCGCCTTCCCGTCCCGCGTCTATCCCGGTACGCGATCGTCCGGGCGGCTCGGGGGAAGACAGGCCACGGCGAAGAACCTCACCGTCGTGCGCGTGGACGCGGAGAACAACCTCCTGTACATCAAGGGCGCGGTTCCCGGGGCCCGCAATTCGGTGGTCAAAATTGTGCGCTCGCCGTATCAGGGCGCGGCGGCCGGTTCCCCGGCCGCGAAGTAAGGGACAAGAGCGATGGCAACAGTTCCCGTCATCAACTGGAAGATGGAGCGCGTCGGCGAGGTGGATCTCCCCGCCGAGGTGTTCGAGTATCCGTACCGCCGGCACCTGGTGTGGGAGGTCGTCAAGGCGTACCGCGCCGGACAGCGCGCGGGCACGCACAGCACGAAGGTGCGGTCCGAGGTTTCGGGCAGCGGCAAGAAGCCTTTCAAACAGAAGGGCACCGGCCGCGCGCGCCAGGGCGGCAGCCGTCCGCCGATTCACCGCCACGGCGGGACGAGCCACGGGCCGCGCCCGCGTTCGTACGCGCAGGGGCTGTCCGTCGGTGAGAAGAAGAACGCGTTGAAAGCGGTGCTCTCGCGCCGGGTCAAGGAAGAGCGGCTGCTCGTGCTCGACACGATGGATCTCGGAAGCCACCGAACGCGCGACCTCGTCGACGCGATCGGCGGGCTGGGCGTCGTCGGCAAAGCGCTCTTCGTCGATTCGCGCGAGAACGAGAATTTTTCCCGCGCCTCCCGCAACGTGCAGGAATGGAAGATCGTCGATCCGCTCGGGATCAACGTGTACGACGTGATGAACCACGGCACGCTCGTCCTCTCGAAGACGGCGCTGTCCCGGGTCGTCGCGACCCTCGGGGGGGAATGATGGACCCGCAGCAGATCATTCGCCGGCCTCTCATCACCGAGAAGTCGACGCGAATCAAGGAAGCCGCGAACACGATCTGTTTCGAGGTGGCGAGAGACGCGAACAAGATCGAGATCGGGCGCGCGGTCACGGCCCTCTTCGGAGTCAAGGTCGCTGAGGTCCGCGTGGCCAACCGGCAGGGAAAGCTGAAGCGGATGGGCCGATTTCTGGGCCGCCGCAAGGACTGGAAGAAGGCTTATGTGCGGCTTGCCGCCGGAGAAAAGCCGATCGAGTTCTTCGAAGGCGTTTGAGACGGGTCGGGAATCGGTAATCGGGAATCGGGAATCGGTAATCGGTAATCGGTAATCGGTAAAACGGTATTCGAGGAGGCACTTAGCGAGCGACAGAAACGGATGAGCGGATAGGGCAGTCGATTCCCGACTCCCGATTCCCGATTCCCGTCTCTGAGCGAGCAAGCGAGCACAATGCCAGTCAAAAAGTACAAGCCCACGTCCGCGGGTCGCCGGTTCCAGACCACGCTCGATTTCAAGGAAATCACGGCGTCGAAGCCGGAGAAGAGCTTGACGGTCGGCCTCCGCTCGACCGGGGGACGCAACAACCAGGGTCGGATCACGTCGCGCTTCATGGGCGGCGGCCACAAGCGGCTTTATCGGATCATCGACTTCCGCCGCGACAAGGTCAACGTGCCGGCGAAGGTCGCGACGATCGAGTACGACCCGAACCGCACCGCGCGGATCGCGCTGCTCCATTACGCGGACGGCGAAAAGCGGTACATCCTGGCCCCGAACGGGCTGCAGGTCGGCGCCCAGGTCGTCTCCGGGCCGGCGGCCGACATCGTTCCGGGAAACGCGCTGCCGCTGCGGGGGATCCCGCTCGGGACCACGATCCACAACATCGAGTTGAAGCGCGGCAACGGCGGGCAGATGGTCCGTTCCGCCGGCGCTGCCGCTCAGCTGATGGCCAAGGAAGGCGAGTACGCGCAGGTGCGGCTGCCGTCCGGTGAAGTCCGTCAGGTCCACATCGAGTGCTACGCAACGATCGGGCAGGTAGGAAATCTCGAGCACGAGAACGTCTCGATCGGCAAGGCCGGCCGTAACCGGTGGCTCGGCTGGAAGCCGCACAACCGCGGCGTCGCGATGAACCCCGTCGACCATCCGATGGGCGGCGGCGAGGGCAAGACCTCCGGCGGAAGGCACCCGACTTCGCCGTGGGGATGGAAGACCAAGGGCATGAAGACGCGCAACAACAAGCGGACGGACAACATGATCGTCCGCCGCCGCAAGTCGAAGGGCTAGGAAGAACATGTCGCGTTCAGTCAAGAAGGGCGCTTTCGTCGACGAGCACCTCTCCAAGAAGGTGGCGGTGATGAATGACGCCCGCGAGAAGAAGGTCGTGAAAACGTGGTCTCGCCGGTCGACAGTGATCCCCGACATGGTCGGTCACACGATCGCGGTCCACAATGGCCGGAAGTTCATCCCGGTGTACATCGCGGAGAACATGGTCGGGCACAAGCTCGGCGAGTTCTCACCGACCCGGATCTTCAAGGGTCACAGCGGAAAGAAGGCCGAAGCGGGCGCCCCCGCTCCGGGCAAGCCGGTCAGTGCGCCGGGCGCGGCTCCCGCGCCGGCGGCCAAGGGATGACGATGAAGGCCACAGCCAAGCTTCGCTTCATGAAGGGCTCCGCGCAGAAGGTCCGGCTCGTCGCGGACCTCGTGCGCGGGAAGAAAGTCAACGACGCGGTCGCGATCCTCCGCCACACGCGGAAGGTCGCAGCCCGCGACATTCTGAAGACTCTCCGGTCGGCCGTCGCCAACGCGGAGCAGCAGGAAGCCCGGGTCGATGTGGACGAGCTGGTCGTCCGGCGGATTTTCGTCGACAAGGGACCGCAGGAGAAACGCGTTCGGCCGGCCCCGATGGGCCGCGCCTACCGGGTTCTCCATCGGAAGAGCCACCTCACGATCGAACTTTCGGACACGGGCTCCGAGGCGAGGGGTTAAGTATGGGTCAAAAAGTCCATCCGTACGGGTTTCGCCTCGGGTTCAACCGGACCTGGCATTCGCGCTGGTTCTCGGTGAAGGATTACCAGAAGTACCTTCACGAAGACCTGAATCTCCGCAAGGAGCTCAAGGGCCGCCTGTCGCACGCCGGCGTCTCGGAGATCGACGTCGAGCGCTTCGCGAACAAGCTGAAGGTGAACATCCAGACGTCGCGTCCGGGGATCATCATCGGCAAGCGCGGCGCGGAAGTCGACAAGCTTCGCGACGAGCTCCAGCGGCGGACCAAGGCCGAGGTCCACATCAACATCATCGAGATCCAGCGACCGGAAACGGACGCGCAGCTCGTCTCGGAATCGATCGCGCTTCAGCTCGAGCGGCGGGTCGCGTTCCGGCGGGCGATGAAGAAGGGGATCGAGTCGGCGTTCCGCTTCGGCGCCCAGGGAATCAAGATCCGCTGCGCGGGCCG
>JBDTRB010000203.1:0-4334 GCA_039931865.1 Acidobacteriota bacterium | reverse complement strand
GCTGAGAGCTGAGAGCTGAGAGCTCAGAGCTGATTTCGCGGTCATTCACTGGCAATCAGGAACGGGATAGAACGATGGAAATCACAAGCAAGATGGTGGCGGACCTGCGCGCGGAGACTGGCGTGGGAATGATGGAATGCAAGAAGGCGCTCGTCGAGGCCGAAGGCGACTTCGAAGAGGCGAAGAAGGTGCTCCGTAAGAAGGGGCTCGCGGCGGCGGCGAGCAAGGCCGGCCGGGCGACCTCGGAGGGTCTCGTCGTGGCACACGTCACGGGTGTGGCCGCGGTGCTCGTCGAAGTGAATTGCGAGACTGATTTCGTGGCCCGGACCGAGGCTTTCCGTGGATTCGTCGAGAAACTCGCGGACCGGATCGCCGCGCACGACGCGTTCGGAGACACGCGCGCCGGGGAGGGTGCCGAAGCGGCGTCGCTCTCCTGGCCGACGGAGCCGACCGTCGCGGTCGCCGTCGCCCAGCTGGTCGCGACCCTGAAGGAAAACATCCAGGTGCGGCGGTTCGCGCGCCTCGTTCCCAGGCCCGGAGAGAAGTTCGCGAGCTACGTCCACGGGAACGGCCGAATCGGCGTGCTGGTCGGCATCCCGGGTGGAGACGAGGCCCTCGCGAAGGACGTGGCGATGCACGTCGCGGCATCCGACCCGCGTTTTGCAGGCCGCTCGGAAGTCACACCCGAGATGGTCGAGACCGAAAAAGAGATCGCGCGCGCCCAGGCCGCTTCCGCCGGCAAGCCCGCCAACGTGGTGGAGCGGATCGCCGACGGCAAGGTCGAGAAGTTCTACCAGGAGAGCGTTCTCACCGAGCAGGCGTTCGTGAAAGATCCGGACAAGACGGTCGGACAGATCGTCGTCGAGCGGGGCGGAAAAGACGCCCTGGCGCTGCGTTTCGTCCGTTTCAAGCTCGGGGAGAGTCTCGGGCGCGGATCCGGGGAGCCTGCGGCCGCGGAAGCGAGCGCTTAAAAGCCGTCCGCCATGCCGATGCCCGTCTATCGCCGGATTCTCCTGAAGCTCTCGGGAGAGGCGTTGATGGGGCAGCGGCAATTCGGGATCGATCCCGAATGCGTCGCGAGGATCGCGGACGAGATCCGGGAAGTCCACGCCCTGGGCGTCCAGATCGCCGTCGTTCTGGGCGGCGGGAACATCATTCGCGGGATTGCGGCGGCCGCCCAGGGGATCGATCGGGTGGCGGGAGACCACATGGGCCTCCTGGCCACCGCAATCAACGGCCTCGGCATGCAGGACGCGCTCGAGAAACGTGGATTGACGACGCGGCTGATGTCCGCCATCGAGATGCGCCAGATCGCCGAGCCGTTCCTTCGACGCCGCGCGATGAGGCACCTCGAAAAAGGCCGCGTCGTGATGCTCGTCGGGGGAACGGGAAACCCGTTTTTCACCACGGACACCGCCGCCGCGCTGCGCGCGAATGAGATGAAGGCGGACGTCCTTCTGAAAGCCACGAAGGTGGATGGCGTCTACGATTCCGACCCGGTAAAAAATCCAAACGCGAAGTTTCTGAAGACCCTGACGTACCGGGACGCGCTCTCCGCCGGCCTTCAGGTGATGGATGCCGCGGCGATCGCCCTCTGCATGGAGAACGGGGTGCCGATCAAGGTCTTCAATCTTTTCGTGCCGGGGAATATCCTCCGGGTCGTCGCCGGCGAGGACATCGGGTCACTCGTGACGGCGGAAGGAGGCGGGCTTTGAAACAGGAACTGAAGGATATCGAGAAGCGGATGACCGACGCCATCGCGCACCTGAAGGAGCGGTTCAAAACGCTCCGCACGGGCCGTGCGAATCTCGGCATGCTGGACGGGATCCTCGTCTCCGCATACGGGTCGGACCTTCCGATCAATCAGGTCGCGAATCTCTCCGTTCCCGAGCCGACTCTCATCGTCGCGACACCGTGGGACCCGAAGATGGCGGTCGAAATCGAGCGGGCGGTCCGGAAGTCCGAGCTCGGCCTGAACCCGCAGAACGACGGCAAGACCGTTCGCATCCCGATCCCGTCTCTGACCGAAGACCGGCGCAAGGACCTCGCGAAGAAGGCGCACCACATGGCCGAGGAGGCCCGCGTCGAGATCCGGCGCTTCCGCCACGAGGGCAACGACCGGATCAAGAAGATGCTCAAGGACAAGTCCATCTCCGAAGACGACGAGCGACGGGCGCTCGACGAGTCCCAGAACATCACCGACAAGAAGATCGCCGAAGTCGACGACCTGCTGAAGGCCAAGGAAAAAGAGATTCTCGCCGTCTGAACGGGCGGCACGTCATGGCCTGGATCGCGATCGTTCCCGCCGCGGGTTCCGGCGCGCGGCTGGAGCGATCCGAGCCCAAGGCATTCATTTCTCTCGGAGGCCGGATGCTCGTCGAGCGGGCCCTGGACATGCTGCGCGCGGTTCCGTTCGAGCGCATCGTGGTTGCCGTTCCTGCCGAGAGGCTCCGAGAGATGGATTCGCTCCTTCATCCCGGCGAGCTCGCGGTGGCCGGAGGCGCGACGCGCTCGGAGTCCGTCCGGCGCGCGTTCGACGCGCTCGATCCCGCTCCGGGCGACGTCGTCTGCATCCATGACGCGGCGCGGGCACTGATTTCGGCGGAAGAAGCCGCGCGGGTGATGCGAGCCGCCGTTCGCGTGGGCGCGGCGATAGCGGCCACCCCCGTGGTCGACACGATCAAGCGCGTCCGGGGAAGACGCGTGGAGGCGACGGTGGACCGCGAACGGCTCTGGGCAGCTGCCACGCCCCAGGCGTTTCGCTCGGACGTTCTCCGGGCCGCTCTTGCGGGAAGCGAGGAGGCGACCGACGAGGCGTCGCTCTGCGAGACGATCGGAGCGGCCGTGGAAGTCGTTCCCGTATCCCGGTTCGCGTTCAAGATCACGACTCCGGAAGACCTGGAGCTCGCCGAAGCGATCCTGGCCGGGAGGCGTTCGTGAGCTCGCGCGTCGGCATCGGGTTCGACGCCCATCCCTTCGTCGCGGGCCGCCCGCTCCGTTTGGGCGGGATCGTAATTCCGCATCCTTCCGGCCTGAAAGGGCACTCCGACGGCGACGCGCTGCTGCACGCGATCGCGGATGCGATCCTGGGCGCCGCCGGCCTTGCGTCGCTCGGCGAACATTTTCCGGACGACGACCCATCGAACATGGGGGCCGATAGCGGCCCGCTGCTCGGCCGGGTCAGCGACGTGGCCCGCCGGAACGGTTTTTCGATCGAAAACGTCGACGCCGTCGTGATCGGAGAAGCCCCGAAGATCGCGCCCCATCGGGAGTCGATGCGCTCCCGGGTCGCCGCGATCCTCGATCTCACGGTCGAATCCGTCAACATCCGAGGCACGAGCTCCAACGGCCTCGGGTTTCCGGGCCGGGGGGAGGGGATCGCGGTCATGGCGGTGGTCCTTCTCCGCCGCGACCCGCCCGACTCCCGCTAGTGATCCTTTCCCGGCTCCACCCGATCGCCGAAGCGGTCCGGTCCCGCCCGCGGGAAATCGAGTTCGTCCTGTTCGACTCGAATCGGCGAGACCGGCGCATCAACGAGTTGAAGGCCCTCTGCAGGCGGGAGGGGGTGCCAACCCGCTACGGGGACCACCGCGCGCTCGAGCGGCTGGCCGGCCCCGACCACCAGGGCGCCGTCGCCCGGCTGGCTGCCCGGGGTTACCTGCCGGAGGAGGAGGCTCTGACGGGCCCCAGGGGGAACCGGTTGCTGTTTGTCTTAGACGAGGTGTCCGACCCTCACAACCTCGGGGCGGTCATCCGGGTCGCGGACGGAGCCGGCGCACGCGTCATCCTCCCGGAACGTGGGTCGGCCCCGCTGTCTGAGACGGTCGAAAGGATCTCGGCGGGCGCCCTGGAGCGGGTCCCGGTGGTCCGGGTGGGGAATCTGCGGCGGTTCCTCGACGGTTTGAAAGAGGAAGGCTTCCGAGTCATCGGGCTCGATCCGTCGGGGGAGATCGTCTACGGAATCGACCTCACCGGGGACCTCGCCCTGGTCGTCGGAGCCGAGGGAAAGGGGCTCCGCCGGCTGGTGCGGGAAGGGTGCGATCTCCTGGCAAGGCTTCCGATGAAGGGCGCTGTCGCCTCCCTGAACGTTTCGACGGCCACGGCGGCGGCGGCCTGGGAGGCCATCCGACAGCGAGATTTTTCTGCCGAAAAGCCTTGATCGATGGCACTTGCGCTGCTACACTCCGCGATTCGCGCTCGTCGGGGTCGTCGGGATCGTTCCGTTCTTTGAAGGCCGGCCGGGAAGGCCAGGGGTTCTGATGGTCCCCGGAGATTCCACCGCCGGCGTAGCTCAACGGTAGAGCATCCGATTTGTAATCGGAAGGTTGCGGGTT
>JBDTRB010000202.1:0-4435 GCA_039931865.1 Acidobacteriota bacterium | reverse complement strand
CGTCTCGGTCTCGGGCTCGTCAACGGCGGTTCCCAAGGAGATACGGACCATGGCGCGAGACCTCTCACGGACGGACCTCAGGATCATTCTGCTCGCGGCCTGCGCCGCCCTCTTTTCCGCCTCAGTCCCCGCGGGCGTCAACGACTGGACCAGCATCGGTCCCTACGGGCCCGGCGGCAACGTCCGAATCCTGACAGTCGACCCACTGTCTCCGGCGACCCTGTACGCGGGCACGGATGGCGGGGTCTTCAAGAGCCAGGACGGCGGAATCAGCTGGGGGGCCGTCAACAACGGGCTCACCGGGTTCACGGTCTATGCCCTCGTGGTGGATCCCATCGCGACGGGCACGCTCTACGCCGGCACGAACGCCGGCGTCTTCCGGACCACGAATGGCGGTAACGTCTGGACCGCGCAGCGGGCGGGTCTGGGAAAAATCACCGTACAGGCGCTCGCAGTCGACCCGACGAACCCAGGCGTCCTGTACGCCGGCACCTCGGCCGCGGGCGTCTTCCGGAGCGCCGACTCCGCGGCCACGTGGACCGCTTCGGGCGACGGTCTTTCGAGCCCCGACGTGCGTTCGCTCGCCGTCGATCCGTCGGCCCCCGGCACCGTTTATGCCGGAACGGCCGCCGGGGTCTCGAAGTCGGCGGACGCCGGGACGACCTGGAGCAACCGGATATCGGCGAACGTGCGGTCGCTCGCGATCGACCCGGTGACGCCGGCGACGATTTACGCGGGCACAGAGGGCGTCTTTACCAATTCGGGCATCTTGAAGAGCGGCGACGGCGGGACGAGCTGGACCTCGATGAACTCTGGTCTCGGAAGCGTTCCGGTTCGCTCCGTCGCGGTCCGGCAGAATCAGCCGGCCACGCTGTTCCTGGGGACCTCCGGCTCGGGAGTGTTCACGTCCACCGACGGCGGCGGTTCGTGGAAGCAGCTCCCGGGAAGCCCCTCGAGCACCAATACGGTACTTCTCGATGGCTCGAGCGTCTTCGTCGGCGCTCCGACCGGCTTCTTCCGCAGCTCGGACGACGGGAAGACATGGCGGCAGGAGAACGTCAGCTTCGCGACATTCACGGTCAACGGGCTCGTGATCGATCCCTCTTCGCCCGTCATCCTCTACGCCGGGGTTGGCAGGCCGGGCAGCTCCGGGGGCGGCATCTACAAGAGCGTGAACGGCGGAGCCGGATGGACGCCTTCGGGGACGGGGCTCCCGGACAAGACGGTGCAGGCGCTCGCGGTCGACGCGGGGCCGCCGACGACCCTCTATGCGGGAACCACCGGCGCCGGAGTCTTCCGGAGCCAGGACGCCGGAGCGACGTGGAGTCCCGCGAACAGCGGCATCTCGACCGCGACGGTCCTCTCATTTGGCGTTGCCGGATCGGGGATCGTCTACGCGGGCACGGACGCGGGAGTCTTCCGAAGCGCCAACTTCGGCGCGACGTGGACGGCCAGGAGCGCCGGGTTGCCGAACATGAACGTGCAGGCCCTCGCGGCTCATCCATCGACGCCCGATACCGTCTACGCCGGCACTCCCGGAGGGGTCTTCCGGACGACCGACGGAGGCACGACGTGGTCGCCTTCGAGCCAGGGGCTGGCGAACATCGGCGTCCTGACCCTGCTCGTCGATCCGGTCTCGTCGAACATCGTGTACGCGGGGACCTTTTCGACGCTCACGACCGGATCCCTGGAAGGCTTCGGCGTCTACCGGAGCATCGACGCCGGCACGAGCTGGGCACCGTTCAACGGGGGGATCTCGGGTCTTGCGGTCACGGCGCTCGCGACCGACCCGTCGGGGCTGACGATTTACGCCGGCACGCCCGTCGGGGTCTATCGCGCGCAGCGCGGAGGCAGCACGTGGACTGGCATCAACGAGGGTCTCTCCGAGGTCGTGAATACGATCGCCGTCGATCCGAGCTCTCCGTCCACGGTTTACGCGGGAACGATCAAGGACAGCGCGTTCAAGGCGGCCTTCGTCGGCGGGACGAACGGCTGCACCTCCGGCCCCTCGACGCTCTGTTTAAACAACAACCGCTTCCGGGTCGACGTCACATGGCGCGCGGTCAACGCGGGCACGGCCGGAGTCGGCATAGCGGTTCCGCTGACCGGGGATACCGGCGCATTCTGGTTCTTCTCGAGCGGGAACATCGAGCTCGTGCTGAAGGTCGTCGACGGCCGCTCGTTCAACGGGGCCTTCTGGGTTTTCTACGGCGCGATGTCCGACGTGTCGTACACGATCAACGTCACCGATACCGCGACCGGCGCGAGGAAAACGTACGAGAACCCGCAAGGCCAGCTCGCGAGCATCGCCGACACCGCCGCGTTCCCGAGCGCGGCCGGTCAGGCGCTGGCCGCGGTCCGCGCGCCCGCATCGGCGCCGCTCCTGGCCGTGGAATCCATGGAATCCATGAAATCAACAGCTCCCCTCTCGACCGAAGCAGCCTGCGTCGCGGATGCGACGACGCTCTGCCTGAACGCGAACCGGTTCCGGGTCCAGGTGAACTGGTCCGCGCCGAACATCGGCCGCACGGGCGTGGGGCAGGCCTCTCCGCTCGCCTCCGACTCCGGGTCGTTCTGGTTCTTCACGGCGGGCAATCTCGAGTTGAACCTGAAGGTCGTGGACGGGCGCGCGGTGAACGGCCGCTTCTGGGTCTTTTTCGGGGCGCTGTCGGACGTTCAATACACGATCACGGTCACCGACACGGAGACGGGCGCCCAGCGGACCTATTCGAACCCTCAGGGGCGGCTGGCCAGCGTGGCGGACACTTCCGCGTTCTGAGGCGAGCGGCGGGAAGCGGGGAGGAAGCCCGCCTCCTCCCTGCCGACCGTCGTCGCGCTCCGGGTTCAGCCGCCGGATTTAAGCACGGAAAGAACGCGCTCCACTTCCGCGAGGTCGTTGCCGGCGTGCGGGGAAAACCGGACGGCGCCTTCCCTCGGCGAGACGATGATCCCGGCTTTCTCGAGGGCCTTCGCCGCGGATCGCGCGTCGCCGTCCGGGGGGATGGCCGCGAGGATCCCGGAGGCGACCGGTTGCGGGGACGAGATCGCCCAGCCTAGAGAAACGAGGCCGGACGCGAGCGCGCCGGTCAGCTCGAGTATGCGCGCCTCGATCGCGAGCGGCGTCATCTCGGCGATCAGATCGAGCGCGGCGGAGAACCCCATCACCTGCGCCGTCGGGAGAGACCCGGCTTCGTAGCGGCGGCCTCCGGAGAAGAAGTCGAGCTCGTACTCGAGATAGCCGCGCTCGCTTCGAATGTTCCACCATCCGCCGAACGGGGGCGGGACGCGCTCCCGCGCGCTCTCCGAAACGTAGAACAGCGCGCAGGCTTCCGGTCCGAGCAGCCACTTGTGCGCGTCCGCGACGAGGACGTCCACTGGAACGTCGCGCACGTCGATCGGCAGCGCCCCGAGACCCTGGATCGCGTCGACGACCAGCAGGATCCCGCGCTCTCGGCACAGCGCACCGATCTCCTTCAGCGGGTAGACCCAGCCGTTGTGAAACGCGACCCACGAGATCGCGACCACGCGTGTACGGGCGTCGATCGCCGCCGCGATGTCCTCCGCCGTGATGCGCCCGCCGCGGTTCTTCGCCCGCCGGTGCTCGACGCCGCGGGACGCGAGAAGCATCCACGGGTACACGTTCGCCGGGAACTCCATGTCGTCTCCGACGACGTTGTCCCCCTCCCTCCACGGGAAGGCCTGCGCAACGAGATTCAATCCCCAGGAGGTCGAGGGAAGAAACGCGATGGTGGACTTCTCCGCGCCGATCAGCCACGCGGCCTTCTCGCGCGCCGCTTCGATGCCGCCGTGCCATCGGCGCCAGTCCGCGGCGCCGCGATCCCGCGTGTTCTCCGTGTGAGCGACGATGGCGTCGGAGACGCGCCGAGGGAGCGCAGCCACGGCGGCGTAGTTGAAATAGACGAGCTGGCGGCGTACCGGAAACTCGCGATCGAGCGCCTCGGGCGAGAAATCAAACGCCATTCGCGCGGAGCATAACCGCCGACACCGCTCGCGCGCCTGCCTGGTAACCCGGCGCGAGGCTCTCAGGTGCTCAGGGCGCGCGGGGGAGGGATTCGCGCTGTGGCGCTGCCTGCCACGAGATCAGCCGCGCGCGCGACAGCAGATCGAGGTACTCCGCGATCTCCGACTGTGGAACCGGCGCGTAAAGGCCTGTGAGAATGTCGCGGATCTCGGCGACCGTCCGGCGTCCATCCACCAGATTGAATGCTTCAAACGCGAGCACGTCTCCGGATTCGCGCCGGGACAGCGCCGTCGGGGGAACGTCCGGCCCGAGCGCCTCGCCGATCGCGTCGAAGTAATACACGTCGACCGGCCCCCGAACGCCGTCCCTGCGCTTTGGAACGCGACGGTCCGTATTTGCCGCCTGCGCGGGAGGCTCCAGGCGGATGGGGGGTGAGAAGAGCGGCAGGAGAGA
>JBDTRB010000201.1:0-4479 GCA_039931865.1 Acidobacteriota bacterium | reverse complement strand
GGAATTCGGAATTCCACAACCGTGTTGCGGCTGAAGACCCGGGAAAGTACCCGGGGCAACTGAGGAGAAACCACTCGTATGCAGAAGTCCACGAAACGGGCCCTCTCTTTCTCGGTCCTGATCGCCGCCGCGGTCGCCTTCGGGATGGTCGTCGCCGGCTCGGTCAACGTCACGCCCCGCTCCGAAGCGCAGCGCGACGCCCCGGCCCCCGCCCGTGCCCGGTCCGGTACCGGGATCTCCGCTCCTTCTTTCGCGGACATCGCCGAGGAGGCGATGCCCTCGGTCGTCTCGATCACCTCCACGGACATCGTCAAGGGCGCGGCGCGCCGAGGGAATCCGTTCGGCGGCCAGGGCCAGGGTGGAGAAGGAGATCCCTTCGAGTTCTTCTTCGGTCCGCGCCGTAACCAGCCGCGGGGAGACGACGAGGAGCATAAGGAGGTCCAGGGCGGCACCGGCTTCGTCATCTCGGAGGATGGGTACGTCGTCACCAACAATCATGTCGTGGACAACGCCGATAAGGTCGAAGTCAGGCTCGGGAAGGAACGGTTTCCCGCCAGGATCGTCGGCCGGGATCCCGCAACCGACCTCGCCCTCCTGAAGATCGAGGCGAAGCGCCGGCTGACCCCGATTCCGCTCGGCGACTCGGACAGGCTTCGGGTGGGCGAATGGGTCATGGCCATCGGGGATCCGCTCACGTTCGACAAAACCGTCACCGTCGGCGTCGTTTCCGCGAAAGAACGGAGCGGGCTCACCGCCGACGCCTCGACGCGCTCCTTCGAGAACTTCATCCAGACCGACGCGGCTATCAACTTTGGTAATTCCGGCGGGCCTCTGATCAACGTCAACGGCGAAGTGATCGGAATCAACACCGCCATGTTCCGTCCCGCTCAGAACATCGGGTTCGCGGTCCCGATCAACACGCTGAAGCAGGTCCTGCCGCAACTGCGCGACAAGGGCAAGGTGACGCGCGGGTATCTCGGCATCAACATCCGCAACGTCGATCCCGACGTCGCCGCCGCGTTCCGGCTGAAGGGTGCGGAGGGGGCGTTTGTCGAGTCCGTCGTCAAGGGCGAGCCTGCCGACAAGGCAGGGCTGCAGCCGGGGGACACGATCGTCCGAGTCGACAACGTTCCGGTGCACGAGACCCGCGATCTGATCGGCTACGTCTCGGCGAAATCGCCGGGCACGCACGTCAAGCTCTCGGTCGTTCGCGACGGAAAGGAAGGCCCGTTCACCGTCACCCTGAGCGAACGGGGCGCCGATGCGGCGCTCGAAACAGAGAAGAGCGCGCGAAGCGGCGACGAGTCGCGCGGCAAGATCGGTATTTCAGTTCAAACGCTGACGCCGGACATCCGCCGCGCCGCGGGCCTCGACGCGGGAGTCCAGGGGCTGTACGTGCAGCACGTCAAGGAGGTCTCGCCGGCCGCGGACGCGCAATTGCGCGAGGGCGACGTCATTACCTCGGTCAACGGCAAGCCTGTCGGGACGACCGAAGACTTCGGCCGGATCGTCAAAAACACGCCCAAGGGGGAGTACCTGCGGCTTTATGTGCTTCGCTCGCAGGCAAAGCAGTCCTTCTTCGCCCTGGTCAAGATCGACGACTGACGGCGGAGACGGGCAAATACCAGCGAATTCCGGGAGTTGCGCCCGCCCGCGCGGCGGGCGCAACCGTTTTCAGCGGTCGAATCCCGCTTCGAAGGCGTGAGGTTTGCTACAAGAGAGGGCCATGGCTCACAAAGTCCTCGTCGTCGACGACGATAGCGGCATCCGCGACGCCCTGCGGATGATCCTCGAGTACGAGGGGTACCAGGTCCTCTCGGCGCCCGACGGCAAGACCGCGCTCGCCGATCTCGACGGAACGCGCATCGACGCCGTTCTCCTGGACATCAAGATGCCCGGAATGGACGGTTTCGAAATCCTCGACCGGATCGTCGCCCGTGAAAACGCCCCCCCGGTTCTGATGATCTCGGGCCACGGCGACATCGCCACCGCGATCGAGGCGACCCGGCGCGGGGCGGTGGACTTCCTCGAAAAGCCCCCGCAGCGGGAGCGGATCTTAGTCTCGATCAAGAACGCGCTGTCCCGGAACTCTCTCCGCGCGGAGAACGAGAGGCTGCGGCAGAAGCTCGAGGAAGAGTCGGTCCTCGTCGGCCGCAGCGCTCCGATGGCGCAGCTGCGGGCCGAGGTGGCGCGAGCCGCGCCCACGACCGCCACCGTGCTCGTCGTCGGCGAGAGCGGCACCGGCAAAGAGCTGGTCGCACGCGAGATTCACCAGGGATCCCGCGTCGCCTCCGGCCCGTTCATCCAGGTCAACTGCGCGGCGATCCCGGAAGAGCTGATCGAGTCGGAGCTCTTCGGCCACGAAAAGGGCTCCTTCACCGGAGCCGTGCGGCGGCAGACGGGCAAATTCGTCGAAGCCGACGGCGGGACGATCTTCCTGGACGAAATCGGAGACATGTCCGCCCGCGCGCAGGCCAAGGTGCTTCGAGTGCTCGAGGCCGGGGAAGTCGAGCCGGTCGGCGCGGCCCGGGTCCGGCAGGTCATCGTGCGCGTGATCGCCGCGACCAATCGCGATCTGACCGAGGCGATCCGGGACTCGCGTTTCCGCGAGGACCTCTATTTCCGGCTGAACGTGCTGCCGGTCCGCACCCCTCCGCTGCGCGAGAGGACGGACGACATCCCGGAGCTCGTCGAGCACTTCTCGCGGCTCTTCTCGCAGCGCGACAACCAGCGGCCGCGGCGGTTCGGGCCGAGCGCGCTGAACGTCCTGAAGGCGCGCTCCTGGCCCGGGAACGTCCGCGAGCTTCGGAATCTCGTCGAGCGCGTCCTGATCATGACCGACTCCGAGCCGATCGAGGCGAAAGATCTCCCGCCGGAGGCGCGAGTCTCACCGACGGAAATTTCGGAGCGCGGCCTGCAACTCGCGACCCTCTCCGAGTTCAAGGAGTACGCCGAGCGGGAGTTTCTCGTGACGAAACTGCGGGAAAACGGCTGGAACATCAGCCGGACCGCCGAGGTGATCCACACCCCGCGCTCCAACCTCTACAAGAAGATCGAGCATCACAAGATCTCGCGGGAGAAGGACGCCTAGAACGAACTGAAGGCGACGGGGCGCAAATCTCAGGGGCAGCTGAGACAGACAGACAACAGCTGATAGCTTCCTCTCGTGACCTCCCTCGCCGATTTCGAGTCCACCGGCGCGCTCCTCCAGGGGCATTTCCTACTTTCCTCCGGCCGGCACTCGGAGCGGTACCTCCAGTGCGCCCTTCTCCTCCAGTGGCCCGACCGCGCGGAAGCCGCGGGGCGAGTCCTCGCGGCCGCGCTGACGCCGTTTGCCCCCGCCGTGGTCGTTTCTCCGGCGATGGGCGGGATCATCATCGGCCACGAGGTGGCGCGGGCCCTCGGGGTGCCCTTTCTTTTCGCGGAGCGGCAGGAAGGCGCCTTCACCCTCAGGCGCGGCTTCCGGCTGGAGCCCGGCGCGGCCGTCGCGATCGTCGAGGATGTCTTCACGACGGGAAAGTCCACGCGCGAAGTCATCGAGACAGTGGAATCGCTCGGCGGTGGTGTTGTGGCCGTCGCCTCCATCGTCGATCGCGGCCTCCCACCGGACGCGTTTGCCGTTCCTTCGCGCTCGCTGCTGTCCGTGCAGGTTCCCTCCTGGACCGCGGAGGAATGCCCGCTTTGCGCGCGCGGCGTCCCTCAGGACACGCCGGGAAGCCGTTACCTGTCGAGGCCGTGAGCGGTGAGTGTGAAGGGTTACGCGCAAAGAAGAAAAGTCAGCGCGCGGCCTGTTACCTGCCCGCCTTTGACCCCTGACGCCCTCACGCCGACCCGGCAGTAAGATTCCTCCATGGAACTTCGCAGCGTTTGCGTTTACTGCAGCTCGAGCTCGGCTCGGGACAACGTCGTCGACACGGAGATCCGCCTCTTCGGCCGCGAAATCGCCAGGCGGCGCGTACGGCTCATTTACGGCGGATCGTCCAAAGGATTGATGGGAGCGCTCGCGGACGAAGTTCTCGCGGCGGGCGGGCTGGTCACGGGCGTCGTCCCGAAGGCCCTCGAGTCGCGCGAATCCGCGCACCGCGGGCTGACGGAGCTGAAGGTCGTCGCGAGCATGCACGAGAGGGAGCAGGCGCTCTTCGATCTGGCGGACGCCTTCGTCGCGTTTCCCGGCGGCTTCGGCACGATGGAAGAGATCATCGAGATGCTCACCTGGAAGCAGCTCGGGATCCACGGCAAGCCGATCGTCTTCGCGAACATCGGCGGATACTTCGACCCGCTGCTCGCTCAGTTCGACGTCGCCATTCGCAGCGGATACGCGCGTCCGGAAGATCGCATCCTCTTTGCGGTCGCCGAGAACACGAAGTCGATTCTGACGCTTCTGGATGGCGCTCCGGTCCTGTCCCGCAAAGCGGGGGATTGGGCCTAGGTGTTGCGGCTAAGGACGTTGTTCACGCGAGAAGCTGGTGGCCGGTTGCC
>JBDTRB010000200.1:0-4538 GCA_039931865.1 Acidobacteriota bacterium | reverse complement strand
CCGTTGCCGTGATGGACGTCCCAGTCCACAATCAGCACGCGGGCGGCCTTCGTCTGATGCTCCGCCGCTCCCGCCGGGCTTTGCTGCGCGGCTTTTGCCGTATGTTTCTGCGCGGCTCGTGCGGCGATCGCGTTCGGCGCGGCTCGTGCGACGATCCCGTGCTGCGCGGCTCTTGCCGCGACCGCCACGTTGTTGAACAGGCAGAACCCCATCGCGCGGTCCGCTTCGGCGTGGTGGCCGGGCGGGCGCACGAGCGCGAGTCCGTTTCGAAGCTCTCCGCGAAGGACGGCGAGCGTCAGGTCCACGAGGGCGCCGGCCGCCAGCCGCGCCGCGAGCGCGGAGGCCGCGCAGGCGTAGGTATCCGGATCGAGCGACGTGTACGTCCGGTCCGCGGTCGCCGCGATTTCGTCGATGTGCCCTTCGGTGTGGACGGCAAGCAGCTCCTCGCGAGTCGCCTCGCGCGCCGGCACCCGCCGGCATCTCGCGGTCAGGCCCTCGCGGTCCAGCCGCGACTCGATCGCCGAAAGCCGGGCCGGCCGCTCCGGATGCTCGTACGGCGCGGCGTGCGCGCGGAAGCGTGCGTCGAAGACGATCCCGGTCGCTGAGGTCAACGGAAAGAGTCCCGGAGGCGCTCCGCGATCTCGGGGCTGCGGGCGCAGGAGGCGTCGCGCGCGAGGCACACGTTCAAAGCCAGGTCGCATCCGCACGTGCACCGCTCCGCCGCAAGCCGGCGGGCATACTTTTCGGCCGCCGCCCCCGATAGCCCCTCGCCGGCGAGGAGAGCGCGCCGCCGGTCGGACGGGGCGGCTGCCTTCGGCCGACCGGGGGCGGGCGCACCCCCGCCCGCCCCCGACAGGGGAGCATTCGCAGTCGGCGCGCCGGTCTGGGTCCTGGCGCGGAAGAGCGGGCTGCGGGCGCGGAACCACCAGAGCCCCGCGCCGAAGAGGGCGGCGTACACGAGGACCAGGAGAACGGCCGGCCCGGGACGGCGCGAGCGCGGCGCCGGAGGCGGCTCGCCGGGGGGAACGATCCGGAAGCCCGCGCGCGCGCCGCCGGCCGGATCACCCATGGAGCGACGCCGCGAGCTCGGCCGCGTCCGCGGTCGGAAGCTGGCAGGCGAAATCGCGGCACACGAATGCGCGGGCGGGCCCGCCGCCGGCCGCCCGTCCCGCGACGAGCGGCAAAAGGGCGGCGAGGCTCTCCGCCGCGTCCGCGTGGGCGACGACGCGGTCGAGAGAAGGATCCGAGGAAACCGCCCGCCTCAGCGCCTCGAAATCCGGACGGCCGATTTCTCCAGAGAGCACGATCTCACGCGACGGGTGGACGGCGCGGTCGAGCGCGCACAGCATCTTCGGAAGTGCGGCGGACGCGCGCGTCAGGTAAGTCGAAAAAAGGGAAAAAATTTTCTCCGCCTTCTCGCGGAACCGCGCGTCGCCCGTGAAGGCGTGGAGACGGAGGAGGTTCGAAGCAGCGACGGAGTTCGATGAAGGCGTCGCGCCGTCGACCGTCTCACGGGGGCGGAGTATCAGGCCGTCGTGTGCTTCCGTGGTGAGCGCGTATCCTCCGCGCCCGTCGTCGAATCGCCGGTCGAGCGTCTCCTGCAGAGCGAGCGCCTCCCGGAAGTAGCGCGGCTCGAATGTGGCCTCGTAGAGATCGAGCAGCGACTCGATCATGTTCGCGTAGTCCGAAGCGAATCCGGGGATCCCGGCCTCGCCTCCTCGCTCGCGGTGGAGCAGCTCGCCTTCGCGCCGGCAACGTTCGAGAACGCGCTCCGCCGCGCCTCTGGCTGCCGCCTCGTAGCGCGGCTCGTCGAGCACCTGCCCCGCCAATGCGAACGCCGAGATCGCCAGCCCCGTCCAGTCGGTGAGCAGCTTGTCGTCCGTTGCGGGCGCGACGCGAGCGGAGCGCAGCACCCGGAGCGTCTCGCGCGCGCGTTCGAGCACCGCCTCGATTTCCTCTTCGGTGCGGTCGAAGTCGCGCGCGAGGTCCGGGAGAGATCTGACGACGGACAGCACGGTCGCTCCGCCTTCGAAGTTCCCGGACGCGTTCACTCCGAACCGCGTCGCGACGATCTTCGCGTCCGCCTCGCCAAGGGCCTCCTCGAGCTGTCCCGGGGTCCACACGTAGTACGTGCCTTCCTCGCCGCCGGAGTCCGCGTCCTGGGCGGCGAAGAAGCCTCCGCCTGACGGTGTCATCTCCCGCAGCAGGTAGTCGAGGGTCTCGCGGGCGATGCGCGCGTGCTCCGGATTCTGGAAGGCGCGGAAGGCGAGAAGGTAGATGCGGGCGAGCATCGCGTTGTCGTAGAGCATTTTTTCGAAATGCGGCACCAGCCAGTGCGCGTCGACCGAGTAGCGGTGGAAGCCGCCGCCGACCTGGTCGTACATTCCGCCTTCCGCCATCTTTTTCAGCGTCGTCTCGATCATCTCGCGCGCCCGGGCTTCTCCCGTGCGCAGGTACCTCCGGAGGAGCAGCTCGAGACGCATGGCGGGAGGAAACTTCGGAGCGCCGCCAAATCCGCCGTTTCTCGCGTCGAACTGCCGTGACATCTCGGCAAACGCGGCGTCGAGCGCCTCGGCACCGACGGTCCCGCCGCCCGGCACTCCCTCGGAAGCCGCCGAAACGTGCGCGAGAAGCTCTCCGGCAGACGTCTCGAGCTCCGGGCGCCGGGTTTTCCATGCGCTCCCGATGGCTTCGAGGAGAGAAAGGAATCCGGGGCGCCCGTAGCGGTCATCCGGAGGGAAATACGTGCCGCCGTAGAAGGGCTTCGCGTCGGGCGTCAGGAAGAGCGAGAGAGGCCATCCGCCGGACCCGGTCATCGTCTGGACCGCGCTCATGTAAATGTCGTCGACGTCCGGGCGCTCTTCCCGGTCCACCTTGATCGAGACGAAGCCGCGGTTCAGCGCCTCGGCCACGCCGGCGTTCTCGAACGACTCCCGCTCCATGACGTGGCACCAGTGGCACGTGGAGTAGCCGATCGAGAGGAAAACGGGCTTCTCCTCCTCGCGGGCGCGCGCGAACGCCTCGGGACCCCACGGGTACCAGTCGACCGGATTGTCCTTGTGCTGGAGCAGGTAGGGGCTGCGCTCGCGCGCTAGGCGGTTCGACATGGCGAAACGATAACCCTTCCGGACAGGATTGGATTCCGAAGGAGGCTGTCAGCTTCAGCTTTGAGCGGTCAGCCGTCAGCCGGAGACCGGGCTTTTCCCGTCTCCCGCCGACAGCCGGCAGATCACCTCGCCTGCGCGGTGATCGTTACGTCGTTGTCGCGATCTTTGATCGAAACGATGTCGCCCGGGCCCAGCTCGTCGAGCCGCTTCAGGATGTCTCTCGGAGAGACCCGGCTCTCCTTCGAGAGCGACTCGACGAGGGTCCGCGGGACACGGATGTGGACGCTCTTGTCCCAGTCGTCCTTCACCTGGATGTCCAGAACGGGGCCCTCGGAGAGGACTTCGATCCGAGAGTGCCCACGGGTGATGACGCCGGGCTTTCCCGGCGCGCTCCCGTTGGCCGCTTCCAGGACGTCGCGAGCCGTGACCTCTCCGTCTCCGAAGTCGGCCTTCATGTTCCCGCCGATGTCCGAGACCGGGACGAGCGAGGCGACGCGCGCGACCAGGCTGATGGGAACGGTGAACGCGACGTGCCGGCGCCCGCGGTCGTCGTCCGCCTTGCTGATTTCAACGCGATACCCGCCGACCCGGCGCAGCTCCCGGGCGGGACGCCGCCACATCGAGATCGCGAGTCCCGCGAGGACGACGACGAGGAGACCGAGAACGACCGCGCGGACTTCTTTCATGCCCATGGAAACGTATTCTGGGGGCAAAAAGTTCTCCAGCGTTTAAGTCCCGGGCCGCCTCCAGACAGACCGTCCGCTTCGCCACACTCGGAGGCGGCCCGGCACGCTCCTCCCCTCTCCCCCCGCGACAGCGGGGGGAGAGGAGGGGTGAGGGGGGTGAGGGGGGCGAGGCGCAGCGAGGTGGCTTGATTGGTGGAGGGACGGGGGCACGCCCCTCACCCCAGCCCTCTCCCGCCGGGAGAAGGGTGTTCAGCGCTCCTCCCCTCTCCCCCCGCGACAGCGGGGGGAGAGGAGGGGTGAGGGGGGCGAAGCGCAGCGAGGGGCAGCGAGGCGTAAGCGAGGCGCAGCCGAGGGCTGATCGGTGGAGGGGCCCGGGGGCACGCCCCTCAGCCCAGCCCTCTCCCGCCGGGAGAGGGGGTTCAGCCCCGCCCCGCTGTGATATTTTTAGAGGGAACGAACCTGCCCACCGAGAGGGAATTGCGGAAAATGCCCCATTTCATTACAGACACGTGCATCGGCTGCGGGGTGTGCGAAATCAAGTGCCCCACGCACACGATCACGGGCGACAAGAGCGAGAAATACGTCATTCACGAGGATCGATGCATCGACTGCTCGGTCTGCGCCCGGTACTGCCCGGTTTCCTGCATCCAGGACAACAAGGGCCTGCTGGTCGAGAAGGTCAAGCCGCGCGACATCCCGAAGGCGATCGTCGATCGCGACCTCTGCACGGGCTGCGAATTCTGCA
>JBDTRB010000199.1:0-4688 GCA_039931865.1 Acidobacteriota bacterium | reverse complement strand
TCATCTTACCGTCCACGTCGCCTCCGCTCACTACGGGACGTGCCGTTCGCCGGCGGGCGAACGGCACCGGCGAGCGGGTCGGCCGGATGCGGCCTCCACCGCTCGCCTCGTCCCTTCGTTCGCTTCGGCTCCGAGCTTGGCCACCATGTTGGCGGAAGCGCAGCTCTGCTCCCTCTGCTCCCTCTGCTCCCTCTCTCCCCGCGTGCCGGGGAGAGGGTTGGAGTAGGGGGCGGAACAGGGAGACCGGGCTCGCTCAGAGAAGAGTTCGATCCTCCCGCTTTCGTTGCCTATTCCGGCTTTCGCCTCGCGCGCTCCCAAAGGGACTTCCGCGAAATGCCGAGTCTTTTCGCGGCCAGCGTTCGGTTGCCTCCGGCCCGGCGCAGCGTCTCTTCGATGTAAGCGTCCGAAAGCTCCTTCAGTGTCCAGCGGCGCTCGACGGCTGCCGCCAGGAGCGCTTCCGGGGCGCCGAACGAGCCCATCGGGAGGTCTTCCGCCGTGACGTCGGGAGCGGACGCGGCGAGCGCCGCCCGCTCCACGAGATGGAGCAGCTCGCGGACGTTCCCCGGCCATGTGTGGCGCTCGAGAGCTGTCTCCGCTTCCGCGGTGAAACGGCGCGCCGGGGTTCCGTAGGTTTTTGCGGCGCGTTTTAAAAATCCGCGCGCGAGCGGCAGCACGTCTTCGTGGCGCTCGGTGAGAGCCGGCAGCCGGAGCGACACGACGTCGATCCGGTAGAAGAGATCGTCGCGGAACCGCCCCTCCTCGACGAGCGCCGCCAGCGGCCGCCGGGACGACACGACGAGCCTCGCCCGGAACGGGTGGTTCGCGGACCCGCCGAGGCGCCGGAATGTCCGCTCCTGGAGGACCCGAAGGAACTTCGCCTGCGCCGCCGGAGACAGAGACGACACCTCGTCCAGGTAGACCGTCCCGTCGCCCGCGACTTCCAGGAGGCCTCGCTTCGCGGTCACGGCGCCGGTGAACGCCCCGCGTTCGTGACCGAAGAGCTCGCTCTCGAAGAGCTCGTCGGAGAGGTTCGCGGCGTCGACGCGCACGAATGGGCGGTCACATCGGAGTGACGCGTCGTGCAGTGCGCGCGCGAGCCGGTCTTTTCCGGTCCCGCTCTCGCCGACGAGGAGGATCGTGCTCTGAAGGTCGAGTGCCCGCTCGAGAGCGGCGATCTCGCGCGCCAGGGGCCGGTGCCGCGTCGAGAACAGCGCGCGGAGCGAGGCCCGGCGCCGCGGCCTTTCGGATGTCGGGACTTCGCCAGCCTCCCCCAGGGAAGCCTCGAGGTCAGGAGCTGGCGGCGAAGCGGCCCGTCTCATTCGCCGCGTCGCCCCAGAGTCGCTCCAGCGCGTAGAACCGGCGAGCTTCTTCCTGGAAGACGTGGAAGACGACGTCGCCGTAATCCATGAGGATCCAGTTCGCGTTCTCGAGCCCCTCGACCGAGAGCGCCGGGCCCAGGATCTCCGTAATGGCGTCCGAGATCGCGCGAGCCTGTCGGTCGGAGTTGGCGGTCGAGAGGACGAAGTAATCGGCCATCGTCGTGAGCTCGGTCAGGTTGAACACGAGGACCGCGGAGGCTTTCTTGTCGAGAGCGGCGGACAGGCCTTCGCGAACCCGGTCGCGAGCGGAGAGATCGTTCAACGCCCGGTGACTCCCGCTCTGTAGAGGCCCTGCTTCGTAATGTACTCCGCGACGGCGGCCGGAACCTGGGCGTTTACCCGCTCTCCGGACGAGAGCTTCTTCCGCAATTCCGTCGAAGAGATTCTAACCGATCCCGCGTCGAAAACCTCGAGCCGATCGGAGAGTCCGGCGACTTCCGGCACGACCAGGCCCTCGCCTCGAAACGGGTCGCGGTAGAAGGCCGCGACGCGGGCGAGCCGCACGATTTCGGCCGGGTCTTTCCAGCGGGCAAGGCCCGCGAGCGTATCGGTGCCCATCAACAACCAGAGTTCCGACTGCAAAGACCGAGCCGACAGGGACCGGAGCGTATCCACCGTGAAGGAGGGTCCCTCGCGGTCCAGATCGTCGAACGCGATCGACCAGTCGGGGCGCCCCTCGAGCGCCAGAGCCAGCATTGCGACCCGGTGCCGGGCGTCGGCCGGCGGCTCGACCTTGTGCGGCGACAGGCGGGCGGGGAAAAAGACGACACTCGAAAGGCCGAACTTCGTGGCCGCGGCCTCCGCCATCGCGATGTGACCCGCGTGAACCGGGTCGAAGGTCCCACCGAAGACGCCGGTGCGCATGGACCTCTACGATTCGTGAACCGCGGAATCCGCTTCCGCGGCCACAGGAGCCGGCAATGGCTCGCGCGCTCCGGCCAGGCGGAAGAAGTCGCGGACCAGGTCCTCGAGCCCGAGCCTCGTGGCGGCGGAAACTTCCCGGTACGGGATCCCCCGCCGGGCCGCGGCGGCGCGGATCGACGCGACGCGATCGGGGTCCGAGATCGCGTCGCACTTGGAAGCGACGAGGATGCGTGGCCGCGCGGCGATCTCGGGCGAGAACGCCTGGAGCTCGCCTTCGAGCACCGCCACATCGTGCTCCGCGTCCCCTTCCGTCGAGGCGTCCACCAGGTGGCAGAGCAGCCGGCAGCGCTCGACGTGCTTCAGGAAGCGGATGCCGAGGCCGGCGCCGTGGTGCGCGCCCTCGATCAGCCCGGGGATGTCGGCGACGACGAGCGTGCGGTGGTCGTCGCCCCGGACGACCCCCAGGTTCGGCACGAGTGTCGTGAACGGGTACTCCGCGATCTTCGGCTTCGCCGCCGAGATCACCGAGATGAGCGTCGATTTGCCGGCGTTCGGAAATCCGATGATCGCGACGTCGGCGAGAAGCTTCAGCTCGACAGTCAGCCGGCGCTCGACTCCGACGAGCCCCTTGCGCGCGAATCGGGGAGCCTGGCGCGTGGACGTCGCGAAGTGCTGGTTTCCCCATCCGCCGTTCCCGCCGCCGGCGAGCAGCACCTTTTCGCCGGCATGGAGAAGGTCCGCAACACGCTCGCCCGTGTCCGCGTCGACGACGATAGAGCCAAGAGGAAGAGAAACGATGACGTCGTTGCCGGTGCTTCCGTGGCAGTTGGATCCCATGCCGTGCTGGCCGTTCTGCGCCTTGAACAGCATCTGGTGGCGCAGGTGGTAGAGCGTGGTGAACGACGGATCCGCCACCGCGTAAACGGAGCCTCCGTGTCCGCCGTCGCCGCCAGACGGTCCGCCGCGGGGGACGAACTTCTCCCGCCGGAACGCGACGCAACCGTTGCCGCCGTCGCCGGCCTTGACCCGGATTTCAGCGGAGTCGATGAACATGACGGGGCGGGAATCGGAAACGAGAATCGGTAATCGTAATCGAGGGGCCCGGGAATCTTCTCGATTCCCGATTTCCGATTTCCGATGACCGGCTAGCTGGCGGCGGCCGGTTCGATCGAGATGACGCGTCCGTCGCGGCCCCGGTCCTTGTAGCGGACGATTCCGTCGACCTTCGCGAAGAGCGTGTCGTCCTTGCCGCGGCCGACGTTGTCGCCCGGAAAGAAGCGGGTGCCCCGCTGCCGCACGAGGATGGAGCCGCCGGTCACGAGCTGGCCACCAAACCGCTTGACCCCGAGCCGCTGTGAATTGGAGTCGCGGCCGTTGCGCGAGGAACCCTGTCCTTTTTTGTGTGCCATGGCCTACGCTCCTTCGATCCCGAGGATGCGGACTTCGATCATGGACTGCCGATGACCCTTGGTCCGCCGGTACTGCTTCGTGCGCTTTTTCTTGAACACGAGCACCTTGCGCGTCTTGATGGGACCGAGAACGGTCGCCTTCACCGAGAACCCGTCCGTCTTTTTGAGCTCTTTTCCTTCGTGGCCGCCCACGAAAACGATCTCCGAAAAGACGATTTCCTTGCCCCTGGAGACGTCGCCGGACGGCGTCTCGATCCGGAGGACGTCCCCGGCCGCAACCTTCACCTGTTTACCGCCCGTGCGGACGATCGCGTACATGGAGCCTCCCCAAAGCAGAACTGCGGATTCTATGGTTTAACGGGGGAAAGTCAAGCGGTTGGGCCGTGAAGGGTGCGGGGTCAGAGGTCAGGGGTCAGGACGGGCCGGGAATCGGGAGCCGAGCGACCAACGGGAGCGAGACGGCCGCGGTACTCCGCGGTCAACTCGTTCGGGAATCGGGAATCGAACGAGGAGGGGGGGGCCCCCCGGTTACGTCTCATCCGTTCACCCCGCACCCCTTACGCCCGGTCAATCCTCATCAATGGTATTCGGCAGCTCGTCTGGATTGTCCGCGCCCCTGGGAAAGTGGGCCTTCAGGATCTCGCCGATGCGGTCGATGCCCGCCACGACGCCTTCGGTGAACTTCCCGATTCGGAAGGCCTCTTCCATCTCCTGGGCCGTCGCCTTCCAGAAGTTGTCGCCGCACTTCTCGTGGACTCCCGTGTCGCCCAGGATCTGAAACTTGCGGATCCGCGGTGCGATGTAGAAGAGAACGGCGTTTCTTTCGGCCGTCTTCGTCATCCCGAGCTTGTCAAAACGTTCGCGCGCACGCGCTTCAATGTCGGCCGGCTCGGAGCGCGTGACGTGGACCCGGACCTCGCCGGAGGTGTCGGACTCGGCCTGCGCGATCGCCTGGACGATACGGTCGGAGTCGAGCTCCGAAAAGAAGTGGCGAACTTTCATCTCGTCACCATCTCGTCACCATCTCGTCACCATC
>JBDTRB010000198.1:0-4865 GCA_039931865.1 Acidobacteriota bacterium | reverse complement strand
GTCTCCTGACCGAAGGGAAGGAGGAGCCTCTCGATGCGGGAGCCGCAGCGAACGGCACGTCCCGGAGTGGCGGAGGCGACGGTTACTGGACCCGAGCCGACAGTCGCCCGTTCGCGTAGTCGAGCCGCAGCGTCCTCGTTTCTCCGCCTCCGACCTGAGCGGTCGTCGTCGCGAGCAGGGACGCCGGGATGTCCGGCCCGGAGAGCCACACCTTCACAGATGCCGCGCCGGCTTTGACGGGGATCGACTCGTCGACGGTGCCGCGTTCCTTCACCGTCTTGAAGAGGCCGTCCTTGCGCTTGAAGGAGAACTGCTTGCGGAGCAGGATCTGGTCGTTCACCGCGACCATCACGTGTCCCTCGGAGAGGGGTGAGTCGAAGAGCAGCCGCAGCATGCCCGTCGTCGAGACGACCGCGGGGGGCGGAGCCGCCGGCGGGGAAGGGGCGTCCGATCGCGCTTCTTTCGCCGGGACGACGGCCGCCCGGCGAACCGGAACCGCGGTCGGCTTCAGTTTCTTCTTCGCTGCGAGCTCCGCCTCGCCGATCTTCGCACTGGCCTGCTCGCGCAACTGCTGCGCCTCGACCCGACCGCCGTCCATGGCGAGGGTTTCGTCGGCATGCTTCTTCGCCTGCTCGAAGTCGCCCGCGGCAAAGGCTGTGACCGCGTCCTGCATCGCCTTGTCGGCCTGCTCGGTCTTACGCGACTGTTCCTGCTTGCCTTGAAGGGCGTTCTCCGCCATCTGAGAGTATTGCCGCGCCTGCGTGTTGTTGGGACTGCGCGCGAGGAGGCGGCGGAAAAGCGCGAGGCTCTCCTCGTACTTGCCGTCCGCGAAGAGCTTCTTTCCCTCTTCCAGGGACTCGCGGCGGTCTTTGGTTTCCTTCTCGAGCCTCGCGTCGATCGGTGCGGACGGCTTCGAGACGACCGACCGCCGCCAGAAGAGTCCGCCGACAATCGCGGCGAGCACGAGAACGGCGATCCCCACCACGCGCCAGAACCATCCCGGGTTGACCTCGGATTTGACGAGGAGCTTCCAGTCCTGGCCTTTGAGAAGAGCGGCTTTCTCCTGAAGTCTCTGGGCGAGCGAAGGAGGCCGCCCCTTGCTCGAGTCCTTTGGAGCCATCCTCGGCTTCGAAGAGGGAAACGGCACGGTCGGCGCCTTCGACGCCGCAGACGAGGGAAAAGACGCAGGCGCGTCGGCGGCCGCCCGGACCTGGACGGCGCCGGGTCCCTCGGCCACGGGCAGCGTCGAAACGACCGCCCCCGGAGCCGAATTTGTTCCTGTCGGCGGGGATGCGGCCGAGGCGGATCTCGAACCGCCGGAACCGTTCGACCGGCTATCTGAGCTCTCCGCTGGCGCAGCCGGGCGGGGCGTCTCGTCGGCAGGGGTCTCTCGGGAGCCCGGCGCGATCGGGATACCGGGGTCTGAGACCCGGAACGCCTGAGTGGCTTCTTCGGGCCGGAACGGCGGACGGACCTGCGTGCTCCGTCCCGACTTCGCTTCGGTGTGATGGCGCGCCTCTTCCGCGGCTTCGAGGACGAGCTGGTCGATGTTGGCGAGCTTCAGAGTCGGCATGAACTCGGCCTCTGACACGATCGTCCCGAGGTCCTGGAGCGCCCGCTGCTCCTCGAGGTGCGCCCGCAGCTGATAGAGCGCCAGGGCGAAATCCTTCCCCCGCTGATAACGGTTCCACGGGTCCTTGGCCATCGCGCGCGCCACGATCGGATTGAACTCCGACGGGACCTCGCTCGACAGCTCGGCCGGCGGGGTGAAGTCCTCGTGCACGATCTTGTAGGAGATCGCCGTCAGGTTCTCGCCGACAAACGGTTTGCGGTGAGTCAGCAACTCGTAGAGGACGACACCGAGCGAGAAGATGTCGCTGCGGCCATCGACGGGCGCCCCGGAGACCTGCTCCGGGGACATGTAGTTGGGGGTGCCGAGAAACTGCCCGGTCGTCGTCAGGTTCGAGGAAGCGACCTTCGCGATCCCGAAGTCGGTTATCTTCACCTTCTCGTCGGTTGTGATGATGATGTTCGCCGGTTTGATGTCGCGGTGAATGATCCCTTTGCGGTGCGCGTAGTCGATTGCTTCCGCGACCTGGGCGATCATCTCGGCAATCTGGTCGTAGGAGAACGGAGCGCGCTCGGCGAGCAGCGACTTCAGGTTCTTCCCCTCGATGTACTCCATCGCGATAAAGGAGGTCGAGGTCTCCGGATCCTCGCCGATGTCGTGGATGGTGACGATGTGCGGGTGCGACAGGATGCCCGCCGTCTGCGCCTCGCGGACAAAACGTTCGCGGAACTCACGGGACTCCGAGTCGTCGTCCCCGGCCATGCTCGACGCGCGGATGGTCTTGATGGCCACCATGCGGCCGATCACCGGGTCCTTCGCGAGGTAAACGATCCCCATCGCGCCCTTCCCGAGCTCGCTCATCACTTCATAGCGACCGAGCTTCAGCAGCCGGGCCCCCGCGACGCCTTTATCCCCCATTGGACTCGAAGAAACTCCTTTCCCTCGAAGGCGAAAGCTTCGCAACCCGCCTCGCGAGAGACAACGGATTGGCTAAATTGTAAGCCGTGCCGGGAGGGGGGGTCAAATTTCCCGCCCCGAGGGCCCAAGGCTCGTCCGGCGCGACGCGCCTGCCGGGCGGCGGCCGCGGGCCCGCCTCGAGGTCCGGTTGAGCGGCGCGGGCAGCCTCCTCGGAAGCGGAGGCCGGTGAATATAATCCCGCGCATGAAAACTTTCTCGGCTCCGGAGCTCCGGAATGTGGCCGTTCTCGGGCACAACACGGTCGGCAAGACCACGCTCATCGCCGGTCTGATGCACGCCGCCGGCGTGACGACCCGGCCGGGAAAAATTGACGAGGGTACGTGCCCGACCGACTTCGACCCCGAAGAGATAGAGCGCCGGATCTCGATCAATCTGGCGGTCGCCCACGTCGTCCACCGGGACGTTCGGGTCACCTTCATCGACGCTCCCGGGTACGGCATTTTCTCTCCGGAGTCGCGCTCGGCGGTATCCGCGGCGGACTCGGTTCTCATCGTCCTCGACGCCGTCTCCGGTGTCGAGGTTCAGACGGAAAAGGCCTGGAAGTTCGCGGCTGAGTTCGGGCGCCCCGTCCTCTTCGTCATCAACCGCATGGACCGGGAGCGCGCCTCCTTCGAGCGCACTATGGAAGCCATCAAGAAGAAGTTCGGGCGCGGCGTCGTCGCCCTGCAGATCCCCGTCGGCGAGGAGAAGTCGTTTCGCGGGACGATCGACCTCGTCCGCATGGAAGCACACTCCCATGAGAGCGGGAAACGGGTGGATGGGCCGATCCCCGACGAGCTCGCGGAGCAGGCGCGCTCGGAGCACGAGCAGCTGGTCGAGCTGGTCGCCGAGGGCGAGGACGGCCTGATGGAGAAGTACTTCGCGCAGGGGACGCTCGACCCGGCCGACCTCCTCCCGGGATTGAAGTCGGAAGTCGCGGACCGGAAGATTTTTCCGGTCCTTTGCGCCTCGTCCGCCCACGAGATCGGTCTCCTCCGCATTCTGGACGCCTGTGTCGCGATCCTCCCTTCGCCCGAGGGCGGCGCGGTAGAGGCGACAGACAAGGACGGAAAACCGGCGAAGGTCTTCACCAACGAGACGGATCCCGCCGTCGCCCAGGTGTTCAAGACGGTTTCCGATCCGTTCGCGGGAAGGATCTCCTACCTGAGAGTCCGCGCGGGAAAGTTTCAGTCGGACGGCACGTACTGGAACGCGTCGCGAGGTGTCCCGGAGCGATTCTCCGGACTCTTTCTCCCGCAGGGCAAGGAGCACGTGAGCGTGCCCGAGGCGCGGGCCGGTGACATCGTCGCGGTGGCGAAACTGAAGGAGACCACCACGGGGGACACCCTGACCGCGAAGGACCACCCGGTCGTTCTTCCGAAGCTCGTCGTTCCCGAGGCCTCCATCGCCTACGCGATCGAGCCGCGCGCGAAGGGCGACGAAGACAAGATTTCGACCGCCCTCCACAAGCTGATCGAGGAGGACCCCTCCCTCCATTTCCAGCGCGACGACGAGACCAAGGAGTTCCACCTCTCCGGCGCGTCGCAGCTCCACGTCGAGATCGCGGTGGCCCGGCTGAAGCGGCGCTACGCCGTCGAAGTCATCCTCCACCCGCCAAAGGTCCCTTATCGCGAAACGATCAAGGGAAAAGCGGAGGCGCACGGCCGCCACAAGAAGCAGTCGGGCGGCCACGGCCAGTTTGCCGACTGCCGCATCCGGGTCGAACCGCTGCCCCGCGGCGCGGATTTCGAGTTCGTCGACGACATCTACGGAGGCTCGATTCCCCGCAACTTCATTCCGGCGGTCGAAAAAGGGATCCAGGAGGTCCGGCGCAAGGGCTTTCTCGCCGGCTTTCCGATGGTCGACTTCCGGGTCATCCTCTATGACGGGCAATACCACGACGTCGATTCCTCGGAGATGGCGTTCAAGATCGCCGGCTCTCTTGCCTACAAGGAGGCGATGGAAAAGGCGAAGCCCACGCTGCTCGAGCCGGTGATGCACGTCGAGGTTTCGACTCCGAACGAGTACGTCGGCGACCTCATGGGGGATCTCTCGTCGCGCCGCGGGCACGTCCAGGGAATGGAGGCCGAAACCGAAGACACGGTGATCAAGGCGCAGGTGCCGATGGCCGAGATGCTCTCCTATGGCGCGCAGCTCCGCTCGATCACACAGGGGCGCGGGACGTTTCACATGGAGTTTTCGCACTACTCGGAAGTCCCTCACGCCGCGCAGGAAAAGATCATCGCCCAGTCGAAGGCCGGGAAGGCGGCGGCGGAGGTATAGCCGTCGCCTCCGCTCACTGCGCGATCTGCCTTCGCCTCTGGGCGAAGGCACCGGC
>JBDTRB010000197.1:0-4893 GCA_039931865.1 Acidobacteriota bacterium | reverse complement strand
CATCTCGTCACCATCTCGTCACCATCTCGTCACCATCCCGTTCACCAGCTTCCCGACGAACCGCCGCCGCCGGAGAAACCGCCCCCGCCGGAGAAACCGCCCCCGCCACCGCCGAACCCTCCCCCGCCTCCTCCGAGGCCGCCGCCGCCGAACCCTCCGAAGCCTCCCCAGCCACCCCACCCTCCCGAGCGCCATCCGCGTCTGCCAAACGTGCGGTGCCGCGGGCGCAGCAGCCAGGGGAGGACGAAGAAGAAGAGAAACGGCCAGAGACACCCGAACGGGATTCCGCCGCGGCGCCGGGCCGTTCCCTGCGTTCGCTCGTTCACCGTCGTTCCCGTCCCCTTGTATTCTCCGCGCGCGGCCGCCATGAGAGCGGCCATGCCGGCCTCGACGCCGCCAGTGTAGTCGCCGGTCTTGAACTGCGGCGTGATCTCGTCCTCCCGGATCCGGCTGGCGATCGCATCCGGTATCGCTCCTTCGAGGCCGTAGCCGACCTCGATGCGCATCTTACGGTCGTCGATGAAGGCGAACAACACCAGGCCATTGTTCGATTTTGACTGGCCGACCCCCCACGCTTTCATCGCGTTGACGGCGAACTCCTCGAGCGTAGTGTTCTCGGGTACGTGCCGGTCGGTCCACACGAGCATCTGGATCGAGGTGTCCTTCTCGAACTGTTCGAGGCGGGAATTCAGCTGTTCCGCGCGCGAGGGATCGAGGACCCCGGCGCGATCCGTCACGTAGCGGGTCGGTTTCTCCGGGATCGGCGGCGCCGCGGCCAGCGCCAGGCCCGCCGCGCAGAAAAGAGCGACGAGAGCGACGACGAAGGCCGCCGCGCCGCGGGCGGCGCAACGCCGCCCGCGCACGGGTGCCGGGACGATCAAGCGGACGCCTTACCGCGCCGGCGCGGGGGCCGCGGGGGCCGGAGTCGCCCCGAAGTTGAAATTCACCGCCGGCGGTTTGTCGGAGCCGGGCGTGCCGTGGAAGTACGGCTTCGCTTTGAAGCCGAGCATCCGTCCGGTGATGTTGGTCGGGAACTTCAGGAGCGCCGTGTTGTAAGCCTGCGCCACCTCGTTGAACCTCATCCGCTCGACCGCGATCCGGTTTTCCGTCCCTTCGAGCTGGGCCTGAAGATCGCGGAAGTTCGCGTTCGCCTTCAGCTCCGGGTACCGCTCGACGACGACCAGCAGCCGGGAGAGCGCACCGCCGAGAGCCGCCTGCGCCTGCTCATATTTGGCCAGCTGAGCCGGGTCCGTCGGGGCCGCGCCCGGGGGCGGAGTCGACTGAGCCACGGACGCCCGCGCCCGGGTGACTTCCTCGAGAGTCGATTTCTCGAACTGCGCGGCGCCCTGGACGGTCGCGACCAGGTTCGGAACCAGATCGGCGCGACGCTGATATTGGTTCTCGACCTGCGCCCACTGCTTGTCGACTTCCTGACCGAGCGTCACGAGCCGGTTGTTCGTGCCCGCAAACGAGATTCCGATGATCACAACCAGCACCACCACCAGAGCGAGACAACCCAGGCCCATCTTCCCCATGCGTCTTTCCTCCTATGTCGAAGCGACAGGGATTGTATACACGTCGCCTCCGTTCGCTGCGGCTCCCGTCTTAACCACCATCTCGCTCGAAGCAGCTCTATTCCCTCTCCCCTTCCGCCGGGGAAGGGCCTGGGGTGAGGGGGGGCACTGACCTGGAGGGCGGTGTCTGAGATGAGGCTTGCGGCGTGCGCGCGCGGAGTGAGCGCTGGTGAGGGGCGCAGGAGCTGCCAGCCGGCCCGCTGACCTTCGAGCGACCACCGGGTAGAATTCGGCAAATGGACGTGTGGCTGCTTCGGCATGCGGCCGCGGAGGACCGGGCGGCGTCGGGGCGGGACCAGGACCGCGTTCTGACACCGGAGGGACTCGCCCGGGCGCGCGCGGCGGCGCTCGGGCTCGCGGCGATCGAGCCCGGCCTCGGGCGCGTGATCACCTCTCCGTACCGGCGGGCCAGGCAGACCGCGGAAGCTGCGGCCGAGGCGCTGGGGCTCGAAGTCGCGCAATCGCGAGCGCTCGAGCCCGAGCGCGACCCGATGGACATCCTGAACGAGATCGGGGCGGGCGGCGAGGACGTCCTCCTGGTCGGGCACCAGCCCCACCTCGGATCACTCCTCGGCCTCCTCGTCGCCGGCGACGGCGTAGAGATCCCGATGAAAAAAGCCGCCATCGCCCGGGTCACACTGTCCGGCCGCTGGTCGGGGGAGCTCCGAGCCCTGCTGCCCCCCCGCCTTCTCGAGCTGCTGGGAGCGCGCCAGGCGATCTGAGAGTCGAGGTGGCGGGGGACGTCCGCACCTCCTTCGATTCGAGACTTGTCAGGCTGGATGCTTCGCCCCTCACCCCGCCCCTCTCCCCCGGCGCGCGGGGAGAGGGAGCAGAGCTGCGCTTCCGTCACGATGGTGGCCACGCTCGCCCCGAGAGGCGAACGGCAGCTCCTGCAGTGAGCGGAGGCGACGGACGGTTATGCTTACCGGGTGTCCCTCTCGACAGGCGAGCAGCTAGGCCCCTACGAGATCCTGGCTCCCCTGGCGAAGGGGGGGATGGGCGAGGTCTATCGCGCCCGCGACACTCGCCTGCGGCGCGAGGTCGCCTTGAAGCTCCTGTCCGCCGCGGGCGCCAACGACGAGGAGTCCCTGCGGCGCTTCGCCCGGGAGACTCACGTCGTCGCCGCGCTCAACCACCCGAATATCCTCGCGATCCACGACACCGGCGCGTTTCACGGAGTCCCCTATGCGGTGACGGAGCTCCTCCAGGGAGAGACGGTCGCCGACCGGCTGCGCTCCGGCGCCCTCGCGGAAAAGCGCGCGACGGAGCTCACCGCGCAGGTCGCGGACGGGCTCTCGGCGGCTCACGCGCAGGGAGTCGTCCACCGCGACATCAAGCCCGAGAACATTTTTCTGACGAACGACGGCCGCGCGAAGATCCTCGACTTCGGGATCGCCCGCGTCGAGAGGCCGACCTCCCGGGTTCCGATCGGGGGCGGGGACGGGACCCTCGCGCGCTCCTCCCAGTCGAGCGGCCACGTCCTGATGGGGACCGCGGGCTACATCTCGCCCGAGCAGGTCCGCGGCAAGAAGGCGGATCCTCGCAGTGACATCTTCTCGCTCGGAGCGGTCTACTACGAGATGCTCACCGGCCGCCGCGCCTTCATGCGCGACACCTCGGTCGACACGCTCGGCGCCGTGCTCCGTGACGACCCGCGCAAATACCCCGAGTCCGAAAAGATCCCGGAGGAGCTGCGCCACTTCGTGTACCGCTGCCTCGAGAAGGACCCTGCCGACCGTTACCAGTCCGCCGCCGACCTCCTGATCGACCTGCGTTCCTGGCAGGCCGAGCAGACCTCGGAATCCGCCCTGCGCGTTCACTTCCGGAGCGTGCCGCCGTGGAAGCATCGGCAGGGGCGCATCGTGCTGCGGTCGATCCTGGGGGCGGTGCTCCTGGTCGCCGGCTTTCTCGGCGGCTCCTGCTGGCAGCGGTCGCACAGGAGCGGAGCCACGGCCGCCACGGCCGCCACGGCAACAGCCCGGACCGTCCGCGGCACGCGCGCGATCGCCTCGCGATAGGCCCGATCGCCGTCCCTTCCGCAGGACGGCTAGACGGCGGCGAGAACGGGTAGCGCCGCCGCGGAGCTCTTCGGCTCCGGGATGGGAGCCGCACAGCAGGCGTCCGTGCACGCGTCGTAGAGAGTGCGGCGCTGGACCGGTTCGTAGCCGGCATCCGCGATCAGGCGCCGCATCTCCGGCGCGGTCATCCGATTGCGCGCGCCCGCCGCGTACACGACGTTCTCCTCGATCATGATCGAGCCGAGGTCGTCGGCGCCGAAGGAGAGCGAGACCTGCCCGATCTTCGAGCCCTGCGTCACCCAGGATCCCTGCACGTGCCGGATGTTGTCGAGGTAAAGCCGTGACACCGCGAGAGTCTTCAGGTACTCGAAACCTCCCGCCTCATCGACCTTCTCGTCGAGCGCTGTGTTCTCGCGCTGGAACGTCCACGGAATCCAGGCCGTGAAGCCGCCCGTGCGGTCCTGCAGGTTCCGGACGACCTCGAAATGCGCGACTCGCTGCGCGTAGGTTTCCCCGACGCCGAACATCATGGTCGCGGTGGTGCGCATTCCGAGCGAGTGTGCGGACTCGTGGACGTCGACCCATTTCTCGGTGGGCGCCTTCGTCAGCGACCAGATGCGCCGCCGCACCGAGTCCTCGAGGATCTCGGCTCCCCCGCCCGGGATCGACTGGAGTCCTGCGTCGCGAAGCCGCGCGATCACGTCCCGCATGGGCGCCTTCGTGAGCTTCTGCAGGAAATACACCTCGGGCGCGGAGAGCGCGTGCAAGTGGATCGTCGGGAAGTTCGTGCGGATGAACCGGAACATTTCCTCGTAGAACGTGAACGGCAGCTCTGCGTGCACTCCTCCCTGGAGCAGGACCCCCGTGCCGCCGAGGTCGATCGTCTCCCGGATCTTTTCGCCGATCTGGTCCCAGGAGAGAACGTAGGACTCCGGGTGGCTCGCCGACGGGCGGTAAAAGGCGCAGAACTGGCACCGATAGATGCACACGTTCGTGTAGTTGATGTTGCGGTCGATGATGTAGCTCGCCACCGCCGGATCGTTCTGGCGACGGCGAATCGTGTCCGCGGCCGCGCCGAGGGCGAGGAGGTCCCCCTCTTCGAGCAGCGTCACCGCATCCGCGGAAGAGAGCCGCCCTCCCGCCGTCGTCCTCTCCAGAATCGGTGCCGACAGACGTTCCGTCATCGCTCCGATTCTACCGCCGCGCGAGCCGCCGCCGTGGTGGCGAACGCCTCTGACTGACACCGGTTCGTCGGAAAAACCGTCCAGCCGCCGTTCGGTCTCCTTCGGTCGCGGCCTAGG
>JBDTRB010000196.1:0-4896 GCA_039931865.1 Acidobacteriota bacterium | reverse complement strand
CCCCGAGAGGCTCCTCCCTCCCTCTGGTCGGGAGACTCCTCTCGGGGCGAGCTTGCGCGCCACCGCGTAACAAAATGGAATGGGGGGCGGGAGCGCCGGCGCTCTCAATTGAGCTCTCCCCGGCGTTTCAGGCGCTCGCGTTCGACCAGGATGCATCGGTCCATCGCGACCGGGATCCTGGCGGCCTCCAGTCGGTCGGCGGCCTCCTGGTCGGCGACCCCCTGCTGCATGAAGAAAAAACCGGCGCCCCGGGCGATCGCCTGGTCGGCAATCGGGCCCACGTGCTCCGAACGTCGGAAGACGTCCACGATGTCGATGCGGGTTTCGGGCGGAATTTCGGCCAGCGAGCGGTAGCAGGGCCGGCCGAGGACTGTGCGGTGGCCCGGATTGACAGGGATCACGTCGTAGCCGCTGTCGATGAGGTACTGCGCGATCGAGTGAGAGGGACGGTCCGGGTTGGGCGAGCACCCCACGACCGCGATGGTCCGCGCCTCGCGAAGCGCCTGGCGGATCTGTGCGGGATCGTTCATCGGAGTCAAAGATTCAGCGTTGAGCGTTCAGCGTAAGACGGGTAAGAGTCATCCGCTGCGCTTGCGTCTTTGCGCTTCGCCCCTTCGCCCTTCGCCCTTCGCCATTGGTCACATCCCCTCCGAAGTCGGGTTCTTCCCCGGACGCATGTTGTAGAAGAACGTGACCGTCACGCCCTCGCGGTCTTTCCCGGGGACCTCCTTGAGAAGGTCCTTCGGAAGCGGCTTGAACGGGTTGGATTTCAAGATCGCCTGCATCGCCGCGAAATCGAACGGCGGAATGCCCGAGCCCGCCACGATCGTAGCGCCCGAGACGCTCCCGTCGACACGGATGTCGAAGTGGATGGTGAGCTTGCCTTTCCAGCCGAGCTCGGCGAGCTTCGGAACGTCCCAGTGGAGCTTGATCCGGCGGACCATCTCATCCGCGTAGGGTCCCCAGTCATACCAGCTCGTTTCGAACGAGAGCGGACCGGAGTCCATGAACCCGCCGTCGGGATTCGGAATCCCGGCTCCGTGCTCTCCGGGTCTCCCGACCTGGGTGCGCGCCGCTTCCTGGATGGCTGTGTCGAGGTTCGCGAGCCGGCTCGCCGACGCGCCCGTGCCCGCGGCGGAGCCGGCACCGGACGGCCTCGAGGAGCCCGAAGGGTTCCGGAGGACGTCCGGCGGGGTCATGCCGGTCGCCGACCTCTCGGCCGGCGCGCCGCTCTGTCCGTTGCGGGACTGGCCTCCTCCGGCGCCGGAAGGCGCGGCGGCCATGCGGGATGCCGATCCCGGCGCGAGCCCTTCCCGTCCGGGGAGCACCGGGGCGAAGGGCGAGTCAGCTTTCGGCTTGGAACGGTCTCCTCCGCCGGCGCGGCGGTTCTTGTCCGAGTAGTCGGAGGGCTTTCGCGCGTCGCGAGGGCGCTCGGGCCCGGGCGCGGCCCGGAAGACGATCGGGATCTTTTCCTCGTCGGTCCGGGGACGTGCGGTCATCCCCGGAAAGAGCGACTGCGTTCCGGCGCCCGAAGAGGGCCCGTAGAGGATGAGAAACAGAATCACGAGGTGAAGCGCGAGAGAGAAGAGGATCGCCCGCTCCACGGGAAAAGCCCGCGCGCGGTCGCTCTTTTCCATCGCGAAAATCTGGCGCTCGAGCTCCGGGACCGGCACCGCCGCAGGTTCAGACCTCCGCGCGCCGCCGAAGCTCGGAACTTCCGGACCGAGTCGGGCGGCCGGCACGGCGTCCGGGGAACCGGGGTTCGGGCCGGCGGGCGGGCCGGCGGGTGCGGCGGGTGCGCGGGCGGCGGCGGGGGGACTCGCGTCTGGAGGGGGCACTGCCGGCCGGTCCGGGGGGTCGAGCCCGAGAAACGACCTCCGGGCGGGAGCCTCCTCGTCGGCACCCCCCTTTTCGAGACCCAGCAGCGATCGGTTCAAGAGTCCCTCCGGGCCGCGCAATCGAGTTCGCGAGCGAGGCTCCGAGACGGTTCTCGGCCTTCGGGAACACAGTCCCTACCGCTTAACGTCGCCGCTTGGTGAAGGATTTCGCCCCGCTCAGTTTAATCCCGGCCAGGGGAGCGTCCGGGGTCGGGGGCGGCGTCGCGAGGCGCGCCCGTCCCCCGCCATCCGCCCGCGCAGCGCCGCCCGCCCCGCCATCCGGCGTCATCATAGAGTCCGGGGATGAACGGCGACGACACGGACGAAGCGGGGCGGCGGATTGTCTCCGTCGTCCACCTCGCGATGGTCGCCGCGGTCCCGCTGTATGCCGTCATCCTCTGGCTCCTCCGGGGCCGCGCCGGTCTGTCCGGCGCAGGGAGTCCTCGCCCGCAATACATTTTCGTCCTCCTGGCCGTCGGGGCGGCCGAGTGGGGTCTGGCGAGCATCGTCGGGCGCGCCCTTCTCCGCTCCGCGGGACCCGGTCGAGGCGCTCCGGAGCGCGTGCGGCGGTATTTCCTGATCCGGTTCGCCGCGGCAGAAGCGATCGCAGTCTTCGGGCTGTTTGCGGGTTTCACGGGAGGAACGCCCCGGGATGTGGCGATTCTCCTCGGTGCTTCGCTGCTGGCCCTGGCCGCCTCGACGCCGACCCGGGCCGCGTGGGCAGGCGCGCTCGGGGTAACCCGGCGCTCGGACTGAGACGAGCTTTTTTCGACCTCGGATTCCCGATTTCCGATTCCCGATCTCCGCATCACGCATTCCGGCATTCCGCACTGTTTCCGCCGGCTGAGCGGGTCGAAAACAGGTCTCGGGAGCCGGCGAAGGTCCGTCCCCTTCTTGCCGCATCCCTCCTGTTTCTGATAAAACCCGTCTCGCGGATGAGTGCGGGCGAAGGCCCGCTTTTTTATTCAATGAAAGTGAGCGAAACCACGGTCCAGGAGGTCGCGTCGATCGCTTCGGACAAGGGCTGCCGTCTTCTCGCCATCGAAAGCGCGGGGACCGGCCGTTTTTCCTCGCTGCGCGTGGTCCTCGAACGAGCCAACGGCGACCCGGTCACCGTCGAGGATTGCGAGGCGGTGTCGCGGGAAGTTTCCGAGCTGCTCGATCGTTCGGAAGACATCCCCCACCGATACGCGCTCGAGGTTTCCTCGGCGGGGCTCGAACGCAAACTCTACTCGCTGGAAGACGCGAGGCGTTTCGTGGGCCGGAAGGTGAGGGTCCGGACCGAGACTCCCGTCACACCCGAGCGTCTCGATCCGGAAGGTCGCGGGGCGCTGTCGCCCGCACGCAACTTCGGGGGGCGGCTCGATCGGGTGGAAGACGACGCCCTCCGGGTCGTCGATGAGGCGGAAGGCAGAATTTATAATGTCCGTTTCGGCGAGATTCGCCTCGCAAGGCTCGATTTCCAATGGCCGGAGCGCCGGTAGGACGAATGGAGAGAGCGGTCCCAGATGATTATTGATCCGTCGGTGATCCGACAGGTTTCGCGCGAGAAGGACATCGATCCGGAAAAGATGTTCGGCGCGCTCGAAGAAGCCATGTCTTCCGCGGCCCGCAAGTATTACCACGACAAGGCGGTCGTGACGTCGATCGACCGCAAGTCCGGGGAGATGACGGCGTATTCGCGCCGGACCGTGGTGGACGAGCTCGATACCGAATCCGAGGAGCCGCCGCCGCAGATCCTGATCGAAGAGGCGAGAGAGCTGATCGGCAAGCACGGGACCAAGGGCGACGTGCGGATCCTTCGGCCCTCCACGGTCGAAGGCGAGCCGGCGGCCGAAGTCTCGGAACTCGCGCTCGGCGACGAGATCCGGCAGTACCGTGAGCCGGTGGGGCTCGGGCGCATCGCGGCGCAGACCGCGAAGCAGGTCCTTTACCAGAAGGTCCGCGAGGCAGAGCGCGACAACATCTACAACGAGTACTTCCCGAAACTGGGCGAGCTGATGAGCGGCACAGTGAAGCGTTTCGAGCGCGGCGACATGATCGTCGACCTCGGCAAGACCGAAGCGATCATTCCGCGCGACCAGCAGTCGCGCGCCGAGCGCTACGGGCAGGGCGAGCGGATCCGCTCGATCCTCTACGACGTGCACCGCAATCCCAAGGGCCCGCAGCTCGTCCTGTCGAGGACGGATCCGCGACTTCTCATCCGGCTCTTCGAGATGGAAGTGCCGGAGATCTACGACGGCACCGTCGTGATCAAGGGCGCAGTGCGCCAGCCGGGCGAGCGCGCGAAAGTGGCGGTCCGCTCGCGCGAGCGCGACGTCGACCCCGTCGGCGCCTGTGTCGGCATGCGGGGAAGCCGCGTGCAGTCGATCATGCGTGAGCTGCACGGCGAAAAGATCGACGTCATCCTCTACTCCGAGGACCTGATCACGTTCGCGCAGAACGCGCTCGCCCCGGCAAAGATCACCCGGGTTTCGCCGATCCACCACGAGGACGGCGCGATGAGTCTCGACTGCGTCGTCGAGGACGATCAGCTCTCGCTCGCGATCGGAAAGAAGGGCCAGAACGTCCGGCTCGCCTCCGCGCTCATCGGAATGAAGATCGAGATCAAGGGCGAGAGCGAGGTCAAGGGCGAGGTCGCCGAGGCGCTCTCCCGGATGCTGGAGGCTTCCAGGCGCCGTCAGACGCCGCTCGCTGACGTGACCGGGATCGGGGAGAAGACCGTCGAGAAGCTGGCGGAGGCCGGGATCACGAGCCTCTCCGAACTGCTCGAGAAGAGCGCGGAGGAGCTGGCGGAGATTCCCGGGCTGGGCCAGAAGTCGGCGGAAAAGGTCCTGGAGGCCGCCCGCGCGTTCGAGGCGCAGCCCGAAGCAGCCGACGAGGACGAATCCGGAGACGGCGGCGACGACAACGAAAATGTTTCCGAGACGGCCGAAGAGACGACGGTCGGGGAGTAACTGGTTCCTATGGGAAAGATCCGAGTCGAGGAGCTCGCCGCGCAGATGGGGATCGGCAGCAA
>JBDTRB010000195.1:0-4911 GCA_039931865.1 Acidobacteriota bacterium | reverse complement strand
GGTCGTCCATCTCACGAGTTTTTCGCCCGTTTGTCGACTCTGAGAGACCATCGCGATCTGAAGTTGTAACGAGTCGCCTACTCGTTCCCGAGCGGCTTCGACTCCGGCTCACAAAGGAAGGTCAGATCTTCGTCGCTTCGGGCGTGTTCACTCTCGTCCAGACCCGTCAGCACCGCTAGAAAGACACCGCCCACTGTCGGGGCTTCACAGGCCGAACGCTCATGGCGACTCGAACCGTCCGCGCTTCTTCGTGATCCGGAGACGGTAGACGACGATCGGGATTCCCTCCGAGTTCGGACCGCGGACACCTGCCGTCCGAACAGGATACGAAGGATGATCCGAGCGCGCCGGGGAATCTCGCACGAGGTTTTTCATGAGCAGCTCCATCGCCTGCATCCCGTCGTCGCCCGTCAGCTCTTCGTATCGGCCCCACGAAATGACGCTCCGCCAGTCGTTGATCCCGTTCACGCGGTCCACTTCGAAGCAGACTTCCGGGTTGCGCCGCATCGTGCGGATCTTTCGGCCCTCGGTGCTGTGGCCGTACACGCCTCCCTCCCGGAAGACGTACAGGACCGGCACAACGTACGTCATGCCACCGGCGTGACAGCCGATCCGCCCGATCCTCTCCGACTGAAGAAACGCTTCTATCTCGAGATCGGTCATTTCACCGAGCATGCCAGCCTCCGTTTCCCTTCTTCTGTCCGTGGACTCGCCGCAAGTGATGTCCACGGGCTCCGCCGCAGGGTGGGTCTGTTGAAACCAGAGCGAGATCATCCTCGCCCGCGGTCTGCCCCGAATGATGTATTTGCATCATGAAAGGATCTTCCGCCGGGGAGAAGCTGGAGCAGGAAAAGAGGCCATATGAACCGTTTTCAAAAGATCCTGATGGCAACCGATTTCTCCGACGCGTCGGCGCCTGCCTGGAGAAGGGCAGTCGAAATGGCGGCGGAAAATGGGGCCGAGCTCTTTGTGGTGAACGCCTTTTCGCCTCCGCATTACCTGGAGGCCGGACCGATGTCGCCGCGTCTTTACGATGAGTGCGACAAATATCTCCGCGCCGAGGTCGGCAGCAAGCTGGGGCTCCTGATCAACGACGCCGCGAGATCCGGAGTCGCCGCGAAGCCGCTCGTCCTGGTCGGAAATCCCGAAGAGGCGATCGTGAACGCTGCCCTCGAAAACCACGTCGAGCTGATCATCATGGGAACGCATGGCCGCAAGGGCGTCTCGCGGTTCTTTCTGGGAAGCGTCGCGTCTCGGGTCATCGCCACCGCGCCCTGCCCCGTGTTGACGGAACGCGCCGACAACGTCGCACCGCAACGTCGCCCGGTCGAAGACAGGGTGATGGTAGGCGCGATCGCCTGACGAGGCGGAGACGGTCGGCCGCTGGCAATCGGTCTCCGTACGCGGAGAAGAATGATTCGACGGGGCGTGCCCATTGATTCGGAGGTTCCGAATAAGGTCCGCCTTCACAGAGAGCATCTGCGAGAGCGCGATGGCCGTCTGCGTTACGGCACGAGACGCGGTCGGGAACGAAACTCAATACGCGATGCGCCTCGAGACGGCCGGCACCGGTCGCGGCTGGACGCGAACCCTCGCGTCGAGCACCCGGACCCCCTTCGCCAGGACCTTGACCGGGTTCAGATCCATATCCCGGATCTCCGGGCACGCATCGACGAGCGCGGAGACCCGAAGGATCAGGTCCTTCAACGCCCCCTCGTCGGCGGGCGGAGCACCCCTGAATCCGCGCAGCAGAGCGGTTCCGCGCACCTCGTCCAACATCGCGGAGACATCGCGGCCGGTGACGGGCTGCAGCCGGAAGGCGATGTCTGACAGCAGCTCCACCAGGGTCCCCCCGCTTCCGTAGGCGATCAGCGGTCCGAACGTCGGATCCTGGCTGACGCCGACCAGGACTTCCACTCCTCCCGGCACCATCGGCTGAAGGATGACGCCGGTCATAGAGGAACCGAGCCGGGTCGAGAGCTCGCGGTAGGCGCACCGAACCGCTTCCGCATCGGCCAGTCCGAGCTTCACGCCTCCCACCTCGGTCTTGTGGAGGATCTCCGGCCCGACCGCCTTCATCACGAGCGGGTATCCGAGGGCCTCGGCCGACGCGACCGCGGCCTCCTCTTCGGACACCATGCGCGTTTCCGCCACCGGGATCCCGAAGGCCTCGAGCACCGACTGAGTCTCCAGGGGATCCAGCCATCCGCCGCCGCGGGACAGCGCGGAGTCGATCACCGCGCGCGCGGCGGCACTGTCGATCCCCGGCAGCGGCGCGACGACTTCCTCGGGCGTGTTGCGCCACCGACCGTAGGAGGCCGCTCGGGCAAGCGCGAGTGCCGCCGACTCGGGAAAGGGGTACGAGGGGATCGGCGCCAGCACCGCCGGCGCACCCTTCGCGGACATGAACGTCGACAGGACGGTCTTGTCGGACGTCCCGGCGGCCTCGCGGATCGCGGACGCGACCCCCTCCACGTTCGTGGCGATCGGAGGAATGAAGATGACGAGAACGGCGTCGACGTTCCTGTCTTTCAGAAGGAGCGCCAGCGCATTGCGGTACGCGGTGGCGTCGGCGCTCGCCAGCATGTCGACGGGGTTGCCAACACTCGCCGCCGCGGGAAGAAATGCGCGCAAGCCGCGGACGGTCGCGGGCGAGAGGGGCGCGAGCGTCAAGCCCTGTGCTTCGCAGACGTCGGCGGCCAGGATGCCGGGGCCGCCGGCGTTCGTCAGGATCGCGACGCGCCGTCCTCGAGGGAGCGGTTGATTGGCGAGCAATGCCGCGACGTCGAACAACTCCTCGAGCGTGTTGGTCCGAATGACTCCCGCCTGCCGGAACAGGGCGTCGACGACCGAATCGGTCTCGGCGAGGGCACCGGTGTGCGACGAAGCGGCGCGGGCGCCCCCGCGCGACCGGCCCGACTTGACGGCCACGATCGGCTTGCGCCGGGCAACGCGCCTCGCGATCCGCGAGAACCGCGCGGGATTTCCGAAGCTCTCCAGGTAGAGCAGGATCACGTCAGTGCGCGGATCCTCCGCCCAGTACTGGATCAGGTCGTTGCCGGAGACATCCGCCTTGTTCCCGACCGACACGAACGTCGAGATGCCGAGGTTCAGGCGGGACGCGTAGTCGAGCAGGGCGAGCCCGAGCGCGCCGCTCTGGGACGACAGCGCGACGCGGCCTTCCGGCGGGTAGACCGGCCCGAAAGTGGCGTTCAAACGCACCTTCGGGTTTGTATTGACGATGCCCATGCAGTTGGGACCCACCATCCGGATACCCGCTCCGCGGATCTTTTCCACGAGCTGCGCCTCGCGCTCGCGCCCCTCCGGGCCCGTCTCGGCGAAACCGGCGCTGATCACGACGATGCCCTCGACGCCTTTGGCAATGCAGTCATCGACGACCCCGGCGACGCGTTCGGCGGGGACGGCGATGACCGCAAGATCGACGGGTCCGGGAACGTCGGTGACCCGAGCGAACGCCGGCAGCCCCTGGACCTCTCCCCCTCCGGGATGAATCGGGAAGACCTTGCCGGCGAAGCCACAGGAGACCAGGTTGTGGAGGATTTCGGCTCCGATCTTCCCGCGCTCGCGGCTCGCACCGATCACCGCGACCGTCTCGGGCTCGAAGAGCCGCGCCATCGACGCTGCGGCCGCGTGCTCGGAGCGGGCGGCCGCGCTCTCCCGGTACGCCGGCGTGGAGGCGATGGAAATGCAGGTCTTGACGACGCCGTCCCCGAGCTCTTCCCGCGACACCTCGAACCCGCAGCTCGCGAAGACGCCCAGCATTTTCCGATTCTGACCGAGCACCTCGGCGTCGAACTCTCGAATGTTTTTGGCGCGGGCTACGTCGGCCAGCCGTTCGAGGAGCCGCGTGCCGAGACCCTGCCCTTGCAGGGCATCCTCGACGGCAAACGCCGCTTCGGCGCGCTCGGGGTGCCTGGGATAGCGGTAGTAGTGCGCGGCGGCGATGATCCTCCCGGAAACCTCGGCGACGAAGCCGAAGGTGTCTTCGTAATCGACGCGGCAGATTTCCGCGGCCCGTGTCTCGTCCATTCGGACGGCGCCGAAGAACCGCAGGTACAGGCTTTCGGGCGAAAGCCTGCGATAGAACTCGGCCAGCGGGGCCGCGTCATCGGGCCGGATCGGCCGAAGCCTGACGGTGGATCCCGATCGGATGACGATGTCGGAGGCTTCGTGGGCGGGATACGGGGGCGGCGGAACTTCCGGGCCTGGGCGTGATTTCATCTGCACTCTCCGGATTGAATGTCGCTCAAGGGTCACGCGAACGGACTGATGGGTTTGCATCAACACGCCGCCGTGCGGCGCCCCGGGCCGCGGCCGAGAGAAGACTCGAGCCGTGCCCGCCCGGCGCTACAGCGCGATGACGTCGTCCGAAATGAAGCAAACGCATCATGAGGCGGGGCGGCGAGAGGAGCATGGTTGGGAAGACAAAGGAGGCACGTCATGAAACCCTATCAACGGATCCTGATCGCGACGGACTTTTCCGAGGCGTCTCTTCCCGCCTGGAAGAGGGCGCTCTCGATGGCGAAGGAAAACCGGACGGCGCTCTTCGTCATCCACGCGTACGAACCACCGAACGTGGCCCAGGCGGCAGCGGTCGCTCCGTTCGTCTACGAGGAGTGGAATCAGAAGGTGCGCGCGAGCGCGAGCAGGAAGCTGGACCTTCTCGTCGGCGAGGCTCAGACAGCGGGCCTGCACGTAACAGGAATCCTGGAAGCGGGAAACGCGGACGAGGTGATCTTAAAAGCCGCCGAAAATGTCCAGGCTGATCTCATCATCATGGGAACCCATGGACGTCAGGGCATTTCGCGGATCCTCTCCGGGAGTGTGGCGTCCAAAGTGATCGCCGCGGCCCCGTGCGGCGTGCTCACCATTCGGCTGGCGGAAGAGTCC
>JBDTRB010000194.1:0-4927 GCA_039931865.1 Acidobacteriota bacterium | reverse complement strand
TCGTGCCCGACCGCCCCGGGCAAGCCCCCGGCCAGGAAGACGCCATCGTGGAAGCCGCGATCCAGGCGCTCGAAGCCCGCCGAAAAAAATAGCGGGTTGCAGATCTAGTTGACCGCGGAGTACCGCGGCCGTCTCGCTCCCGTTGGTCGCTCGGCTCGGCCGCTCGGCTCCCGATCCGGACGCGCGCCGCGGTGAGCGATACTCTCGCTCCATGAACAAGCCTGTCTGGCATTCCACGACGGTCGTGTGCGTCCGCCACAATGGAGGGGTCGCGATGGCCTCCGACGGACAGGTCACGCTCGGCACTACGGTGATGAAGCAGACGGCGGCGAAAATCCGCCGGTTGAAGGGCGGCGACGTCATCGCGGGGTTCGCGGGCTCGTCGGCCGACGCCTTCGCCCTCTTCTCGCGGTTCGAGGCGCGGCTCGAGGAGCATCGGGGCAATCTCGAGCGCGCCGCGATCGAGCTCGCGAAGGACTGGCGGACCGACAAGATGCTTCGCCAGCTCGAGGCGTTGCTGATCGTCGCCGACAAGACGACCTCGCTGCTCCTCTCCGGAACCGGAGACCTGATCTCGCCTGACGAGGGCCTTCTCGCGGTCGGGTCCGGCGGACCTTACGCGCTCGCCGCCGCGCGCGCTCTTCTGAAGCACCGGCCGGACCTCTCGGCGGCCGACATCGCGCGGGAGTCGCTCCTGATCGCTTCGACGATCGACATCTACACGAACGACCGCATCACGCTGGAGGAAGTCTGAGTCCTCGCGGCTTACAGCTCTCAGCTCTCTTCTCTCATCTGAGCTCCCAGCTTTCAATCACCCGCTCGTTCGGTTCGAGCGCCGACACCGAGGCACGGACACGGGAGCCGGCGGCGACACGGCTGAGAACTGACTACTATTAGCCATGGTTTTCCTGATGCCGGGTGAGAAGCCTCCCGTGGAGGCGCCCGTTCGGCCGGGCGCGCGTACCCCGCGGGAGATCGTCGTCGAGCTCGACAAGTACGTCATCGGCCAGCGCAAGGCGAAGAAGGCCGTTGCGGTCGCGCTGCGAAACCGTTGGCGGCGGCAGCAGCTCGAGCCGGAGATGTCGCGCGAGATCCTGCCGAAAAACATCCTGATGATCGGCCCGACCGGCGTCGGCAAAACCGAGATCGCGCGCCGCCTCGCGCGCCTCGCCGACGCCCCGTTCCTGAAAGTCGAGGCGTCGAAATTCACCGAGGTCGGCTACGTCGGGCGCGACGTCGAGTCGATCGTGCGGGACCTGACTGAGGTCGCGGTGCACATGGTGCGCGAGGAGAAGACGGCCGAAATTCGCGAGCGTGCGCAGGCCCGGACCGAACAACGCCTGCTGGAGCTCCTGATGCCGCCTCTTCCCGAGCGCGACACCGAGGAGACGCGCGCCCGCCTGCGCGCGATGCTTCAGGAGGGGAAGCTCGAAGACCGGCTCGTCGAGGTCGAGGTCGCCGACAAGACGTTTCCGTCCTTTGAGATCGTCACGAATCAGGGCGTCGAAGAGATGGACATCAACGTCAAGGAGATGCTGCCGGGACTCTTCGGAAGCAAGAAGAAGCGGCGCAAAGCCACGGTCGCGGAAGCGCGCGAGATTCTCCAGGCCGAGGAAGAAGGGCGCCTCGTCGATCCGGGCGTCGTGGCGCGCGAGGCCGTCGAGCGCGCGCAGTCGTCCGGCATCGTGTTCTTGGACGAGATCGACAAGGTGGCCGGGCGCGAGTCCGGCCGCGGCCCCGACGTGTCCCGGGAGGGCGTCCAGCGCGACCTCCTCCCGATCGTCGAGGGCACCTCCGTCAATACAAAATATGGCTTCGTGAAGACGGACCACGTCCTCTTCATCGCGGCCGGAGCCTTTCACGTCTCCAAGCCGTCGGACCTGATCCCGGAGCTCCAGGGCCGGTTTCCGATCCGCGTCGAGCTCGACTCGCTCACGGAAGAGGATTTCGTCCGGATCCTGTCGGAGCCCGAGAACGCGCTTCTGAAGCAGTACCGGGCGCTTCTCTCGGCCGAAAAAGTCGACCTGCAGTTTTCCGAAGACGCGGTGCGCGAGATCGCGCGCGACGCGGAGCGCGTGAACCGGCTGCTCGAGAACATCGGCGCGCGGCGGCTCCACACGATCCTGGAGCGCCTGCTCGAGGACATTTCGTTCGCCGGTCCCGAGAACGCGGGCAAGACGATCCGCATCGAGGCGGCCGACGTGAGCGCCGCGCTCTCCGATCTCGTCAAAAACGAGGACTTGTCGCGCTACGTTCTCTGAGACGGGCCGACCGAACGGCGAAGGCGAAGGCGAACGCCAGATGAGGGAAGAGCGGCGCGCGAAATGATCGCTCCGACGTCGTGTCGCGCGATGATGCTGATCTTCCTTGGTGCGGCCTTACTCGTCTCTTCCTGCGGCAAGAAGGGCGACCCCTCCCCCCCGTTTCCGCGCGGCGCGCGGGCGATCACGGATCTCGCGATCGAGCAGGAGGGCGCGGACGCCGTTTTGGCGTTTTCGTATCCGGACCGCCTGATGGACGGATCGCCGCTGACCGATCTCGCGTCCGTCGAGGTCTACCGGCTCGTGAACCCGCCCGCGTCGCTGACGGCGCCGCGCCGGCCGGGTCCTGTCGCTCGGTCGGGCCCAGCGCGCGGCGACCTCGCCCCGGCGGCGGGCACGCGGCAGGCCGCCGTCAACGCGCGCGTGGCGGAGCAGAGCTTTTATCGCGACGCCGAACGGATCGCGTCGCTGCCCGTGGCTGAAATTGCGCGGCGCACCCGGGGGGCGAGCATCGTGTTCGACGACCCACTGCCTCCTCTGTTCGCGCGAAAGCCGGTTCCGGCCGCGGTCGCTTATGCGGTCGTCTCGGTGCGGCGCGGCGGCGAGAAGAGCCCCCTCTCGAATCTCGTGACGATCTCGCCCGAGGTCCCACCCGCGGCGCCGGTGATCCTCGCGGTCACGCCTGAAGATAGCCGCGTCTGCCTCGAGTGGCTCGCGCCGGAGACGGATCTCCTCGGCCGTACGCCCGCCGCCGTCGGCGGTTACTTCGTGTACCGGCGGACGCTGCCGGACGAAGAGTTTGCCGCGCCGCTGAACGCAGCTCCGGTGACCGGGACCGGATTCGTGGACGTCTCGCCGCCCTACGGCCCGCTGGTGTACACGCTGCGCGCGACCCTGCCCGGCAAGCCGAAAATCGAAGGCGCCGCGGCTGTCGAGGCGGCGGTCGACTACCGCGACGTCTTCCCTCCGCCTCCGCCGCTGCGCCTGGATGCCCTGCCGGAAGCGGGGCTCGTCCGGCTGGTCTGGGACCCCGTCGCGTCGGCCGACCTGGCCGGTTACGCGGTCTTCCGTTCCGAAGGGGGGGGCGCCCCGGGGCGCCTGAACCCGGAGCTCACGATCGACAGCTTCTTCAACGACACGACGGCAAAGGCCGGCCACCGGTACGTCTACTCTGTGCGGTCGGTCGACCGTGCGGGGAACACGAGCGCGCCGACGCCTCCCGCGACCGCAGAGCCGCTGTGACGTCGGGGTAGCTCTTCTCCGTCGCCTCCGCTCACTGCGGGACTCGCGCTGACGCGCCGGCGAGCGGCTCGCCTGGGGGCTCGACCGCTCACCTGGTCCCTCCCGCGCTCGCGCAGCTCTGCCTCGCCCCGCTTGCGGGGAGTGGGCGTGGGTGAGGGACGCACGAACAAGAGGGGTGCCCGAGGTTTTGAGAAGGCCTGAGGGTCGGCGAAAGAGCGGGACCGCCTGCCCACCGACCTATAATTTCCCGCCGTGGCGCTGCCGCGGCGGTTTGTGAAGATGTCGGGCGGGGGCAATGATTTCCTCGTGTTCGAGGCGGACGGACGGGCGCTCTCCGAAGGGGACCGCGGTCAGGTCGCGCTGCTCTGCCGCCGCGGCGTTTCTGTCGGAGCGGATGGAGCTCTCTTTCTGTCGGGCGGGCAGCAGGGCCGGATTCACCTCGACTACTTCAACGCCGATGGCGGGCTCGCGGCCTTCTGCGCCAACGGGACGCGCTGCGCCGCGCGCTACGCCGTGACCCGGCGCCTCGTCTCGGGACGCGAGCCCGTTCTCGAGACCGGCTGGGCCCCGATCGCGGCGCGGGTCGACGGCATGCTGGTCTCTCTCGCTCTGCCGCCGCTTCCGAAGCCGGGCGATCCGGTGCCGCTCCAGACTCTCGATTCACCGGGACCCTTTTCGGCGCGCGCGTCCGCGGTCGGAATCCCGATGCACGTCGGGGTGCCGCACCTCGTGATCCTCCTGGAGAACGGCGAAGATCTCGACGCGCTCGATCTCGCCCGTCTCGGACCGCCGCTGCGCCGTCACCCGGCACTGCCCGACGGAGCCAACGTGAATTTCGTTCGCGTCGCGGGACCGAACCGCATCGCCGTGCGGACGTTCGAGCGCGGCGTCGAGGGAGAGACGCTGGCGTGCGGCTCGGGCGTCGTGGCCTCCGCCGTGGTCGCCGCGCGGGAGGGCCGGGTCACTCCGCCGGTCGTCTGCGAGACTCGCAGCGGCGCCGCCTTCACGGTGCAGTTCGGAGAGATCGGGGACGTGATTTCGGACGCGGTCCTGACCGGCGACGCGCGTGAGATCTTTACAGCCGAGACGACGGAGGATGCATGGCAGGCCTGACACGCATCGCGTTCGGATCCTCTCTCGCTCCGCCGTACCCGAGCAAGATCGTCGCCGTCGGCCGCAATTACCGGGAGCACGCGAAGGAGCTCGGCAACACGGCGCCCGAAATCGAGCCGCTCCTTTTCCTGAAGGCGCCGTCGGCGCTCGTCTGGGGGAGCGAGAGCGAGATCGTGCTTCCCCGCGAGTCTTCGCGCGTCGATTTCGAGGGGGAGCTCGCGCTCGTGATCGGCAGACCGGTGAAGAACTGGCCCGAGGAGCAATGGCTCGACGCACTCGCCGGCATCACCTGCGCGAACGACGTGACGGCG
>JBDTRB010000193.1:0-5041 GCA_039931865.1 Acidobacteriota bacterium | reverse complement strand
GTCCTCCCGTCCAGAACTCGCGGTCGAGATCCCAGATCGTGAGGCCGTAGGTCTCGAGGTCGAGCTCCGGGTGGTTGGGACTCTCCTTCAGGCCGAGCGGGTCCGTGTCGGCGACGAGATGCCCGCGGATGCGATAGGCGTTGATCAGCTCGAGCACGCGCGCTTGCTTGGCGATCTCTCCCCGGCGGCTGTCGCCGAAAAGCGCCGGGTTCATGTCCACGGCCCAGTGATAGGGCTTGAACGGAATCCGGAGATCCGCGAAGACGCCCTCGTAGAATCCGTGGTCGCCGCGCAGAAGCTCCTCGATCCTCGCCAGAAACGCGCCCGACTCGGCGCCCTGGATGATGCGGTGGTCGTACGTGGAGGTGAACGTGACGACCTTGCTGATCGCGAGGCGAGCCAGCGCTTCCGGGCTCATCGCGGAGAACTCCGCCGGGTACTCGATCGCGCCGGTCGCGACGATCAGGCCCTGCCCCGGCATCAGCCTCGGGACGGAGGCCGTCGTGCCGAGCGTACCGGGGTTCGTCAGCGACAACGTCGTTCCTTCGAAATCGAAAATCTGGAGCTTGCCGCGGCGGGCGCGCGCGATCAGGTCGTCGGCGGCGGACGCGAATTGCGCGAAGCTCATTTCTTCCGCGCCCTTGATGCTCGGCACGAGCAGCGTGCGCGTTCCGTCGGACTTCTCGACGTCGACGGCGAGCCCGAAGCCAACGCGGTCGCGCCGGACGCGAAGCGCGGTTCCGCTCGAGGCGTCGAACGCGTCGTTTAACCGGGGAAATGTCTTCAGCGCGCGCAGCACCGCCCAGGCGACCAGGTGCGTGAACGACACCTTGCTCTGGCCGTTCGCGGCGCGATGCTCGTTGATCAGCCGGCGGTTCTCGTCGAGAAGCTTGATCGGAACCTGCCGCTGCGAGGTGGCGGTCGGGACGCCGAGGCTCGCTTCCATGTTCTCGGCGATGCGAAGCGCGGCGCCCCGGATCGGCACGCGCTCGCCGTCCTCGGCTTTTCCCGCGGCGGGAGCCGGAGACGGGGCAGCGGCGGCCGGGGCGGCCGCGGGCGGCGGCGGCGCGGCAGCCGCGGCGGAAGCGGCTGAAGGCGAATCGTTCGGCTCTTCCTGGGGTTCGCCCACGCGCTCGCGGAAAAAGGCGCGCCAGTCTTCGTCGACCGCTTCCGGATTGGCACGGTACCGGGCGAGCAGCTCCGCGACGTACGACGCGTTTTCGCCGAACTCGGAAACGAGCTCTTCGGAGAGATCGATGTCGGGGGTGCGGGTGGCCATAAGGAACCGGATTCTAGTCTCGAAAGCGGCGAAAAGCGCGGCCCCGCCGTGCGTCGGCGGATGGGAACGCCGTCCCCTCGGCGCCTTCCGTTCCCGAGAGCCGCTGCTACGATCCAACGCCGGAGGAACGATGCGAAAAATGACGGCGGTCTCGATCGTGGCGGCGGGGCTCTCACTGGCCGTCGCCGCCGGCGTCGCGGCCGCCGGCGCCGGCTCCGAGGGCGCACTCTCCTCCGAAACGCGGCAGGGGGCGACCCTCCTCCGGGACAAGGCGTTCTCGGGGATGGGGGCGTCCGACTGGGCGCGTTCCCTGACTGACCGCGTCGGTCCTCGCCCCGCAGGCTCGGCGGGAGACCGCGCCGCGGTGGCCTGGGCGCTCGCGGCGATGCAATCGATCGGACTCTCTCACGTCCGCGCGGAGAAGGTCACCGTGCCCGTCTGGAGAAGGGGCATCGAAACGGCGGCGATCCAGGGACCTTATCCGCAGCCCCTCGCGGTGACCGCCCTGGGGGGCAGCGTCCCGACTCCACCAGAGGGCCTCGAAGCGCAGATCCTGGAAGTCTCCTCGATCGAGGACCTCGAAACCCGCGGGGAGGCGGCGCGCGGAAAGATCGTCTTTTTCGACAAGAAAATGCAGCGCGCGCTCGACATGAGCGGATACAGCCGGGCCGTGGACGTGCGCAGCGGCGGCGCCTCCGCGGCGGCGAAAGCCGGGGCGATGGGCGCGCTGATCCGCTCGATCGGGACGGACCACAACCGGACCCCTCACACGGGAGGCGTCACGTATTCGGAGGGGGTAGCGAAAATCCCCGCCGCCGCGCTGTCGATTCCGGACGCCGAGCTTCTCGAGCGCATCCTGGCGGAAGGGCGTCCCGTCCGGGTGCGCTTCACCCTGGGGTGCGCGGCGCAGCCGGATGCGGAGTCCGCCAACGTCGTGGGAGAGATTCCGGGTCAGGGGAAGGACACGGAAGTCGTGCTCCTCGGCGCCCACCTCGATTCGTGGGACCTGGGGACCGGCGCGATCGACGACGCCGCGGGCTGCGGCATTGTCCTCGGAGCCGCGCGCGCGATTCTCGAATCGAAGCTTCGTCACGCGCGCACGATCCGCGTGGTGCTCTTCGCCAACGAGGAATATGGGCTCTCCGGCGGAAAGGCATATCGGGTGGCGCATGCGGGAGAGCTCGTCCGACACGTCGCCGCGCTCGAGGCGGACAGCGGCTCCGGGCGGCCGATCGGCTTTTCCTGGCTCGCGGGCCCGTCCGCGGCGCCCGTCTTGCGCGAGCTCGCGGCAATCCTGGCGCCTCTCGGGGCCGGCGAGCTCCGGCCGGGAGGCTCGGGCGGCGCGGACGTGTCGCCCCTCCGCGCCGACGGCGTCCCGCAGTTTTCGGTGCGGCAGGACACGTCGCGCTACTTCGACTGGCATCACAGCGCCAACGACACCTTCGACAAGATCGAGCCCGGGGAGATGGACCGAAACGCCGCCGCCGTCGCGGCATTCGCCTGGACGGCCGCGAGCGTCGCCGCGCCGTTCGATCGGATTCCGGAGGACAAACGGACAGATCCTCCGCGCGCGCGAAGGTAGGTCTTTCGCGCTTTCGGCACCCTCTCATTCAGTTCGCGGCGGGGATCGAGTCCCATTCCGACTCACCTCGCCGTCTCCGGCGTGACGCAATGACGCTGACCCCGGCAGGCGCCGCGGCCCCCCGAATAAGCTCCCCGCGCCCTCGCCCGCGACGCGTTCCACGCCCTGCGCGTCAAGGTGAACGCGCCTGGGGCCCGCGTGTCCGTGAGGTCCGGTACTACGAGCCGCGTGCGAATACGGAGCTGTCTCCGCTCGAACGGCTTTTCGCGACCTGGAATCTGGTGACGTCCGGTGGACGCAACGCCCTCTCGGTCTCGTTCCTGGCCGCGGCGTTCCCCGGCGATGGCGGGCTCGCTTCGGTGCCGGTGGTCCTCGAAATCCCCGGTCCGCGATTTTGACTGGAGAGAAGGGTGCAGCTTCATGGGTACGCCGCCAACGGCGCCGGACCCTCGTCGACCAGGCACGCGGAAGATCCTGCTCGCGTTCAAGCCCGAGAATCTCCTTCCCGGCACCTACCGGCTGAGGTTCGGTGTCTCCGAGCCGTAATCAGGCGCCGCTTCTGAAGGCGTAACCGAGTTCGAAGTGCGGGCGGCGAAGGTGGAGGCCGCACCGCGATAAGGGGCGGTCGGAGGTCTCGTCATGCCTGCGCCGTGCGCCCACACGACGATTTCGCCGACATCGACGCCGGCAGCTCGGGCGCGATCGGGCTGCTACTCCGAATCGTCGGGCACGGGACCCGAGGCGGATACGGCGCTCTCTCTCACCGCGACGGTCTCCTTCACGGCCTGCACCTCGGGGTGCTGGAACCCGAGAAGCTCCGCGATCCGCCGAGCGAGATGACTCTCCACTTCCGCGAGGGTCCCGTCGGAATACACGACGCCCCAGATGGCCTCGACGAGCTTCAGCCGCTGTTCCTTGGAAAGGTGTTCGGCCAGCAAGCGCGTGAAATGGTAGAGATCGACGCTCCCCCGCCGCTCCTCCTCCGCGAGGCGCAGCACTTCCTGAAGGTCGTGGTCCGCGACACCCATTTCGTCCCGAACGTGCCGCGCGATCCGCTCGCGCTCCTCGGGGCGGAACACGTCGTCGGCGTGCGCGATCTCGAGCAGCAGCGCGCACGCGGCGACCACCACCGGATCGGGACGAGGTGTCTCATCGTGATGGGCCTGCCGCCGCGCCAGAAACGTCCTGATTGCCTCGATGCCCATCCGAAGAGCCTATGCCGGGACACGGCGGAAACGAAACGGCCGGACTACAAAGGCGCCGCGAAGACACGCTGCGGGAAGAAGACACCTCGGGTCGGAGTTCTGAATCGCTCGATCCGCCCGGCCTGTTCGGCGGCGATCGCAGCGGACATCCGGCCTTCGGCGCGATGTCGCCGACGGACTGAGACGCGGAACGAGCCCGAGCGCTCCAGGTCGCCCAGTCCCCGCAGACGACAAACGGAAGCGGAACCGCCGCTTCTCGAAAAGGGCAATGTTCGGGCTGTTTCCGAAACTTTCCTCCGTCAGCCTGCGTACCTCAAGCTGGAGACCAACCATGAACCGGCGAGAGCTCGAAACCCTGCTTCTGACCCTGGAATCGACCCCCCTGCTGATGAGTCGGGCCGCACGCGGCCTGTCCTCCCCGGACATGCGCCGCCGTCCCGCGTCGGGCGGTTTTTCTCTGATCGAGAACGTCTGGCACCTCGCGGACCTCGAGCGGGAAGGCTTCGCGGTGCGGATCCGCAGAACCCTCTCCGAGGACGAGCCGACCCTGTCCAACTTCGACGGCGACCGCTTTGCCCGCGAGCGCACATACCAGTCGCGCGATCTCTCTTCGGGGCTGCAGGCTTTTGCAGAGAGCCGGCGGCGCAACATCGAGATCCTGCGCTCCCTGACTCCCGCGGACTGGAGCCGCCGCGCGATCCAGGACGAAGTCGGCCTGATCTCGCTTGCCGACCTTCCACGAAAGATGGCGGAGCACGACCGGGCGCACACCAGCGAGGTGGCCGCGCTCCTCGCGGAAATCTCCGATGCCGATTGCCGCCCGACACCTTCGGCGGCGCAGCCTCATCGCGTTTCCGCAGTCGCGTAAGGAGCCGGGGCCCCGAGGCCGGTCGACTCTAGCAGGCTACTGAAAAAAGCCGGCGGGTGTCGTGTCCAGGCTTTTGCATTCGCCGTCGATTTCTTCTTCGCATCGAC
>JBDTRB010000192.1:0-5128 GCA_039931865.1 Acidobacteriota bacterium | reverse complement strand
GCTAGAGGATTCGGGCCAGGGCGTGGTTCTCTTGTCTTTGTTTCCTCTCGAGCCCTGGTTCCGAAACAGGCGGAGGTGCTCCGCGGCCTTCTTCTACTTCCTCCCGATGTTCCTCGCGATCGCGTTCATCCTGGCCCGGGTACAGGGAAGACGATCGGCGTGCAGGGTGCAGCCGAGCGACCAGCGGGCGCGCATTCTGCGGTGAACTCTCCGTGAAAATGGCCTCGCCCGCGAGCGCCACGGGCGATCCGCTAGGCTAGCCCTGCGGGCGTCGTGTCCGCGGAAAACACGAGGAGCTCATGTCAGGAAGACTTGTGAAAATCGCGGCCGCTGCCATCCTGCTGCTGCCGACGTCCGTCGATCGGGTGAGCGCTGCCGGACCGGCCGCGGCGGCCAGAGGCCTGGACGTCGCCGGAATGGACCGCTCGGTCGATCCGGGAGACGACTTCTACGCCTACGCGAACGGCGGCTGGATGAAAGCGACGCCGATTCCGGCCGACCGGTCGAGCTTCGGCCTGTTCGCGATCCTCGCCGAACAGGTCAACGAGCGGACGGCCGAGTTGATCCGGCAGGCGGGCGAGTCGAAGTCTCCCGGTTCGCCCGACACTCTGAAGGTCAGCGCCTATTACGACGCGTACATGGACGAGAAGGCGATCCAGGCGAAGGGCCTGATTCCGCTGAAGGGCGAGCTCGACGAGGTTGCCGCGGTCGCGGACAGAAAGTCGCTGGCGCGCGTGCTCGGCCGGGGGCTGCGCGCGGACGTCGACGCGCTGAACAACACGCGTTTCCATACGGCTCGCCTGTTCGGCATCTGGGTCTCTCCCGATTTCGCGAACCCGGAGCGAAACGTCGGCTACCTGATGCAGGGCGGCCTCGGCATGCCCGACCGCGACAACTACCGGAACACCGGCCCGACGGATCTCCAGCTGCAGGCCGCTTACCGGGCGCACGTCGTGGCCGTGATGAAGCTCGCGCGCATCAACGACGCCGAAGCGAAGGCGGCCCGGGTCTACGACCTCGAGCGCCGGATCGCCGACGCGCACGTGAGCCGCACCGAGTCGGAGGACGTGCTGAAGGCGAACAACCCGTGGCCGCTGCGCGAGTTCGCGACCCGGGCGCCGGGGCTCGACTGGCGGACCTATTTCGAATCGGCCGGCCTCTCCGCCCAGCCGATGATCATGGTCTGGCAGCCTTCGGGAATTTCCGGGATCGCGGCGCTGACGGCGAGCGAGCCTCTCGAGGTCTGGAAGGACTATCTGACGTTTCACGCGATCGACCGCAACTCCGCGCTTCTCCCGAAAGAGTTCGCGAACGAGCGGTTCAGGTTCTACGGCACCGTCCTGACCGGCGCCCCGCAGCAGCGCACCCGCTGGAAGCGCGCCGTCGATGCGACAAGCGGCGCTCTCGGGCAGGCGGTCGGCCGGCTCTACGTCGGGCGCTACTTTCCGCCCGAGGCGAAGGCGCAGGCGCAGGCGATTGTAGTGAACATCGTGGCGGCGTTTCGGAAGCGCATCGACAACCTGGCATGGATGTCCCCGGCGACGCGGGAGAAGGCGAAGACCAAGCTCGACACTCTGTACGTCGGGATCGGATATCCGGATCATTGGCGCGACTACTCGACCCTCACGATTGCAAGGGGCGACGCTCTCGGGAACGCCCGGCGCGCGGAGCTCTTCGAGTACCGCCGGAGCATCGCGAAGCTCGGACAGAACGTCGTCAAGTCCGAGTGGTGGATGACGCCGCAGACCGTGAACGCGGTCAACCTTCCGCTTCAGAACGCGCTGAACTTTCCTGCCGCGATCCTGAATCCGCCGTTCTTCGACACGTCTGCCGAGGCGGCGCAGAATTACGGCGCAATCGGCACCGTCATCGGCCACGAGATCAGCCACAGTTTCGACGACCAGGGCAGCCAGTTCGACGCGCGGGGCCGGCTCGTGAACTGGTGGACGCCCGAAGACCTGGCGCACTTCCGGGCCGCGGCCGGCCGGTTAGCCGCGGAGTTCGACGCCTACGAGCCTCTTCCGGGGCTGCACGTCAACGGCAGGCTCACGATGTCCGAGAACATCGCCGACGTGGCGGGCATCGCCGCAGCCTACGACGCGTACCGGATGGCTCGCGGGAGCGGTGCTTCGGAAGTCCTCCAGGGATTGACGGCCGATCAGCGCTTTTTCCTCGCATTCGCTCAGGCCTGGCGCGGGAAGGCGCGGCCGGAGGCGCTGCGCGGCCGGCTTATGACGGACGGACACGCTCCGGGCGAGTATCGCGCGGACACCGTGCGCAACATCGACGCGTGGTACCGGGCCTTCCGCGTGCAACCCGGCCGCAAGCTGTATCTCGATCCGGACGCGCGGGTGCGGATCTGGTGAGACGTTCCGGGCGCCGGCGCCGACTCTCGCGGTGGCGTTTCTGATCGCCACTCTCGCGCCCGCCGCGTCGCGGCCGCCCGTCGCCGGATGCGCCTGGGAGAAGCTTTCGGACCCCGCCGTCGGGCTCGAGATCCCGGTCCAAAGGTGCGACTTCGGCTTCCGGAAGATCGACTTTGTCTTCCAGGGAAGGTCGCTTGCGATCCGCTACTCGGACGGAGGCGGAGGCCCGCCGGCCCTCGTCCATAGACGCGCTGGACCTTCTTCCGGGCGAGAGGCCAGAGGCGCCGAGGTGGGAGTCAAGGGCTCTTTTCGGAGCGCACCGCGGCGTCCGTCGCGAAGCGCTGCGTGATGGCGTCCCATCGGAGGGCCCGAGCTGCGAGGGGCGTCCGGCGTTTTACGTTGTCCCCGACGCCCATCAGAAGGAGCTCGATCTTTCGAAACATCCCGACGAAGTCGGCGATCTTCCCTGCGGCGACCGGGGCGACGCGCCCGACGGGATCCAGTCATTCGAGGCGCACCCGGCGAGTCCCGCGCGCCGCGTCCTCTTCGTCCGGGTCGGGCAGGACGAGTCTCTCTTCGACGAACAGGGGTTGCGACTGATCGGACCGGGCGTTCCGGGGCGGCGCTGAGCAAGGGAGCCGAAAAACGATGAAGACTGCGGGGATCATCGGCGGCATCGGGCCGGAGTCCACGATCGATTACTACCGGCTGATCCTCTCCCGCTACCGCGAGCGGCGTCCCGACGGGGCCGCGCCGTCAATCCTGATCAACAGCATCGACATCCAGCGGATCATCGACGCAATGACTGCCGGCGATTTCCCGCGCGTGACCGGGTACGTCCTTCCGGAGCTCGAGAGGCTCGCTTCCGCCGGCGCGAGCTTTGGAGCTCTCGCCGCGAACACCCCGCACGTCGTGTTCGACGATCTGGCGTCGCGTTGCTCCCTTCCGTTGATCAGCATCGTCGAGGAGACATGCCGGTCGGCTAAGTCTCATGGATTTAAGAACGTGGGACTCTTCGGGACCCGCTTCACGATGGAGGGATCGTTCTACCCGGCCGTCTTTTCGCGCCGGGGAATCCGGATATCCGTTCCGCCGCCGGACGAGCGGGCCTATATTCATGAGAAGTACATGGGTGAGCTCGTCCCCGGACAGTTTCTCGCGCAGACCCGCGAGAGCTTCGTCGCGATCGCCCGCCGGCTTTTCGAAAGCTCGGGCATCGACGGGCTGATCCTCGGCGGGACCGAGCTGCCGCTTCTCCTCCGGGAAGACCGTGTCGCAGGCGTTCCCGTGCTCGACACCACCCGGATCCACGTCGAGGCGATCGTGGACGCGCTGCTCCGGGAAGACCCCGCAGCGGCGCCCGCGGGCGAATGAGAGGACGACGTTGAGCGCGAACGGCCCGGGAACGACCGCCGCGGAGATTACGGGGCGGCTGTCTCAAACGCCGCTCTTCGTCGTCATGAGGCAGCTCCAGCGGGAGCAGCTTTCCGGAACCCTTTCGGTCATCCGCGGCGACCAGGTCCGCCAGCTCGTCTTCGAAAAGGGGGAGCTGTACGCCGCCCGTTCGTCACGCGAGGACCATCGGATCGGCGCGACGCTCGTGCGATGGGGGTACATCTCCGAGGAGAACCTGGCCGACGCTCTCGAGTCGCAGAAGGCGAGCCACGACCGGATCGACCGGATCCTCGTGGAGAAGGGCCTCGTGACCCGGGCGGTCATCGACAGCGAAGCACGGCGTCAGATGGAGCAGATCGTTTTCTCGACGCTCTCCTGGCCCGAGGGGACGTACCACTTCGAGAGGAATACCGGCCCCGTCGAGCTCGACGTCGCCACGTCTCTGTCGCAGGAGATGATCATCGAGGGAATCCGGCGAATTCCGGAGAGCGAGCAGTTCACGGAGCTTCTCGGAAATCTCTCCGACGTCCCCACGCTGACGCGCGATCCGATGTCCACAGGCTCACTCCGGCTCCTGAAAGATGCGGTGGGGCTCATCTCCCAGATCGACGGCAACACGAACCTTCGGGACCTTCTGCAGTCGGGCTCGATCCCGGGAAGTGCCAGCGCGAAGATCCTGTACTCGCTACTGTTCGCCGGAGTGATCGAGATGCATTCCCGGGAAGCGGTCGCCGCGGAGTCTTCGGGGGCCAGGAGAGAGCGAGAAGCGGCCGAACAGCGCGAACCCGAGCGGCGAAGCGCGGATCGCCGCTCCGAGGACCGCCGCGCGGAAGATCGCCGCGCGGCCGAGCGCAAGCCGGCCGCCTATCTCTACGACATCCGGGCGGACGGCGCGTTCCAGAAGGCGTCTGAGATGGGAGTTCTGTCGAAGCCGGGAGAGTTTTCAGAGCCGGAGCCACCGAGCCGGGCGCCTCGCCAGCGGTTTCGGACCCCGCGTGAGCTGGTGCTCGAGACGCACCGACAGCTCGACTGGTTGTCGCACTACGATCTCCTCGGGGTCCCCCGCAAAGCCACCCCGGCGGAAATCGAAACCGCGTATCGGAGCCGCTCGCGGCTGTTCGACCCGTCGCTCAAGGCGCACCCGGAGCTCGTCGATTGCTGGCGGCAGCTCACCGTTCTCGCGAAGTGGCTCCGCGTCGCGTTCGGCGTTCTCTCCAACCCCGAATCGCGGGCGGCCTATGACGCCAAGATCAGCGACGCCACGCCCGGTCCTCCTCCGGAGCCCGGAAGGTCGGTGTAGCGGCAGAGGCCGCTAGTTGTTGCGGCTAAGGACGTTGTTCACGCGAGAAGCTGGTGGCCGGTTGCCG
>JBDTRB010000191.1:0-5139 GCA_039931865.1 Acidobacteriota bacterium | reverse complement strand
ACAGCCATGGCGCCCGTCCCGACTCCGAGTCCGGCGGCCACCCCGGCGCCCGCTCCGGCGCGTCCGACTCCCCCGCCCACTTCTCCGCCCGCGCCGGCTGCTCCGCCGACGCGCGATCCCGGGGCCCCGAGCGCGGCTTCGGCCGAGCCGGCTCCGACACCGGCTCCGACGCCATCTCTCTCGTCGCCGCTTCCCGGCAACTGGCTCTTCCGCGCGCGATCGGCGGATCGCGAAATCGGCGGCAGCCTGCGGTTCTTCAACCAGCGGGGCGTGCTCGCCGGAGCCTACGTGGCCCCGGGCGGCCGTGAAACGCCGCTGACGGACGTGAACGCCCAGGGGGAAAAGATCTCATTCGGAATTCCCGGGGCGGTCGGCACCTGGCAGCTCATCGGCGTGATGTCCGGCGACCGCATCAACGGGACGTTCGAGACGATCTCGGGAGTCGTTCCGTGGACCGCGATCCGGGGCACGGGCGTGGCGGCCCCCGGTCCCCCGTCTTCTCCCACTCCCCGATAGCGCCCCGGGGGCCCCTAACGCATCGGGACGCCCTGAAGCCACCAGATCTCCAGGAGCACCGAGACGATCGTGACGAAGATCCCGACGACCGCGATCCCCGCGGCGACGAGCTCGACCCGCGGCTCGGAGGGCGCGCTCCGGAACCGGCGCTCCAGCCACGCGCGCGTTTGCGCCGCCCTCATGGATCCAAAGCTTCCCGCGATCGACAGCAACAGGCCGAAGGCCAGAGCGAGAGGGATTGCGACGCCCCGAGTCAATTCGAGCGGCCCCCGGGCGGCGGAGCGATCGTGACGTTGCGCACTATTTTCGCCGCCGCTTCTTCCTTCTCCTGAGCGTCGACGACGGCGATCGCCGCCATGTTGACGATGTCGGCGACCTCGACCCCGCGCTGGAGGACGTGCACCGACTTCTTCATTCCGAGCAGGATGGGACCGATCGCCTCGGCGCCCGCGAGGCGCCAGACGAGCTTGTAGGCGGCATTCGCAGACTGGAGGTCCGGAAAAATCAGCACGTTCGGGCGGCGCACCGTGGCCCACGGGTAGTCGCCCTCAAGCATCTCCGGGACGACCGCCGTGTCGGCCTGCATCTCGCCGTCGATCGCGATGTCCGGGCGGGTCCGCTTGACGATCTCGACGGCGCGCTTCACCTTGAGCGCTCCCTCGTGCTGATTGGATCCGAAGTTCGAGAAGGCGATCATCGCGACGCGCGGCTCGATGTCGAAGCGGCGGACGGCGTCGGCGGTCAGCGACGCGATCTCGGCGAGGTCCTCCGCGGAAGGATCGATGTTGACGGTCGTGTCCGCGAAGAAGAAGTTGCGGTCCTTCAGAACCAGAATGTACAGCCCCGAGACTCGGGTGACGCCGGGGGCCGTCCCGACGATCTGCAGCGCCGGCCGGATCGTGTCCGGGTAGTACTGCGTGAGGCCCGAGATCACGCCGTCCGCCTCACCCGCGTCGAGCATCAGCGGCCCGAAATAGTTCCGAACGCGCGCGAGCTTCGTCGCGTCCTCGCCCGTCACCCCCGAACGGCGGCGCAGCTCCTCGAGCCGCTTCGCGTAGCCGGGCAGACGATCCGAGGTCTCGGTGTGGATGAAGTCGATCTTGTCCATCGGAAGCTGCAGATCCCGCGCGGTCTTTTCGATGTGCGCCTCGCGCGCGAGCAGGATCGGGCGGCAGATGCCCTCCTCCGCCAGGATCTTCGCGGCGCGGAGGATCTTCGGGTGCTCGCCTTCCGGGAAGACGATTCGCTTCGGGTTCGCGCGCGCCTTCTGGATGACGATGTTCACCACCTCCCGCGAACGCGAGATCATCGCCTCGAGGCGGCGGAGGTAGGCCGACATGTCGGTGATCGGCTTTCGCGCGACGCCGGACAGCATCGCCGCCTCGGCCACCGCCGGCGCGACCCAGAGCAGCACGCGATGGTCGAACGGTTTCGGGATCAGGTACTCGCGGCCGAAGCGGAAGCTCTCGCCGCCGTAGGCCTTCGAGACCGAGTCCGGGACGTCCATGCGGGCGAGCGCGGCGAGCGCTTTCGACGCGGCCTTCTTCATTTCCTCGTTGATGACGGTCGCGGCCACGTCGAGCGCGCCGCGGAAAATGAACGGGAAGCCGAGCACGTTGTTGACCTGGTTCGGATAGTCGCTGCGGCCGGTCGCCATGATCACGTCCGGTCGGGCGGCGCGCGCCTCTTCGGGCGTGATCTCGGGCTCGGGGTTCGCGAGAGCGAACACGATCGGGTCCCGGGCCATCGCCTTCAGCATCTCGCCGGTGACGATCCCCTTGGTCGAGAGCCCCACGAAAACATCCGCGCCGACGAGAGCATCCTGAAGAGTCCGTTCGGAGGTTTCCACCGCGAACTGTGCCTTGTACTTGTTCATGTCTCCGGTGCGGCCGGCGTAGATGACGCCCGCCTTGTCCACCATGCGCAGGTTTTCGGGTCGGACGCCATAGGAGAGGTACAGCTTCGCGCACGCAATTGCCGACGCTCCCGCCCCGACGAATACCACCTTCGCGTCCTCGATCTTCTTTCCGGCGATCTCGAGGCCGTTCAAGAGCGCCGCCGCGGAGATGATCGCGGTCCCGTGCTGGTCATCGTGGAAGACAGGGATGTCGAGCCGCCTGCGGAGCTCCTCTTCGATCTCGAAGCATTCGGGCGACCTGATGTCCTCGAGGTTGATCCCGCCGAATGTCGGCGCAATCCGCGCGACGGTGTCGATGAACGCCTTCGGGTCGAGCTCGTCCACTTCGATGTCGAAGACGTCGATGTCGGCGAAGCGTTTGAAGAGAATGCCCTTCCCTTCCATGACCGGCTTCGAGGCGAGCGCGCCGATGTTGCCGAGACCGAGCACCGCCGTGCCGTTCGAGATCACCCCGACGAGGTTCCCCTTCGCGGTGTACTCGTAGACGAGCTCGGGGTCCCGCGCAATCTCGAGGCATGGGATCGCGACGCCGGGGCTGTACGCGAGAGAAAGGTCCTCCTGGGTCCGGCACGGCTTCGTCGAGACGACTTCGATCTTTCCCTTGCGGCCTCGCCGGTGATATTCGAGCGCTTCCTCGTCCGTGGTTTTTCTCATCCCCCCGCCAGCTCCCTTCGCAGGTCGCGCACCGCTTCCAACGCGCCGTCCTTCGGAGTGAGCCGGACCTTCTTGTCACTCCGGCTGACGACCTCGACGTTTCCGTCCTTCAACGCGCGTCCGCCCACGTTGACCCGGATCGGAAACCCGAGAAGGTCCGCGTCCTTGAACTTCACGCCCGGTCTTTCGTCCCGGTCGTCGTAGAAGACTTCGAATCCGGCGGCGACGAGGGCCTCGTACAGACCGTCCGCAGCGACCCGCGTCGCTTCGTCTGTCGGATTCAAGGAGACGACCTCGACCTCGAACGGCGCGAGCGCGAGCGGCCAGACGATCCCGTCCGCGTCGTGGTGCTGCTCGATAGCCGCCGCCATCGTCCGGCCGACCCCGATCCCGTAGGTCCCCATGACGGCGGGACGCGTCTCGCCCTTCTCGTCCGTGAACTCGCATTTCATTGTCGTCGAATACTTCGTGCCGAGCTTGAAGATGTGCCCGACCTCGATCCCGCGCGCAATCTCGAGAGGCTGTCCGCAGCGCGGACATGGGTCGCCCGCGCGGGCCTGTGCGATCACGCCCCACTCCGTCACCCGCGCGTCGCGGTCCATCGCAAACCCCCGGACGTGCCAGTCCCGCCGCCCCGCTCCCGTCACGGCGTTGACCGCGCCGCGCACGGACTCGTCCGCGATGACCCGCATGTCTTGCGGCAGCATGTGAGGACCAACAAAGCCGACGGGCGCACCCGTCGCCGGCTCGACCTTCTCCTCCGCAGCGAGGGCGAGATGTTCGACGCCGAGCGCGTTCTTCAGTGCGATCTCGTTCGCGTCGAGGTCGCCGCGCAGGAGAGCGACGACGAACCCCTTTTCCGTCTCGTAGACGAGGCACTTGATCATCCGCGACGCGGTGATCTTCAGAAACTCGACGACGGAGTCGATGCCGCCGCGCCCCGGAGTCTCGACGTCCTGAAGCCCCGTCACCGTTTCGTCCTCCCAGGGCACCGGCCTCGGACCGGTGCGGGCCTTCTCGAGGTTCGCGCCGTACCCGCAAGCGGGGCACCGCACCACGGCGTCTTCCCCGGTCGAGGCGAGCACCATGAACTCCTGAGAGGCGATGCCGCCGATGGCGCCGGAATCCGCGTCGACGACGGTGAAGTCGAGCCCGCACCGTTCGAAGATGCGCCGGTACGCCGCGTCCTGCGCGCGATAGGAGCGGTCGAGCCCCTCGGCGTCCGAGTCGAAAGAGTAACCGTCGTACATCAGAAACTCGCGGCCGCGCATCAGCCCGAACCTCGGCCGGATCTCGTCGCGGAACTTCGTCCGGATCTGGTAGAGCGTGACGGGAAGCTGCCGGTAAGACGTCACGCCCGCCCGGACCATCGACGTCACCGCTTCCTCGGCGGTCGGGGCGAGGCAATACTCGCCTCCCTTTCGGTCCGTCAGGTGAAACAGGATTTCTTCGGCCGCATAGCGGGTCCAGCGCCCGCTCTCCTCCCAGAGCTCCATAGGCTGCAGGATCGGCAGCTCGACCTCGAGCGCGCCGGCGCGGTCCATTTCCTCGCGGACGATCTTCTCCGCCTTTCGGTGCGCCTTCATTCCGAGAGGCGTCAGTGCATAGATCCCGGCGCTCACCCGGCGGAGCATCCCCGCCCGAGTCAAAAGAACATGGGAGACGGCCTCCGCATCGGCCGGCACTTCGCGGACGGTCTGCAGGAAAAAACGGGACCAACGCATCTGGAGGTTGTGAACATATCAGCCGAGCGACCAACGGGAGCGAGACGGCCGCGGTACTCCGCGGTCAACTCGAATCGGGAATCTGGACGTGAGGGGTGAGGGGTGAGGGGTTAGGCGGACGGGAATCGGGAATCGGGAATCGCGGAGATTCGAGCGAAGCTGACCAAAGGGGGTCACGCGGATGGGGGCCAGAGCGTGTCAGTATTCCGTTTGCGGTCCCGAGCGAGTTGACCGCGGAATAGCGGAAGTATCGCTCGGCTCCCGATTCGATCCCCGATTCCCGATTCCCGATTCCCGATTCCCGTCCTCAGGCCTTCCGCCTCACAG
>JBDTRB010000190.1:0-5223 GCA_039931865.1 Acidobacteriota bacterium | reverse complement strand
AAGTCCTCGATTCGATGAAAGTCACTGTGCGGCGGGATTATATGGACCCCTTTAAGGCCTCCTAAAAACCGGAGCCGTCGCGGATTCCGCACCTATGCTCGTCTTCTATGAATTTCACGGCCAGCCTCATTTCCGGCATTGCCGCTCTTTCGATCTCGCTTTTCGCGTCGGTGGGAGGGCTCTTTTCGACTTCGGCGCCCGCCGCCTCGTTCTCGGTGTCCACTCCGAACCCGGCAGCTCTCTCGCTCGTGCAGTTCACGGACACGACCGCCGGCGGCCCGACGTCGTGGGCATGGGACTTCGGAGACGGAGGAACGTCCACCGATCGGAATCCCGCGCACGTCTACGCTTCGCCGGGGTCCTTCTCGGCGCGTCTCACGGCATCCAACGCGTCGGGGCCCGCCAGCGCCACGCTTCCCGTGACCGTCACCGACTCGGGCGTTCTGCGCCTGAACGCGGCGCACTCGTTCGACCTGACGCTCTCCGCCCGCGATCCGCGCACGGGAAACGCCGGCGCCGGGAAGGTGATCGGGCAGAACGACGTGTACGGGTACTTCAGCCTGCCGACGCTGTCGGGCAACGCCGGCAACCCCGAGATCATCGTGAAAATGGTCGACGCCACCGGCATCGGTCAGAACTACTGGGTCTTCTACGGCTCGATGACGGACCTCGAGTTCACGCTCTCGGTGAAGGAGAACGCGACGGGAGTCGTTAAGTCGTACCGCAAGGATGACTCGAAGCCCTCCGGGCAGTTCGACACGTCCGGGTTTCTTGCGGCCGCCACGACTCCCACGCCGGGAGCTCCGGCTCCGACCGCGACGCCAACTCCGCCTCCGGGCAGCACGGCTCTGCAGACGATCGAGATCGACGTGTCGCAGTACCGGTATTCGCCCGGCACCGGAAATCCGATCCAGGTGACTGCCGGCGCGCCGACGACGCTCGTTTTCAACGCTCTCGACGTGACCCACGGCTTTTCGGGGATTCCCGCTCTCGGGATCGCCGGCAGCTCGAACATCAATCCCGGAAGCGATGGCGACCCGTACGGAGGCGGCACCACGCCCGTCCCCTATCGCGTGACATTTACCGCGCCGTTATCGGAGCGCGGCAAGTCGTACTCCTTCTCCTGCAACGCCAGGCCGGAGTGCGGCGCCGGCCACAGCACCATGCTCGGCGTCCTGCGCGTGAACTGATGGGCCGTCCCCGATTCTCAACCCCCTTCCGCTCCGGCGCGAACCGATCGGCCCGCCGGATCGTCTAACTCGAGGCGTTATGACCACTTTTGCCGCTCTCTTCAAAGCTCTGGCGGTGCTCGGTCTCTCGATTCTCGCCAGCGTCACGGTGATCTCCGCCCCCTCGGCGTCGTTCACTGCTTCGACGCCGAACCCGGCCGTGAACTCGGTCGTGCAGTTCACGGATACGACGACCGGCGGCCCGACGTCATGGGCGTGGGACTTCGGAGACGGCGCGACGTCGACTTCTCAGAATCCCACGCACGCGTACCCCGCTCCGGGCTCGTTCACCGCACGCCTGACGGCCAGCAACGCGGCGGGTCCCGGCACTACGACCCTCGCGATGACGGTGACATCAGAAACGGTGCTGCGGCTGAACGCGGCGCACACGTTCGACCTGACGTTGACGGCGCACGACCCGAGGACGGGCAACACCGGCGCCGGAAAGGTGATCGGGCAGAACGACGTCTATGGCTACTTCAGCATCCCCGATGTCTCCGGCAACGCGGGGAACCCCGAGGTGATCGTGAAGATGGTCGACGCGACCGGCATCGGCCAGAACTACTGGGTCTTCTACGGCTGCATGACCGATCTCGAGTACACGATCTCGGTCAAGGAGAACGCGACCGGCGCGGTGAAGACCTACTCGAAGGATCTCGGAAAACCATGCGGGCAGTTCGACACGTCCGGATTCCTTCCGACGCCGACGGCAACGGCGGGACCTCCGCCGACGCCGACTCCGACCGCAACGCCGGTTACGACGGGCCCAACGGTCGTCAACCTGACAGCGAAGCAGTTCGAGTGGAGCTTCAACGGCGGAGGGGCCTCGTTCGTAGCAAAGGTCGGAACGACCTACGAACTGCGAATCACGGACATTGACCGGCGGGGCTCCGACGGGCACGCGTTCGGCGGCATTCCCGCGCTCGGGCTGAGCGCGGCGAATCTCACTGCGCAGGCGTCGTTCGTGTCGCGGACGTTCACGCCCGCGGCCTCCCAGGTCGGATTCCACCCGTTCGCGTGCAGCAATACCGGCTGCGGAATCGGGCACGACGGGATGACGGCGATCATCCAGGTGGTTCCCTGACGAATCGCCCCCGCTGAATCCGGAGGGGCGGCCGGCCAATCGCTGCCCCTCGATTTGGCCCCGTCTCTGTCAACCGCGGCGGGCCCGGGCGCGTCCAACCCGGATGCGCGTCTTGCGGCTCACCCCCGGTCGCGGCGCGGCCCTCGCACTCGTGGCGGCACTCGGCCCGCTCCTCGGCCTCGTATCCGCGGGGCCGGCGGCCTCGTTCACGGTTTCGACCTCGAATCCCGCGGTGAATTCTCTCGTCCTTTTCGCCGACACGTCCTCGGGAGGGGCCACGACGTGGAGCTGGGACTTCGGCGATGGCGCCGCTTCCGGGGAGCGCAATCCCGCCCACGCCTACCGAACCCCCGGCAGCTTCACGGCGCGGCTCACCGCGTCGAACGCCGCGGGATCGTCGATCGCCACTCTTCCGGTCGCGGTCACCCCGGCGGACGTGCTCCGCCTGAACGCGGCGCACAGCTTCGACCTGACGCTCTCCGCGCGAGACCCGCGCACCGGCGCGACGGGAGCGGGCATCGTCATCGGACAGAACGACGTCTACGGCTACTTCGGTCTGCCGACCCTGTCCGGCAACGCGGGAAACCCGGAGCTGATCGTCAAGATGGTCGATGCCTCGTCGATCGGCCAGAACTACTGGGTGTTCTACGGCTCGATGACCGATCTCGAGTTCTCGCTGTCGGTCAAAGAAAACGCGACGGGAATCGTCAAGACGTATGCGCAGGACCCGTCGCACCCTTCGGGGCAGTTCGACACCTCCGGATTCGCGGCCGCTGCGACTCCGACCCCGACTCCGACCCTGACTCCGACGCCTACTTCAGTCCCGGGAGTCCAGACGATCACGATCAACACGAAGGCGTGGGAGTTCAATCCCGGGGGCGCCTTCGCGCCCGCGCTCGTCCTGAAAGCGGGGACCGCGTACCGGCTGCGTTTTCACAACGTGGATCCGGCCGGCACGACTCTCCCGAACCACGGGTTCTCGGGAATCTCGGACATCGGGATTTCCGCCAGTCCGGGCAACACGATTTCCCCGGGACGCGACTACACGACCGAAGTCTTCACCCCGCAGGCCTTCCATCGGGGCGGCCACCCCTTTTCCTGCACGAACAACGACTGCGGCGGGGACCCGCAACAGCACACCTTCATGCTGGGGACGCTGATCGTCGAGTGAGTCACGGGACTTCGCGCGGTGTCCCTTACAAGGTGTCCCTTACAATCCGCTCGATGGCCGATCCAACACCCGTCCCCGGTCCCGCAACTCCGGCGGCCGAAACAGCCGAGAACGAGGACGACCGGCGCGCCGCCGCCGCCGCGGTCAACCGCAAGCGAGCGCTCGAGGAATGGGAAGCCAACAAGAAGCGCTGGCGGGAGATGGGCGTTCCCGAGGGGCTGCCCGCCAAAAAGTGAGGCCGCCGGCCGGTCCCGAGCCTCTCGAGCGGGTCGAATCCGAGGTGGTTCGATGCTTCCGGTGCCCGAGGCTTGTAGCCTGGCGGGAAGCGGCCGCCGCCAACCCTCCCCGGCGTTTTAGGGGAGAGACGTACTGGGCGCGGCCGGTTCCGGCGTTCGGCGATCCCCGCCCGCGGATCCTGATCGTCGGACTCGCCCCCGCGGCGAACGGCGGGAACCGCACGGGGAGGATGTTCACGGGGGACGCCTCGGGAGACTTTCTCTTCGCGGCGCTTCACGCCGTCGGGTTGGCAAGCCAGCCCGAGTCGCGGCACCGCGGCGATGGGCTCAGCCTCCAGGGGGTTCTGATCACGGCCGCGGTGCGCTGCGCGCCGCCCGACAATCGACCGCTTCCCGACGAGTTCGCCGCGTGCAGCGAGTACCTCGACCGGGAGCGTGAGGCTCTCCCGGGCGCGCTGACATTGGTCGCGCTCGGAGCGCTGGCATTCGAGGCCTGCCTCGGCACGTTCGCCCGGGGAGGCCATCCGATCCCGCGACCGAAGCCGCGGTTTGCTCATGGCGCGGAAGTCGAGATCGGCGACTACACGATCTTCTCGACCTACCACCCGAGCCAGCAGAACACGTTCACCGGAAGGCTCACATCCTCGATGCTCCAGGCCGTCCTGTCGAGGGCGGCCCGGAGCTCGGTACAGAAAGAGCCGCGGAGCGTCAGTGCCCCTGCGTATGACCCGGCTGGGAGACCCCTTCGAGAACCCGTCCCGCCTCGTTCCGCGGGGTCGCGCGCGCGACGTCCGCCGTCGAGATGACGCCGACGAGACGGTCGCCCTCGCAGACGAGGATCCGCCGGACCTGCGCCTTCTCCATCCGGCGCGTGATCTCCGAGATGTCCGCGTCGGGCTCGACCGACACGATGTCGGACTTCATGACGTCAGCGGCTCGGACGTCCGACGGCTTGCGATCGTGCTCGCCGAGGTAAAGCGCGGCGTCGCGGTCCGTGACGACCCCGATCACCCGTCCTTCGCCGTCCCCCTCGGTGATGGGAACGAGACCGCAGTCTTCGTCCCGCATGATCTCGATCACATCGCGGAGGGTGTCACTCGCTTCGCACGTCTCCGGGTCCTTCGTCATCAAATCCAGTGCCTGCATGGGCGCCTCCTTGAAAGTGAAGGTCGGGTGCAGGATCTGTTCCTGCGGAGGCTGGCGTTCTCCCTCTCCCCGCGGGAGTGTTCAGCCCAGGCCCGATCTTCCGCCTTAAATGTGTCCACCATGTCTCCGAACACCTGTTCACCATGTGTCCGGGCTGAACAGGGAGAGGGTCGGGGTGAGGGGCGGTGGCTCTGGTGCTTCCGTCGCTGTCGCGCTTTTCGAGAACTCGCGCTGCGCTTCGCCCCCCTCACCCTTCCTCTCCCCCCGCTGGCGCGGGTGGAGAGGGGAGGGGCGAGCCGGCTCGCCTCTCGAGAGTGGCGTGGAGATGAGTTGGGGTGGAGGCGAGCCGGGGCTTAC
>JBDTRB010000189.1:0-5280 GCA_039931865.1 Acidobacteriota bacterium | reverse complement strand
ACCGTCATCTCGCTGTCGAGGTCCTTCTTCGCGATGAACGAATGGACCATCCGGTCTGCCTCGAGGTCGAGCGCCCATCGAAGATTCCCGTCGGAAGCCTGGAACGTCTCGAAATAGTTCGTGCGGTCGAACCACGTCGTTCCGTTCGGTCTCGCGCCGTGCGACGTCAGCTCCTGCGGGATGTTCGGGTGCTTCGGTGTGCCCTTGAACATCAGGTGCTCCAGGAGGTGCGCCATCCCGGTCTCGCCGTAGTTCTCGTTGCGCGAGCCGACCACGTACGTGATGTTCACGGTGATCGTCTGCTTGGTCTGGTCGGGGAAGAGCAGCACGTGCAGTCCGTTGTCCAGGACGTACTCGGTAATGCCCTCGACGGAGGTGACGCGGGCGGGTGGAGCGGCCTTTCGCGATGCGGACGCCGGTTTCGCCGGTTTCGACGCGGGCGTCGCGATCGAGGTCGAAGTCGAAGCCCCGACGGCGAGGCACAGGGACAGGAACAGGAACAGGGCGCGGAAGCGCAGTCGCATTCAATCCTCCAGAAAGCGGAGCGAGCGCAAGCACAAGCGCCCCGCGAAGTCGGCGTTTGATGCGAATTCTATAACGCGAAAGCGCGCGCGGACTTCCCGTTCCGGCCCCGGCGGACCGCGGGGCCGTTTGTCTTCGGGCCGCGAATCCTGAAGGCGGTCCGCGCATTTTCGGGTAGGCTCTACGCGATCGAACCAGACCGTGACAGTCCAGATCAGGACGGCTCCGGGATCGGATCCGTCGCGAATTTCACTCCGAAGCGCCGCGGCGCTTCGTCGGCGGAGGCCACAATGGTTTCTGGAACCCTGTCGCCGTTTCGCGGCGGCCGCGCCTCACGTTCGGCTCTCCTGGCGCTTCTCTGGATCGGTCTCGCCGCATTCGCCGGTGCTCAGACCTTCGTCATCGACAGCGTCGGCGACGAGCCGGACGCATCCGCCGGGGACGGCCTCTGCCTGACGCTCAAGCGCAGTTGCACCCTGCGCGCCGCCATCGAAGCCGCGAATCAGAGCGCGTCCGCCACGATCCAATTCGCAGTCCTTGGGTCGGGAGTCCAGACGATCCTCCCGGCTTCGCCGCTGCCCTCGATGAACTCCGCCGTCACCCTGGATGGGTACACCCAGCCTGGCGCCAGCCCGAACACTTCGGCGACCTCGGACAACGCGGTGTTGTTGATCGAGATCGACGGGTCAAACGCGGGCGCGACGAACGGCTTGAGCATCTTCGGCGCGCGGAGCGTCATCCGGGGACTTGTCGTCAACCGGTTCACGGGAAATGGCCTCGCGGTTTTCGCCGACTCGGTCCAGGTACTGGGCTGTTTCGTCGGCACGAGCCCTTCGGGCCTCGTCGCGCGCCCTAACTCCGGAAACGGCATCGTCGCCGGCGCCGCAGTGACGCCGATCGTCATCGGGGGGCCGGCGCCCGCGTCGCGGAACGTGATCTCGGGGAACGCGCTGGACGGCATTTTCGCCGGGACCCGTGTCTTCGTTCAAGGGAGCTTCATCGGCACGGACGCGACCGGCGCCGCGCCTCTGGGAAATGCCGGGCACGGCATTTCGATCGGCAACTCCGGCAGCGGGGACCAGATCGGTGGAACCGGGGCCGGCCAGGGGAACGTCATCGCCTTCAACGGCTTGAATGGCGTACTCGTGAGCTGCGGCGATGGCTGCGGAGTCACCAGTCCGATCCTCTCCAACTCGATTTTTTCGAATTTCGGCGCGGGAATCAGTCTCGGTGGAGGCGCGGCGCCGCTCGCCAACGATCCGTGCGACGCCGATTTTGGAGCCAACGAATCCCAGAACACGCCGGTGCTGACGAGTGCTGTTCCGGGGGCCTCGAGCATCGCGATCCAGGGAACGCTCGACAGCGTCGCGTCGACGGCCTATCGCGTCGAGTTCTTTTCCAGCCCCTCCTGTGACGCGAGCGGCAGCGGCGAGGGCAAGACATTTCTCGGGGCCACCACCGTGACGACGAACGCCTCGTGCACGGCCGCGATCTCGGTCGTCCTTCCCGTCGTCGTCGCAGCCGGCCAGGCGATCACGGCCACCGCAACGGATCCGGCGGGCAACACGTCTGAATTCTCCCGCTGCGTCGGCGGCATCGTCCAGACGAACACCTCGACCGTCGTGCTCTCCTCTGTCAACCCGTCCAACGTCGGCCAGCCCGTCACGTTCACCGCGATCGTGAGCGCCTCCGGTCCCGCCGCCGGGGGGCCGACTGGAAGCGTGACCTTCTTCGACGCGACCACGCCCCTGGCGACCGTGACGCTGATCTCGGGCCAGGCTTCCTTCACGACGTCCACGCTCTCGGCCGGCAGCCATCCCATCACGGCCGTTTACAGCGGAGACAGCGCCTTCCGGTCGAGCGCGTCCCCTGTTCTGACTCAGGTGGTCGGCACTTGCGCGAAAGCGGCGACTGTCGACGACCTTTCGATCGCTCCATCCTCCGGCGCTCCGGGCGACGTCTACACGCTGATCTGGAGCGACAGGCTGGCCGGGCAGTCGGGGCAGTACGAGGTCTTCCTTTCGACTGACGGAGGCGCCACGTTCCGCGCGCTGAGCTACACGCGAGGAACATCGTTTTCCGGCGTGATCAACAACGTGTCCGGCACCGTGCTCGCCTTCTACGTTCGCGCGGAGCCGTTCTGCAGCGGCGGAAGCGCGGCGTTCAGCGACCCCGGAAACATCGTGCGGCTGACTGTGACGGGGCCCGGCTGTGCCCGCCCGCTTTCGCCCAGCGTGATTCTCGACAAGACCTCCGTGACTTCGGGCGCGACCTACACGCTGACGTGGAGCCCGACTCTTCCGATCGGGACGGGGGGCGGTCCCGCCGGGGTGTATCGCATCCTCCAGGCGGTCGGTTCCGGCGCGTTCACGAGCATCGGGACGACCACCTCGACCACCTTTTCGGCGCCGGCTCCGAACGTCAGTACGGCGACGCCGGTCTTCCTCGAGGTCCGCGCGGAGCCGTCCTGCAGCACCGATCCCGCTCTCTTCAGTCCGCCGAGCAGTCCCGCAAGGTTCGACGCTCTCCCTGGCTGCGGCGGTCTCCCCGTCCCGGCGAACGTTTCCGTGACGTCGGCGCAGAGCCTCGGCGCACCGACGCCGACCGACTTCATCAACGTCTCCTGGACCGTCCCGGCGGGCGGATCCGCGACCCGGTACGGCGTCCGGATCAACGGCGACGCCGAGGTCTTCACGACGGGCCTCTCGGCGATCCTGCCGCCGCGGGGCAACCGATTGGAGCCCATCACGGCGTTCGTGCGCGCCTACGGCTGCTCCCCGGAAGTGTCCGGAAACGTGGTGCAGAGCGATTCGATCGCGCTGCAGACGGTGCCTCCTGCGGCGAACTTCACGGTTTCTCCGTCGGCGCGCGTCGGGGTGCCGGTGGTCTTTACCGATACGAGCTCGCCGCAGGCGACGAACTGGCTCTGGATCTTCGACGACGGGGCCGTGGACACGCGGCAGTCGCCGTCGCACCTCTTCGTCACGGCCGGTTCTCACACCGTGTTTCTCGTCGCGACGAACGGCGCCGGGTCGAGCTCGAGGGCGCTCACGCTGACCGTCCTGCCGGCTTCAGCGAGCGCGCTCGCGGAGCGCCGTCTCTCGCCTCAGCCGCTCTCCTTCGACGCGTCGGATCCCGAACGGCGCACCGCGCGGGTGCGGCTCGCCGGCATCGGATCGACGTGGCTCTACGTTCGCACGCGCGAGGCCGGCGAGACGATCCTCTTTCTTCGATTCCTCGCCGCCGATGGATCCGTCGCGGCCGAGCGCCGGCTCTCCGTCACGCCCGGCGACGAGGCGGTGTTCGACCTGGGGGCTTACGGTCTCGCCGGTGAATATTCTCTCGAGCTCGTCGGCGCCGAGCGGTTCGACGCGCACATCCTCCAATCGAGACGGCCGGATCCGAAAGAGGTGCGCCGATGAATTCGTCCCGTCCCGGCTGGCGGCAGAGCGCCGCGCTCCTGACCGCCGCCGCGCTTTTGTTTGCCGGCGTCGAAGCCTCGCCGCTCGGGGCGGCGACCGCCGTTTCGCCGGTCGACATCAGCCACGATCCGCTGAAGTGCGTCAACACCGACTACGCGCCGAAGGTCGACGCGGCCGTCGCGCCGGGGAAGGATCTCGACAAGGGGTACGTCTACTTCAAGGCCGCGGGAACGGAAGACTTCTATTACGCGGTGATGAAGGGCGCACCCGAGAACCTGGAAGGCGTGCTCCCGCGGCCGATGCCGGAAACCAGGGCGATCGACTACAAGATCCGCGCAACCGACGTCCGCGAGCTCGCGAAAGAAGTGGGAGAGTTCACGCCTCCGGTCGTCCCGGGCAACGCGTGCAAGGTGAAGGGTGCACCGGCGGGAGTGCCCGTGGGCAAAGAGGGGGCGGGGCTCACGATCGGGTTGACGCGCGACGGCCAGGCGCCGGTGCCGCCGGGATTCAACCGGCGCGACATCGCGTTCATCATCCTCTTCGGCGGGGCGACGGTGACCCTCGCGGCCGCGTTGAAGCCCGGCGGCACGACGTCCGCCTCATCCGCCGGCGCCTCGGGCTCGGCCGGGGCAGGTGCGGGCGCGGCGGGGAAATCGGGATCCGGCATGAGCACGGGCCTGGCGGTCGGGCTCGGAGCCGCGGTCGTCGCCGGCGGGGCGATCGTGATCGCGAACAACAACAAGGGATCGAAGACGACCAGCACGTTCACCCCGACCGGGACCCCGACGCCGACCCGCACCTCGACTCCGACGCCGACCGCCACGGCCGTGACGGCCCGGTTTATCGACGCGGTGGTGACGTGGAGCGGTACCGGCAACGTGGACGTCGAGATCCGGAACGCGAGTAACCAGGTGGTCGGGACGGTCCTCCCCGCCGGATGCGAATCGACCGCCAGCCGATCCGAGCACGTGCTTCTTCAGGGCGCCCTGCCCGCCGGGACCTATCGGGTGATGCTGACCGCGTCGAGCTGCGGCGCGGGGACACCGCCGTCGATCGCCACCGCCGTGACGGTGCAATCCGACAGCGGCCCGAAGTGCACGAACGCTTTCGTCAACGTGCCGATCGGGACGACCGTGCAGGGCTGCCAGTTCACGTTGCCCTAGAAGAAGACGTGAGGAGGTAAGGGGTGAGGCGTGAAGGGTGAAGGCGAGAAGTCTGCGAGACCGGGCTCCTGCCCCTCCGGGGCGCCCAACGCCTGACCGCTCACGCCCTGACCCTTAACAGCCCGTGGAAAAATGGATGCGGGTGTCGCGTCCGGGCTTTTGCAATCGGCGAC
>JBDTRB010000188.1:0-5311 GCA_039931865.1 Acidobacteriota bacterium | reverse complement strand
TCATCGGCATCCTGGCGGCGATCGCCATTCCGAATCTGTTGAATGCGGTGCAGCGCGGTAAGCAGAAGCGGACGATGTCGGACATGCGCGCTCTGGCGACGGCGATCGAGGCGTACGCGGTCGACAACAACGTGTATCCGGACGCGGCCTGCGCGGCGGGTCTTTACACGACGGCGGGCACGGTCCTCACGACGGGGTCCTTCACGCGTCTGTCCCCGACCTACATCGCGCAGCCGCCCAAGCAGGACGGTTGGGGCCGGTTCATGTCTTTCTCGGTCGATACGCCCCACAACAACTACAACGTGGCCAGCATGGGCCGCGACGGGACCGCGGGTACGACCAACTGCGGCACGACCACCGACTTCAACGACGACATCATCTATGGCAACGGCACGTTCCTCCAGTGGCCGGAAGGCAGCCAGCAGTAACTCGCTCCTTCGAGCAAGGGGAAACGGTCCTGACCCCGGGTCAGGACCGTTTTTTTTAAAAATGAAAAAACAGCGTGGATTCACCTTGATCGAGCTTCTGATCGTGATCGCGATCATCGGGATCCTGGCCGCGATCGCCATCCCGAATCTCTTGAACGCCGTTCAGCGGGCGAGGCAGAAGAGAACGATGAGCGACATGCGCGCGCTCGCGACCGCAATCGAGGCGTACCACGTGGACAACAGCGACTTTCCCTCGGCCGCCTGCGACGCCGGCATCTACACGGACGCGGGAGTGCAGCTGTCCGCCACCTCCTTCACCCGCCTCACCCCGACGTACATCTCCATGGCTCCTCTGCGGGACGGCTGGGCCGACTTCATGGTGTACAACGTGAACAACGGGTTTGCGAAATACAACATCCGGAGCTATGGGCGTGACAAGACGGCTGCTGCCACGATCACCTGCGGCACGACGACCGACTTCAACGACGACATCCTGTTCACCAACGGGACGTTCGTGCAGTGGCCGGAAGGCGTGCAGCAGTGAGCTTCGCTCCCCGCTTCTGAGCTCCCGCGGGTGACCGCCCGGCGATGGACGGGCGCTCTCCTCGGGGTGTCCGCCCTCTTCCCTCCGGTCCTCTGGCTCTTTCCGGCGCTCGCCCTTCGGCAGGCGCCCTCGTTTCGCGACCAGGGAGACTTCTTCTATCCGCTGAAGCTCTACACGGCCGACCGGCTGCGCGCGCGCGAGCTGCCGCTGTGGAATCCGCTCTCCGGTGCCGGCGAGCCGTGGCTCGCGAATCTCCAGTCGGGCGTCTTCTATCCACCCGGCATATTTTTTTTGCTACCCGGCCCGGCCCTCGCCGGCGGCCTCTTCCTGCTCTTCCATTTCGCCGTCGCCGTCTGGGGGATGTGGCGCTTCCTTCGCGAGGAGGCAGTTTCGGAGGCCGGCGCGGCGGTCGGAGCGCTGCTCTTCGCGGCCTCCGGCTTTGCGGCCTCGCTCTCCGCGTACTGGAACCACTTCGGCGCGTACGCCTGGCTGCCCGCGGCCGTAGCACTCGCGCGGTCCGGGCTTCACCGCCGCCGCGATCGAGTCGGGCTCGCCGCCGTCATCGGGCTCCAGGCGATGGCGGGAAGCCCCGAGATCTCCGGGGCCACCCTTCTGCTCGTTCTGCTGTTTTCCTGGCTCTCGCGCCCGGCGGCCGACGGCGGTTACGAGGCGCCATCGCCCCGCAGGACCGCCCGCGCCGGCGCGGCCATTCTGCTCGGCCTGGCGCTCGCGGGCTGGGCTCTCGCGCCCTTTGCGCAGCTCGCGGCCGCGTCGGACCGGCGCATTCCCCTGCCGGTTGCGGAGCGCGACGCGGGCGCGGTCGAGTGGGCGGGCCTCGCCTCGGCGGCCGGCGCGGGGAGGAAAGGAAGCGGAACGACGTACCTTCCTTCGCTGGCTTTCGGACCGCTCGCTCTGATCGCGGTCGCCGCCGCCCTTCTCGAGCGGGAACGGCGAACCCTCGCCTGGTCCCTTGCGGCGATCGCGGCCGCGGGCATCGTGCTGTCGAGCGCCGGACCGGTCGGCGCCGTCCTCCGGAGCGTTCCGCCGCTCGACCGGGTCCGCTATCCGGCCAAGGCGCTCATTCCCGCGGCGTTCGCTCTTGCGGCGCTCGCCGGGCTCGGGGTGGACGCCCTTCGATTTTCGAGCGAAGCCCGCCGCCGCGCGTTCCTCGCCGCCGGGGCCGCTTTCGCAGCGGCGATCCTCCTCCTCTCTCCGGCCCCGCCTCCGGCGCGCCTCCTCGAGGCCGCGGCAATCGCGGCGCTTCTGGCCGGTGCGGCTCTCCCGGACGGCCGGGGCGGCCGCTCCGCGTTTTTTCCGGCCGCCGCCGCGCTCTGTCTGGCGGCGGGGTTCGCGATCGCGGGAGGCGGCCTCTTCCGGTTCGTTCCGGAAGCGGAGATCCGCCGCCGGCCGGAGCCCATCGCGTTTCTGGCCGGAATTTCCGGGCGCGTTTTGACGCCCCCGATGGGCGCGCTCGTCCCGCGCGTGCTCACCGAAAGCGACTACGGCGCCTCGACCCTTCGTCGCCAGCGCGAGGGGCTGGTCGGCTACACGAACCTTCTCGAGGGCGTGCGAACCGTTCGGACCGCGTCGCCGCTCGCGACTGCCGCCGCCCGCCGCATCACGGACTCAATCGACGGCGCCCGCGACCTCCAGCGGACGGCGGGCTCCGCGAGCGCGCGCGTGCTCTGGAGTTCCTATCTCCCGCAGGACATGGGCTCGCGGCGGATCGGAGATTTCTACCGGGCGCCGATCAATCCCTATAGGCCTCGCCTCTCGTTCGTTCGCGGGTTCACGCTCGAGCGCGACCCGCAACGCGCGTGGGACCGCCGGGCGCGCGGCGAGACCGACTGGTCGCGGAACGTCTTCCTGGAGGAGGAGCCTTCGCCGGCGCCGCTCGAAGGGTCGGGACGCGGAGGGTTCCTGCTCGCGCGGATGTCCGAAGACCGGCCGGAGAAGATCGCCGCCGAAGTCCACGCGGACGGCGCCGGGATTCTCGTGCTGACGGACGTCGCCGCTCCCGGATGGCGGGCCGAGACCGATGGAAAGCCCGTCCGGATCCTGCGCGCGGACGGCGTCTTTCGCGCAGTGGCGCTATCCGCCGGTCCTCACCGCGTCGTGTTCACGTACCGCCCGATCGCGTTTTATGCGGGCGCCGCCCTGAGCGTCGTCGCACTGGTCTGGATCCTCGCTCTCTGGCGGCGGGGAGAGCCCCGCCGGGCCGGAGCGCTTCTGTGACGGTCGCGGACTTCGGACCTTTTCTGCTTCTGATCGCGGGAAGCCTGGGACTCGTCGTCGGGTCGTTTTTGAATGTCCTGATCCACCGTCTCCCCCGAGGCGAGTCGGTCGTGTGGCCCGGCTCCCACTGCCCGGTCTGCGGCGCGCCGATCGCCGGCAGGCACAACGTCCCGGTGCTTTCGTGGATCGCGCTGCGTGGGAAGTGCGCGGCGTGCCGGGCGCCGATCGCGTTGCGATATCCGGCGATCGAGCTCATCAACGCGGCGCTGTGGGTCTGCGTGGCGCTTCGAGCGAAGGATTGGGGTGAGCTGCTGTCGGGCGCGTTTCTGGTCTCCGCGTGCCTCGCTCTGCTCGCCATCGACGCCGAGTTTCAGATCCTGCCGGACAAGATCACCCTGACCGGCCTCGCCGTCGGGATCGCCCTGTCGTTTTTCTCTCCTTCCCGCTCGCCGATCTCCGCCGTGATCGGCGCCGCGGCCGGCGCCGGCGGCCTGTTTCTGGTTGCGTTCGCTTACGAAAAGATCGCCGGACACGAGGGGATGGGTCTCGGGGACGTCAAGATGCTCGGGATGATTGGCGCCTTCCTGGGACCCGCAGGCGTGTTGCTCACGATACTGCTCGCGTCGCTTTCAGGAAGCGTCGTCGGGATCGCCCTCATCGCTTCGGGGGCCGGGACGCGCAAACTGCGGCTCCCCTTCGGCGTCTTCCTCGCGCTCGGCGCCGTCGCGGCCTGGTTCTTCGGAGCTCCCCTCATTGCGAGATACCGATCGATGTGGCCAGGGTGAGGAGCGGTCAGGGTGGGGACGTGAGGGGTGGAGACGTGAGGGGTGAGGCGGACGTCCGGAGGTTTCGTGGCGTCCTCCCTGCTAACCCCTGACCCCTGACCCCTAACGTCCCAGGGCAATCCACCCCGTATCGCCGCGAACCTCGATTCCCGTCCCGTACGGCCTCGACAGCCGGTCCAGCTCCTTCAGGATCTTCTGCGCCGCGGCGGGCGCGGCAAGACGGGGCGTCCCGCGCACGCCGCGCGGCTCTCCAAAACCGAGCGTGATCGGGCGCAGCTCGACGGACTCGAGACGGTTTCCCCGCCCGTGCAGGATGGCGATCACCGATTCCCAGCTCTCCCGATGCGCGGGGTACGAGTATTTGCCGAAATTCTCCTGGCGGTCGTAGAAATCGGAGACCCGCGCGGAGGGCGGCAGGGCAAGCCGGTCGTACTCGTCGTAAGGGAGCTCGCGGACGCCGTCGTATTCGAAGACGAAGTTGCCGAGGCTGTAAAAAATCGGCCGGCCTCGCCAGATCTCGATTCCCCGGAGGACATGCGGCCCATGTCCGAATACCGCGTCGGCGCCCGCGTCGATCGCGGCGCGCGCCGCGGTGATGACGAATTCCGCGGGCGCGAATCGGTCGGATTCCATCCCCTCGTGGGCGTGCAGCGAGAAGATCAGGCAGCCGGCGCGCGCGCGCGCCCCGCGAAGGGAGGCGGTCAGCGCGTCGAGGTCCCCGGGAACGGGAACCGTCGAAACCCCCGGCGCCGGGCCGACGATGAAGGAGCGGTCGAACGCGTTTAAGGAATCCTCGCGCGATGAAACCGGGATCCCGATCTCTCGCGCGGCGGACCGCAAGGCCTTCATCCGCTCCGGGGAGAGGACGTAGGTGGTCGTGTGGCGAAGAGGAGCGATCCCGGGGCGCGCCGGGACCGGGCCGCGGATCTCGGAGGCGGGAGCGGGCACGTCGAAGGTTGCCGAGGCCGAGACGAGCGCGACCGTGACGGTTCTCCCGGCGTAGGACGAGGGTGCCCGCGCTTCACCGAGGTCTTTTCCGATCCCGGCCGAAAGGATGCCGGCGGCGGAGAGCGCGCGGGTCGTCTGCGCGATCCCGGACGCGCCGTAGTCCGCCGCGTGATTGTTCGCGCGCGCCACGAGGTCGAATCCGGCCCAGGCGAGATCCTGCGCCAGCGCGGGATCCGAACGCATCATCCCCGGGGGAACGTTGAAGGCTTCGTAATCGTGGAACAGCGTCTCGAGGTTCGTGATGGCGGCGTCGGCGCCGGCGAGAAGTTTCCGCAGGGGCTCGAACGCGGCGGCGTCCTTCCCGCGGAGCG
>JBDTRB010000187.1:0-5394 GCA_039931865.1 Acidobacteriota bacterium | reverse complement strand
CGCAAGGAGAAGCGCCGCGGCCGGCGCGGGGGACGGGACGGGCGAGGCGGCAACGGGGAGGCGCCGGCGGCCGGCCGCGAGCCCCGCGGGCCCGGACGCCCCGGCGCTGCGCGCGAGCAGCAGCCCGGGCAGGGCCGGCCCGCCGCCGCGAAGGGCGGCGCGGGCACCGGCGGCGGCGGCGGCGGGGGCGGGCGGCGCGATGGCCGACGCGGCGGACGTCCCGGGAACCGGCCTCCCCGCGAACGCGGGGGACCGTCGGGTCCGCCGCGCGAGCCCCGTCCCGCGATGCCGGCGGCTTCCGCCGCTGCGCGCGCCCCGGCTCCAGACGGCGGGCCGGTCGAAACGGGCGACTTCGCGGTGGGCGCCGGCGCACCGGGAGCCCCGGATGGGGCGGGAGGTCCGGGACGGCGGCGCCGGTCCCGCCGCCGGCGGCGCGGACGCGGAGGGGCGGGAGGTGCGGCGGGGCCGGGTTCGGGTTCGGGTTCCGGATCGCCTCCGGCGGGCGCGCCCGCGGGGCCGAAGGCGTGAACTTCGACCTGACGGACGACCAGAAACGCATCCGCGACGCGGTCGCGGAATTTGCCGCCTCCGAGATCGCGCCGGGCGCCGCCGAGAGAGAGCGCCGCGAAGAGTTTCCGCGGGCGATCCTCACCTCGCTGGCCGGTCTCGGGATTCTGGGGATGATGGTTCCCGAGGAGTACGGCGGTTCGGGCACCGACGCGCTGTCTTACGTGCTCGCGATCGAAGAGCTCGCTCGCGTGTGCGCCTCGGTCGCCGTGATCGTCTCCGTCAACAACTCGGTCTTCTGCTTTCCCGTCTGGAAGTACGGCTCGGACGAGCAGAAAAAAACGATCCTGACCGAGGTCGCGTCCGGAAAGACGCTGGGGGCTTACGCCCTGACGGAGCCGCAGTCGGGCTCTGACGCCGCGAACCAGAAGACGCGCGCGGTCCGTGATGGCAACGACTACGTGTTGAACGGAGCAAAGGCCTGGATCACGAATGCCGGCGAAGCGGGCTGGTACCTGGTGATGGCGATGACGGATCCGGCGGCGGGCACGCGCGGAATCACGGCGTTCTTAGTCTCCGCGCAGGACGCGGGACTCCGGGTGGGGCCGCCCGAAGACAAGATGGGGCTGCGCTCGTCGAAGACGGCCGCGATCATGCTCGAAGACGTGCGGATCCCTGCGTCGCGGCGGCTCGGCGAAGAGGGCGACGGATTCCGCATCGCGATGACGACCCTCGACCATTCCCGGATCGGGATCGCCGCCCAGGGCGTTGGGATCGCCCGGGCGTGCTTCGACGCCTCGACCGAATATGCGAAGACCCGCGAGACGTTCGGGAAAAAGCTCGCGGAGCACGAGATCATCGCGTTCCAGATCGCCGACATGAAAGTGCAGATCGACGCGGCACAGCTTCTGACCTACCGTGCCGCGCTGCTGTCGGAGAAGCCCGGACGGTTCTCGAAGGAGGCGTCGATGGCCAAAGTCTTCGCCACGGAGGCCGCGAACACGATCGCCGCTCGGGCGGTGCAGATTTTCGGGGGCTACGGTTACTCACGCGAATACCCGGTTGAACGCTTCTACCGCGATGCGCGCGTCACGACGATCTACGAGGGCACGAGTGAGATCCAGCGGATCGTGATCTCCAAACGTGTGCTGGCCGAAGCATGACGGACGAGCCCGTTCCGCCGCCGTCCGACGGCCCGACCGGCGAGAGCCCCGCGGAGCCCTTCCCGCAGGCGGCCTCACCCGCGATCGTCCCGTCGGACGCGCGCGCGCGCGTGGATGCCGCGCCGGTCGCCCCGGCCGCGGCGGCCGGACAGACCGCGGAGCAGCCGGGAATCGGGAACCGGGAATCGGGAATCGAAAGGTCCTCCGGATTTCCAGCACTCGTGGCCCCGACGCTCGAGGGCCCCGCGGCCGAGAGCCAGGCAGCGATCCCGATCCCGGCGAGCGCGCCTCCTCCTCCGAGCCTGCAGCCGCCGTTTCCGAACGCTCTGGCGGATGCTTCCGTCGCTCGCCCTGCGCCGCCCTCTTCACCCCCCCAGGTTTCTCCCGTGCGGGTGCGGACCGATGCGCCCGACGACTCTACCGCCGCGGACTCTCCCTCTCAGACTCCCCGGCGCCGGGATGACCGCTCGCGGCCGCCGCGAGGTCCGCGTCCGGATCTCAAGGAGGCCGCGGAGCCGGTGTTCCGCGAGTCGCGGGGATACCGCATGCGCCTCGAGCCGGCGGACCTGACGCGTCTTCGAGAGCTTCCTGGTTCCAAGGGGAAGACGGACCGTGAGCTCGGCGAAACTTTTTTCGACGGGCAGTCAGACCGTTTCACCGCATCTCTGGCCGAAGACGTGCCATCTCCGGCGGAGGTCCGTGTCGTCGTTGATCCGTATTCGCGCCAGGCGTTTCTCGCGGTCGAAAAAAAGATCCGCTCGATTCTTTCTTTTTGACGCCGCCGCGGCGCCCCGAGCCGGGAATCGGGAATCGGGAATCGAAGAGCTTGCTCCCCGGCCGTGACGGCGCGAGCGGATCCCTTCCCCCCACGCGATTCTGGGTCCAGCCCGGCCGGGGGACTGAAGCCGGGCCGGTTGATCGTTGACCGCTGGACGGCCCGAGCTCCTCAGAGTTCGGCGGAGAAGATCACTTCGGCGCCCCGCAGGAGGTGCGCTCGGCGCTGGTGGGTGTCGAGGCGGACGCCGAACTCTCCCGGGTGGGCGCCGGCGGCGGTCAAGGCGTCCGACCAATTCTCGGCGTGGACGCGAAGAAACTCCTCGGCGACCGCGGGCTCTTCGCGGCCCTCGAAGTCCGGGAGACTCTTCAGACGGGAGACGTTCTCCGCGTCCATCCGGAAGCGGAATCCTTCCCATTCGACGGCGTAGAAGGGGTTCGGTTGCGGCATGCGGGGAATTTTACGGCATTCGGGCTGTTGAGCCGCAACAATGAACCGATACATCCGTACGGCTCTCCTGAGCGCCCTGACCCTGGGTTCGCTGGCGCCTGCGGCAACCGCCAGCGGCGAAAAGCTCCGCAACCACTTCGACTCGGACGCAGTGATGCGCGAGCCGGCGTTCTTCGATTTCGTGACGCTCCATTCTCCGGGGGAAGCCCACTGGAAAGTCGTCGCGGAGTTCAACCCGCCGTCGACCCCGAACGCGATCAGCCAGATTCTGGCCGCGCGTCCGTCGGAGTCGATCGCGGTCGCTCTCCGGCGCAATGCACAGCTCCGGGACGGCTCGCTTTCCCTCGGGATCAAACGCACGCAGGGAACCGGAGGGCTCGTCTTTCGAATGACGGACGAGAAGAATTACCTCGCCGTTCTGATCGACCCGTTCACGGGCCAGGCCCGGCTCGTTCTGTGTCGTGCCGGAAAAACGACCGAGCTCGCCCGCGGCACGTCCGAGACGCCCCGCGGCTGGGGAATCCTGTCGGTGGAGCTCTCGGGGCCCCGGGTCACGGCGTCCTGGGAAGGCAAGCCGCTTTTCGAAGCGCAGGACACGGCGCCGGCGTCCGGCCGGACCGGGATCGCCACGTCGGGCCCCGGCATGATGACGTTTGACGAATTCGTGATCGACGGAAAGCCCTGACTCAGCCTCCCGCTCTCAGGGCCTCGCGGCGAACTTCGCTCGTCCGTTCTCGACCTTCAGGATCACCGGCAACTTCGTCGGGTTTCTGTCGGCGTCCATTGTGATCGCGCCGGTCACGCCCGGGAAATCCTTCGTGGCGGCGAGCGCGTCCCGCACACGCTTGCCCTCGGTCGAGCCCGCGCGCCGGATCGCATCGGCAATCAGCCCCGCCGCGTCATAGGAGCTCGCCGCGATCGAGTCCGGCTCCGATCCGTAGACTTTCTTGTACCCCGCCACGAAAGCGCGCACCGCCGGAGCAGGATCGTCGACCGAGTAGTGGTTGGAGAAATACGAGCCCTCGACGGCCGCTCCGCCGATTTCCGCCAGTTTCGGAGAGTCCCAGCCGTCGGCGCCGAGCAGAACGGCCGTCATCCCGAGGCCCCGAGCCTGCCGCGCGATCAGCCCGGCGTCCGTGTAGTAGCCGGGGATGAAGAGAACATCCGGCTTCACGGCTTTGATGGACGTCAACTGCGCGTTGAAGTCACTGTCGCCCTCGGCGTACTTCACTTCCGAGATCACGCGGCCGCCCTGTCCGGTAAACGAAGACCGGAACGCCTCCGCCAGCCCGACGCTGTAGTCACTCTTCGAGTCGATCAGGATCGCCGCCGTCTGCGCCTTCAGGTTCTGGCGGGCGAAGAGGGCAAGCGCCTTCCCCTGGCTCGGGTCTATGAAACAGACGCGGAAGATGTAGTCACCCTTCTTCGTGACCTCGACGTTCGTGGAAGTGGGCGAGACCATCGGCACCTGGTAAGACTGGGCGATCGGCGCTGCGGCGAGAGAGCGCGACGAAGCGTTCTCGCCGATTAAAGCAACGACATGGTTGCGCGTGATGAGCTTCGAGACCGCGGACGCGGCCTCGGACGGCTCGTTGCGGTCGTCCTCGGAGAGCAGCTCGAGCTTTTTGCCGAGCACGCCCCCTTTCGCGTTGATCTCGTCGACCGCGAGCTTCGCCCCGTTTTTCCCGGAGAGCGCAAAGGTGGCCTGGGGCCCCGTGAGCGCGCCGAAGAAGCCGAGCTTGATGCCCTGCGTGCCGGTGGATTGTTCACCCCCGCAGGCGAGAGCGAAGGCCGCGCCGAGAAGAAAGACCAGCCGAAGTCCGGTTTTCCGCATGGAGCGCATTCTATGGCGGCGGGGATCGGCGGCTCTCCGCCCGCAGTTCGGCCGGTCTACGTCGGGGATTTGATAGCGTTCACCCATGACGCGGATCAGCCGGGTTGGGCGCTCTCAGGTGGCCGGCGCGGCGCGCGACGCCTTCGAGCGCAAGGTCGCCGAGCGGGGAAACATCCCGAACCAGTATCGGGTCTTCGCGCACCGGCCGTGGATCCTCTCGACGATGGACGCCCATTTCTCGGCCGTGATGGGCTCGGGGACGGTCGCCCTGAAGCTGAAGGAGCTCTTGGCGCTCCAGACGTCGCTCGCAAACGCCTGCCACTATTGAACGCGTTCGCACACCGCTCTGGCAGAGCGGCTGGGAGCGACGCCGGAGCAGATCTCGAAGCTGCTCGATTTCGAGAACGGGCCTTTCGAGCCGAAGGAAAAGGCCGCCCTGCGCTTTGGCCTCCAGATGACCCGTGACGCGAGCGCGGTCTCGGATGAAACCTTTGCCGAGCTGCGCCGCTATTTCGACGAAGGCGAAGTCGTCGAGATCGCGTGCGTCGTCGGTCTCTTCGCGTATTTCAACCGCTTCAACGAGGCGCTGAAGACGGAACCGACCGGGCCAGGGGAGGGCGTGGATACCTAGCGGCGCCCCGCGCAGCAGCGCGGAAAGGTCGCCG
>JBDTRB010000186.1:0-5484 GCA_039931865.1 Acidobacteriota bacterium | reverse complement strand
CCGCCCCGAGAGGCTCCTCCCTCCCTCTGGTCGGGAGACTCCTCTCGGGGCGAGCTTAGCCACCAGCTTGCCGGAAGCGCAGCTCCGCTCCCTCTCCCCGCGCGCCGGGGGAGAGGGTCGGGGTGAGGGGCGAGACATCGATCCTGACAAGCCTCGAACAGGAAGACAGATCTGGAGTTTCCGTCGCCTTCGCTCTCTACGCGCCGTGTCGGGCGGAAACAACTAGCTGGTCGGTTCGCCGGCGAAGAGGGGCTGTTGCACTGCTCCGAGTAGCGGGGTGATCGCTTCAAGCGCGTCCGTCGCCCAGAACTGGCGCCGATCCGGGTCGAGCTTGACCGCTTCGATCGACCACTCGGCCAGAACCTCGTCGATTTTCTCGTCCACCGCGTGCTGGAACGTCGTGTCGACGTCCCGAAGGCCGTCGAACAACGGGGTGCCCACGATCGGGACCTTGATGAGCAGCCGGTAGGTCCCCGTCCACCACTTCACCAGCGGCTCGAGCATCGGGTGCTTGCCGGTCTGGAGGAGATAGCAGTAGTTGTCGAGCACGCTCCGGTCGCAGATGACGACCTCCGCCTTGTTCTCCGCGACCAGTTCTTCGGCGATTTCCGTGTGCAGGATCCAGGACTGCGCCGCCACCGTCGTGTCCCGGTTGATGGGAAGGGGGCAGAAGCGCGCGACTTCGCGCACCATCTCCACGACCTTGTCGCGCTTTTTCAGGAGCGCCGCGAGCTCGAAGCAGAGAGTGGTCTTGCCCACTCCGTGCGTGCCGATGAACGCGACCTTCGTGGCGGTGGCCATGGCGGCGGAGCTTACCCGACCGGAGGCAGCCCGAACTCCCGGCGCAGCCTTTCTCCGTCCTGATCGAGCGCCGGCGGAAAGCGCAGCGGCGGCTCGTGGCCGGGAACCGTGAACGGCGAAGCGATGAACGACAGCCCGCCGGACTCGCGCACCGCGCCCGAAGCGCGAGCTCCCTCGCTCCGGAGCGCCTCGAGCGCGCCCCGCACCGGCCCCGCGGGTATGCCGGCCGCGCGGAAGCGAGCGAGCCAGGCGTCCCGCGGCTCTCCTCGGAGAATTTCCGCGAGCGCCGGCTCCAGGATCGAACGGTGGCGCACCCGCGCCTCGTTCGTGCTGTAGCGGGAATCCTTCCCCCACTCGGGCCGGCCGACGAGCCTGGCGAGCTTGACGAATTGCGAATCGGTCCCGACGGCGAGCGCGAAGTCCGCGTCGGACGCCGAGAAGGTCCTGTACGGCACGATCTGCCCATGGGTGTTGCCGTGGCGTCCCGCCTCCTGGCCGGTCAGGAGACACGCCTCTCCCACGTTCACGAGCGCCGCGAGACTCGCACGGAAGAGGTCCGTCTCGACGTGGGTCCCGCGCCCGGTCACCTCCCGCGCCCGCAGCGCCGCCGCAATCGCGGTCGCGGCGAACGATCCCGCGAACAGGTCCGAGACGGCGATGCCGCTCTTCGTGGGCGCGCCTTCTGAGTCTCCCGTGATCGCCATCAATCCGCTCCCCGCCTGCGCGAGGAGGTCGAATCCGGGAGCGGACGCGTCGGGCCCCTCTCGCCCGAAACCCGTGATCGACGCGGTGACGAGGCGCGGGTTCTCTCCGCGAAGGAGCTCGAGCGAAAGGCCGAGACGCTCGAGCCCGCCGGGCGGAAAGTTCTCCAGCAGGGCGTCGGCGCGACTCGCGAGGATCCTCACCGATTCGCGGCCGCTCTGCGTCGAAAGATCGAGCGCGATCGATTCCTTGTTGCGGTTCACCGACAGGTAGTACGCGGAAAGGCCGCTTCCCGGATCCCGCGGCGGTCCCCACCCTCGAGTCACGTCGCCTCCGGCGGGATTTTCCACTTTGATGACGCGCGCGCCGAGGTCGGCCAGGAGCATCGTGCAGAACGGTCCCGCGAGAACCCGCGAGAGGTCGACGATCAGGATGTCGTCGAGCGGCCCGGCCATCGCTGTCGCTTTCCTTACCGGCGCGCCGGGATCGCTCTCCACGCGAGCGGGCCCGGAAGGAAATGGAAGAGCCCGATCGGCGAAACCTCGACTCCGTCGAGACGCGTCGAGAGGCCCCAGTACTGGTCCGTGCTCCAGAGATAGTCCGCGGGAGGGTCGGCGGCGAGAAGCCGGTGGACCTGGCGGTAGAGCTCGATGCGGCGCCGCTCGTCCGGCTCGGCCCGGACCGCCTCGACCGCTCGGTCGACCGAGGGATTTCGGTAGAACCCCGCGTTCTCGCCCTGCGGGGGCGCCTGCGACGAGTGCACGTACGGAAACTGGTCGACGTTCGGCGGCAAATACTGCTGACCGTTCGGCGCGATCTCGAACTCGCCCGCCGAAAAGCGCTGCACGAACGCGGCCCAGTCGATCGGCCGCGGGAGGATCTCGATGCCGAGCTTTTTCGCGGCGGCCGTGAAAATCTCCACGAGGCTCGTGGACATGGGCTGCGCGCCCGGGTAGAGGATCTCGAGCGAAACGCGCCGGCCTGCTTTCTGGCGGAACCCGTCCAAACCCAACCTGAGCCCCGCCGCGTCGAGCAGCCGCGCGCTCTCGCCCGGGTCATAAGAGACGGGAGGAACCTCCGGCGCGTTTTCGGGAGTTCCAGCCGGGAAAGGACCGGAAACGAGGGCGGCTCCCTCGGGCGGATACAGCCTCTTCGCCATTTCACGCCGGTCGAGGCCGTGGGACAGCGCCAGACGCACACGCGGGTCCGCCAGCCACGGGTTTCGGACATTCCAGACCAGAAGCGTCACGGAGAACTGGGGCGCTTTTTCGATCCTGTTGCGCTTTGCGAACTCGGGCGACTTCGACGCCGAGATCCGCTGGTCGCGCGAGATCCGGAATTCGTCGAGCTCCCCGGCAGAACCAGCGCGAAAACGGACGGCGGAGTCGGGAAGGACGCGGAAGACGACGCGCTGGAAAGCGATCTGCTTCGGGTCGGCGTCGGCCCGGCGCAGCAGCACGATCTTCTGATTCGGCGTCCACGATTCGAGCCGGTACGGGCCCGACCCGACCGGTTGCCGGTCGAGCCCCGTCCCGCGCCGGTAGGCCGCGGCGGACACGATCGGCAGGGTAAAGGCGAACAGGCGCTGCGAATACTGCTTCGAGAAGCGAACGATGACCGTGGACGGATCCGGTGTTTCGACGGCCTGGAGATCGTCGAATAATCCCCGCCAGGTGATCGCGGGAATCCGGGGATCGCGCACGCGCTCGATAGTGAAAGCGACGTCCTGCGAAGTGACCGGCGTGCCGTCCTCCCAGGTCGCTTTCGGATCGAGACGGATGTCGTAAACGAGACCGTCCGAAGACGCCGCCCAGGACGCCGCGAGCGAAGGAACGAAACGCCTCGTCTTGTCGAGCCCGATCAGCGGCCGGAAGATCATTTCGGTCACGCGGATGGTGAGTTCGTCCGTGGTGGTCAGCGGCTCGAGACTCGGCGGGTCGCCGTCGAGGTGCCGCGTCAGAGTGTCGAGGGGAGCCGCCGCGGGCGCGGAGGGGCGGCGCGCGCACGACGGCAAGGCCGCCGCCGAGAGCATCACGAGGGAAAGGATCAGACGCGTCCACGAGACGGCGCCTGCACCGATGGAGCTTGCCGGGCGAGCGCCGGCGTCCTCGAAGCGGGAGGAGGGCGGCCATGCCGGAGAGGTCGCCAATCTGTTCATCAGCACCCAATGCACCCAATGCCACAATAGCATCCGTGGCGAGCGTGGTCTTCGACATCGAGACGGTCGGAATTCCGTGGGAAGACCTCGACGACGCGCAGAAAACGTACCTTTCCAAGAACGCGCGCACCGACGAGGACCGGCAGAAGCTTCCCGAGACGCTGTCGCTCTGGCCGCTCACGGGACGCATCGTCGTCCTCGCCATGGTGAACCCCGACACGGGCCGCGGGCGCGTCTGGTACGAAAAGACCGACGGCCGCGTCGAAGAGACGTCCGCGGACGGGCTCTTCACGTTCGTGGGCGACACCGAGGCGACTTTCCTCGCGGAGTTCTGGAAGGCGATCGCGCGGTTCCACCGTTTCGTGACTTTCAACGGGCGTTCCTTCGACGGACCGTTCCTGATGCTGCGCAGCGCGGCGCTCGGCATCCCGGTGACGAAGAACCTGGTGGGTTACCGCTACTCGATCCGGCCGCACACGGATCTCCTCGATGTCATCAGCTTTTTCGGCGCGGCCAGGAAGTGGAACCTCGACTTCACCTGCAAGGCGTTCGGGATCGAGAGCCCGAAAGAGCATGGGATGGACGGCTATTCGGTCGGTCCGTACTACCGGGCCGGGAGACTTCGCGAGATTGCCCTGTACTGCCGGCGGGACGTCGAAGCCACCGCCCGACTGTTCCGGAAGCTCGAAAAGACGCTGCTCCCCGTTTTCCGGGACGGGCGGCTCTGATCCCCGCTCGATCTGCTATTCTGAAAATCGAACCAGGTGAAACCCATGCAGGAGAGAGTGCAAATGGGGCGGAGTCCTGCGGAGCAACGCGTTTCCCGCCGCATCCCGGTGAGCGCTCCCGCCGTCCTGAAATGGGCCGAGGAGCAGATGACGGGATACGTCGAGCAGGTGAACCTCGCGGGCATGTACGTGGCCGTGCCGCGGGTGCCCGGCCTCGGCGATTACGTCGACCTGATCTTTTCGCTTCCCAACAACCCCAGGAGCTTCCGCGTGCGCGCGAGCGTGGTGCACGCCGACACCGAAGAGGGCCGCGCCGGATTCGGCGCGCGCTTCGAACGGCCGCCGCACGGATTCCTCGAGGCGATCCGGGATCTCGATAAAGGACATTGAGGGGAGCTAGGGTCAGGGGCCAGGGGAATTCGAGCGATCCGACCTCTTCCCTTCTTCAAATTTCTTAAATCTCTTCCGCCTGACCCTCACGCCTCACCCCTCACGACCGGGTTCTACTTTCCGCTCGCCTCCACCAGCCTCAACCGGTCGAAGAGAAACTCGACGGTCGAATCGACCTCGTCGATCATTCCAGCCGCCTGCGAGGTAAAAGTGCTCGGGACGACCGCGGTGAGCTCCCAGCGGGCGAGGATCTGGTCCTGGTTGTTGCGCGCCTGGATGGAGAGCGTCTTCGCTGGGGGGGCGGAGGTGTCGGTGGCGCTGTTCAGCCAGTCCTGGAGCTGGTTCAGCCCCTTTTGCGTCAGCGTCAGAACGAGGCGCCTCTGGTCGGGCGAGTACGCGACCCCGAGCCGGCGCTGATCGTCGCGGCTCATCGGGTTCCGCACGAACTCGATGCGGTATCCGACCACCCCGCCGACCTCCGTCCCGTCGACGAACACCTTGAAGTTCCGCTCCCGGGGGTCCACGGACGGGGCGGCAGACGCAACGGCCGCGGCGAACAGAAGGCAGACGGTCAGAAGCTTTTTCATGGTCGGCCCCTCCAAGGACGTTCGCCGGAAAGGTTAACACTCGTTCGTCGCCTCCGCTCACTTCGGGACGTGCCGTTCGCGCCGCGAACGGCACCGGCGAGCGGCTCGGCCGGATGCG
>JBDTRB010000185.1:0-5507 GCA_039931865.1 Acidobacteriota bacterium | reverse complement strand
CAACCGGCCACCAGCTTCTCGCGTGAACAACGTCCTTAGCCGCAACACCTAGGAGACTGAGCGGGAAACGGAGCCGGGCCTGACAGGTGGGTGAGCTCCTCACGAGGGCGGTTCACCGCGACGGACTTCGCGCTCCCCCGCGAATCTGCCTACGACGCTGAGACGGAGCGTACGGCCATACGGCCATCGGTCTGGCCCTGCGACCGTCGTCAGCCTTGATCCGCTTCCCTCCCCCGGCCTTATCCCCGGCGCGCGGGACATTGAGCAGAAAGAGCCGAGCTGCGCTCAGTCACGATGGTGGCTAGGTTCGCCCCGAGAGGAGTCTCCTGACCGAAGGGAAGGAGGAGCCTCTCGGGGCGGGAGCGAGAGCGAACGCAGTGAGCGGAAGCGACGTGGGGGCGGGAGCGACGTTATAGCCTCCCCGCGTGCCGTTCTTCGTCAAAGGCCTGATCATCGGCTTCGCGCTTTCCGCGCCCGTCGGGCCGATCGCGGCGCTCTGCGTCCAGCGCACGATGAATCAGGGGCGGCGGGCCGGATTTGTCTCGGGGTTCGGATCGGCGGCGGCCGACGCGGTCTACGGCACGGCGGCAGCGTTCGGGGCGAGCTTCATCTCCGAGTTCCTCTTCGAGCACGGAACCTGGATGCAGCGGATCGGTGGGGCGATCCTGGTGGTCCTCGGGATCCGCCTCATGCTGACGCGGCCGAAGGAGCGTGAGAAGACCCGCAGTGCAAGCGGACTGGCGGGACACTTTCTTTCCACCTTTTTCCTCACCCTGACCAACCCGATGGGGTTCCTGGCGTTTGGCGCGATCTTCGCGACGATGGGGCTCGGCGCCGTCAAAGGACATCCGATCCTGACCGTCGATCTCGTCGCCGGAGTGACGGCTGGCGCGGCTCTCTGGTGGTCCGTTCTCGTTGCGACCGTTTATGCGTTCCGGCGCCACTTCACCTATTCGAAGCTCATCTGGGTCAATCGCGGCGCCGGCATTTTCGTGATCATCGTCGGACTGCTGTACATTTTCGTGCTCCAGGGGGGCGGCGTGGAGCCGAAGCTCGAGAAGACGCTCAAGCGCCTCTCGACGCGAACCGACCACCGGCCCGCGATCTACATCGCTTCGGTTTAGGATTTCTACCGCTCCCGTTTTCGAGCGAGCACCATACCTCCTGCCTGCGGGCACCCCTCACCCAACCCTCTCGTCGAGCGCGGGGAGAGGGCGCCACCGCCGGTGCATGGAGCCGAACGGGTCGGAAGTGTGCTCGCCCGGCAACTTTTCCGGTTTCCGCGCGTAGGGGGAGAAGCCCCCCCGGCGCGCGGGGGGCACTCCCGGGCCGGGTGGAAATCAAACAGGAGGAATCGTGACGACATTTTCCCCTCGTAGAGCTCTTCGGGCCGTTCCGCTGCTCGCCTTCGCGGCCGCGACTTACCTCGGGGCGCAGACGCAGGCGGCGGCTCCCCCGCCGCTCGACAAGCCGGTCCCGGGCGTCGACCCGTCCGACATGGACAAGAGCGCGGCCGCGTGCCAGAACTTCTTTCAGTACGCCGTCGGCGGCTGGACGAAGAAGTACCCGATCCCGCCCGAGTACCCCGCGTGGGGCACGTTTCAGGAGCTGGCGGAGAAAAACCGCGACGCTCTCCGGAAGATCCTCGAGCGCAGCGCTGCGAACAAGTCGGCGAAAGGGGGCTCCGAAGAGCAGAAAATCGGCGACTTCTACGCGAGCTGCATGGACGAGACCGCGATCGAGTCGCAGGGCTTGAAGCCGCTTGCGCCGGAGCTCGACCGCATCGCGAAGATCGCGAACCTGAAGGATCTCCAGACCGAAGTGGCCAGGCTGCAGGTGTCGGGCGTCAACGCCCTGTTCCAGTTCGGCTCGGAGCAGGACCGCAAGAAGAGCACGGACGTGATTGCAACGGCTGCCCAGGGCGGCCTCGGACTTCCCGACCGCGACTACTACACGAAGACCGACGACGCTTCGAAGAAGATTCGCGAGCAGTACCTGGCGCACGTCACGAAGATGTTTCAGCTCGCCGGCGACGGCGCGGCGAAGGCCGCCGCGAATGCCCGCACCGTGATGACGATCGAAACCGGGCTCGCCGAGGTCTCGATGACGAACGTCGAGCAGCGCGATCCCGACGCGACCTACAACCGCATGGAGCCCGCGGCCCTGAAGTCACTCACCCCGAATTTCAGCTGGGCGGCGTACTTTCACGACATCGAGGCGCCCCCCGCTCTCTCCGCGTTGAACGTTCAACAGCCGAAATTCTTCCGGGCGCTGGACAAGCAGCTCACGACGGTGCCGCTTCCGCAGTGGAAAACATATCTGCGCTGGCAGCTCCTCGCGACCGCCGCGCCCGCTCTCTCCTCCGCCTTCGTCAACGAAGACTTCGAGTTCAACCAGCGCACCCTTCAGGGGACGGAGAAGATCCAGCCGCGCTGGAAGCGGTGCGTGCGCGCGACGGACGGACAGGTCGGGTTCGCGCTCGGGAAGATCTATGTCCAGGAGTATTTCCCGCCCGAGGCCAAGGAGCGCGCGGACAGGATGGTGCGCAACCTGATCGCGGCCCTGCGGGATGACCTCGCGACTCTGTCGTGGATGGGTCCCGACACGCGCAAGGCGGCGCTCGCCAAGCTCGACGCGTTCAATCCGAAGATCGGGTACCCCGACAAGTGGCGGGACTACTCGGCGCTCCAGATCGATCGGGGGCCATATGTCGTCAACGCGATGCGCGCGACGCGATTCGAATGGGCTCGCGACCTGGCCAAGGTCGGAAAACCGGTGGACCGGACGGATTGGGGCCTGACCCCGCCCTCGGTCAACGCGTATTACAACCCTCTGCTGAACGAGATCGTCTTCCCCGCGGGGATCCTGCAGCCGCCCTTCTTCAACAAGAACACCGACGACGCGGTCAACTACGGAGGCATGGGCGCCGTCATCGGCCACGAGATGACGCACGGGTTCGACGACCAGGGGCGCAAGTTCGACGCGCAGGGGAATCTCACGAACTGGTGGACCGACGAAGACCTGAAGAACTACCAGGCGCGCTCGACCTGCGTGGAAAATCAGTTCGAGGGCTATAAGTTCGAAGGCGAACAGCACTTGAACGGCAAGCTCGTTTTAGGCGAGAGCATCGCGGACCTCGGGGGCCTCTCCATCGCGTATCGCGCCTACCAGAAGAGTCTGGAAGGGAAGAGCAAGCCCGCTCCGACGGATGGACTGAGCGACGATCAGCGGTTCTTCATCAACTGGGCACGGGTCTGGGCCGCCAACGACCGCCCGGAGTTCGCGCGGCTGATCGTGAACACCGACCCGCACCCGCTCGACCGGTTCCGCGCGATCGGAGCTCCCTCGAACATGCCGGAGTTTGCCCGCGCGTTCTCCTGCAAGCCCGGAGACCCGATGGTCCGCGCACAGAGGTGCCAGATCTGGTGAAAAGCCGCAGCTCCCTCTCCCCGGGCAAGCGGGGAGGGGGCCGTACGGCGCCGTACAGGATGGGGCGGCTAATGGGGGTGTCGCCCCTGCCCTCCCCCAAGCTCTGGTATTTTCCGCAACCCGCCGGTTTGTCCGTCCGGGAAGTTCTCCTTTGACCTCTGTCATTTACGCCGCAATGGCCTACAATCTTCCGGCCGGCAGTCCCCGTGCGCCGAGGAGTCCCCGGGCGGTGCCCGACCTCCGAGCCGTCGGGCGAAACCGGCCGAGGTGAGTCATGACAACCGGATCTTTTCAACCCAGGCGGATCGGCTCCCATCTTCTGGTGGGCGCCCTCGGGGAAGATTGTCTCGGGACCATTTTCCGGGCGCTCCACGCCACCGACGAAAAACGCTTCGTCCGGTTCCGGATCCTGCAGTCGCCGGAGCTGTCGCCGCCCGCGGTCTTTTCAGCGATCGCCCGCCACGGCGACACGGTCGCGCATCTGTCCCATAAGTCGATCGTCCAGCAGGCGGACCTGGCGGTCGCCGACGGCGCGCCCTACTACGCCTGGTACGAGGGGGCGGGATGGACTCTCGACACGATCCTTTTGCGCCTACGCTCCGCGGGGACCGCTCTCCCCACTCCGTTCGCGCTCCTGATCGCGGAGCGCGTGTGCGCCGCTCTCGAGCACGCGTGGTTCTCGCCGAATGACGGCGAGCCGATTCGCCACGGTCTTCTCTGGCCCGGGTTCGTATCGATCTCGATCGACGCGGAGGTGCGTCTGGGCGGATTCGGTCTGGCGGACGCGGTTCTCCCCTCCGTGATGCGCGGGCGATTGGGCCGCGACATCGCACCGTATGCCGCCCCTGAGGCGCGCGAGAGCGGACGGGTGGGACCGACGAGCGACGCGTTCTCCGCGGGAGTTCTGATGCTCGAGCTTCTGACGTGCCGCCGGCCGGTGGTCACATCTTCGCGTCCCGAGTTTCGCGCGGAGGACGGCTTCACAGACCGCATCAATACCCTGCTCGACCGCTGCTTCGCTGCTCCTGAGGAACGCCCCTCCATCCTGGAGCTTCACCTCGGCCTCCAGGAGCAGCTCGCGGCCGGTGCCTCGCCGGTTTCCTCGGCCGATCTCGCTTACTTCCTCTACACGCTCTTGAACCCCGAATCCCGCGGCGTGCCGACGAACGATCATGAGTCGACGAACCCGATCTCCGCCGAGAACATGGCGCCCGTCGAGCTCGCGACGCCCTTTCTCGGGAGACGCCGCGACGACCCGGAGGACGAGGAAGTCTTTCTCTCGTCGAACTCGGAAGCAGACGGGCCCCCCCTGGAATCCCCTGTCGGGGAGCCGGAGGTAGCCCCCGAGTCCGGCTCGCGCCCGGTCACAACTCGCCACTCTGCTCCCGCGCGGCCGATGACCGCGCGCCGCTGGGTCTCGGGCGCCGCCTATTTCAGCGTCGCCGCCGCGATCATCCTGGGTTTCGAAGGTCTCGCGATCCACCGGGAGCGGTCCGCTGCCGCTGCCGCTCGGATTCCCTCGGCTCCCGCGGTCCGCGCCACTGTCGCAGCGTCTCCGGCGGCCGCGCCGGGCGCGCGTGCCGACGAGCCACCCGCGTCCGTCGCCGAGCCATCGCGGAGGGAGCCCCCCGTCCGGCCGGGACTGGTGACGGTCGGGAAGCGTGATGCGGGCCCGAAAGAGGCCGTCCCCGGCCGCCTGGCGGCTCTACCGCCGGCAGCGCGCCGGCTGCGCGCAGCCGATGCCGGCACCGCCCGCAAGACCGCCGAAGACGCGCGCTTCCAGGCCGCCTGGGCGAGGATCGAGGCGGAACGGGGGGAAGCGCGGGACCTCGCGTCCGAGGCCTTCGATCGCGGGCGCGGCGAGGAGACGGAGGGAGAACGCCTTCTCCGCGCAGGAGATCACGCCGCGGCGCGCGATGCGTTTGACAGAGCCGCCGGCGCGTTTCGCGAAGCCAACGCGCATTCGCGGCAGGCGAGGCTCGAGCGGATCCGGCTCTCCTCCCCTTCTTCCTAGCAGGCTGCTGAAAAAGGGTGCGGGATGGGTGACCGCCGGCAGTAGCCGGCGTTCTCTACTGCCG
>JBDTRB010000184.1:0-5513 GCA_039931865.1 Acidobacteriota bacterium | reverse complement strand
ACCGGATGGTCCATTCGTTCATCGCGAAGAAGGACCTCGACAGCGAGATGACGGTTGTCCGCAACGAGTTCGAGATGGGCGAGAACGATCCGGCCAGCATCCTCGAGGAGCGGGTCCTCTCGACCTCCTACCTCTGGCACAACTACGGGCATTCGACGATCGGCGCGCGAGCCGACCTGGAGAACGTTCCCATCGAACGGCTCCAGAATTTCTGGCGCACCTACTATCAGCCCGATAACGCGTACCTCCTCGTCGCGGGAAAGTTCGACGAGCCGAAGACCCTCGCGCTCATCCAGCAGATCTACTCCGGAATCCCGCGGCCGGCCCGCAAGCTCCAGGCAACCTACACCGCGGAGCCCACGCAGGACGGCGAGCGCGACGTGACCCTTCGCAGGGTCGGCGACGTGCAGGCCCTCGCTGTGGCGTACCACGTCCCGTCCGCGTCGCACGCGGACGCCGCGGCGGTCGAGGTGCTGACGCGGGTGCTCTCGGACACCCCCTCCGGGAGGCTCCACAAAGCTCTGGTCGAGACCAGGAAGGCTTCTTCGATCGGCGGCTACATGCAGCCGCTCCGCGAGCCCGGGTTCGTGATGCTCTCCGCCGAGGTGCGCCAGGAGTCCTCGATCGACGACGCGCGCAAGACCATGCTCGAGACGATCGACGCCCTCGGCAAGCAGCCGCCGACGAAGGAAGAAGTGGAGCGGGCAAAGACGGCCCTCGTCAAGAACATCGAGCTCATGCTCAATTCTGCCGACCGCGTCGGACTCCAGATGAGCGAATGGATCGGCGCCGGCGACTGGCGCCTCTTCTTTCTAAACCGCGACCGGATCCGGAAGGTCACGCCCGAAGACGTGACGCGCGTCGCCGCGGCGTACTTCAAGCCGTCCAATCGGACCGTCGGAGCCTTCCTTCCGACGCAGAAGCCCGACCGGGCCGAGATCCCGGCGCCGCCGGACGTTGCGGCGATGCTGAAGGACTACAAGGGCGAGGCCGTGACGGCGCAGGGCGAGGCGTTCGACCCGACGCCCGCGAACATCGACGGCCGCACCACCCGCTCGGTGCTTCCGAGCGGACTGAAGCTGGCGCTCCTGCCGAAGAAGACCCGCGGCGAGACCGTCGTCGCCACCATCACCCTTCGGTTCGGAGACGAGAAGAGCCTCATGAACCGGTCGACGGCGGCCGATCTCGCGGCCGACATGCTCCGGCGGGGCACCGCGAAGCACACGCGCCAGCAGATCAACGACGAGTTCGACCGGCTGAAGGCGCGGGTGGCGATCGCGGGCGGGCCGACCGCAGCGACGGTTTCCATCGAGACGGTCCGAGCGAATCTGCCGGCAGTGTTGCGGCTCGTCGCCGAGATCCTGCGCACTCCCACGTTCCCGAACGCGGAGTTCGACCAGCTGAAGCAGGAAAATCTGGCCGGCATCGAGCAGCAGAAGAGCGATCCGAACTTCATCGGGCAGAACGCCTACCAGCGTCACATGAGCGACTATCCGAAGGGCGACGTCCGCTACGTGCAGAACGCGGAGGAGAGTCTGGCGAGCTACCAGGCGGCGACCCTCGAGGAGGCGCGAAGCTTCTACAAGGAGTTCTACGGCGCATCGAACGGCGAGCTCGCCGTCGTCGGTGATTTCGACGCGAAGGGAATCGCCTCGCTCTCCGGTGAGCTCTTCGGAGACTGGAAGAGCCCGAAGCCGTTCACCCGGGTTCCGCGTCCCTTCAAGGAAGTGGCCGCCATGAACCTCTCCCTCCCCGCGCCCGACAAGGCGAACGCGATCCTGCTGGCCGGGATGGCGCTCAACCTGCGTGACGACGATCCCGACTACCCCGCGCTCGTTCTCGGCAACTACATGCTGGGCGGCGGGTTCTTGAACTCCAGGCTCGCGACGCGCATCCGGCAGAAGGAGGGGCTTTCGTACGGCGTCGGCTCCCAGTTCGCCGCGAGCCCGCTGGATAAGAGCGGCACCTTCCTGACGTTTGCGATCTATGCTCCGCAGAACGCCGAAAAGCTCGAGGCGGCGTTCAAGGAAGAAGTCGCGCGCGCGTTGAAGGACGGTTTCACGCCTCAGGAGATCGCGGAGGCGAAGTCGGGGTTCCTCCAGGGCGCGCAGGTCGGCCGGGCGCAGGATGCCGCTCTGGCGCGCAAGCTGTCGGGTAACCTCTTCATCGACCGGACGCTCGCGTGGGATGCCACGGTGGAGAAAAAGATCGCGGCGCTGAGCCCTGAGGACATCGTTTCGGCGATGCGCCGGCACATCGACCCTTCGAAGATCACCATCGTCAAGGCCGGAGACTTCAAGACCGCGCCGGCCGCGGCCCCCGCGAAGTGACGGCGGCATCCCGGAGTCGAAAACAAGTCAGTATCTCGAGTTCGTCATTCGCGGCATCTGAGGTGATCATGAAGCGTCTGCTGTTGTTTGCCTCGATTGCGGCCATTTCGTTCCCGTCGGCGGCGGTACGAGCCGGCGACTTACCGGAGGCTCCCAAACCGCCCATGGCGAAAAAACTCGGCAGGATGGAAACACTTCACGGCGAAGAGCGGAAGGACGAGTACTTCTGGCTCCGCGAGCGCAAGAGCCCCGAGGTCCACGCGTACCTGGACGCGGAGAACGCCTACACCGACGGCGTCATGAAGGACACGGCCGGGCTCCAGCAGAAGCTGTACGCGGAGATGCTCGGCCGCATCAAGGAGACGGATCTCTCGGTGCCTTACCGAAAGGGCGACTTCTTCTACTACTCGCGCACCGAGGAAGGGAAGCAGTACCCGATCTACTGCCGCAAGCACGGCAGCGTCGAGGCCCCGGAAGAAGTGACGATCAACTTGAACGAGCTCGCGCGCGGCGAGCGATTCATGGCGCGGGGCGACTACGACGTCAGCGACGACGGGAAATTGCTGGCTTACACGATCGACAACACCGGTTATCGGGAATACACCCTGCACCTGAAGAACCTCGCGACGGGGCAGCCCGGCGTCGAGAACGTCCCCCGCGTCTCCTCCGTCGCCTGGGCGTCCGACAACAAGACGCTCTTCTACGTCGTCGATGACGACGCGAAGCGGCCCTACCGTCTTTATCGCCACCTCGTGGGATCCACCGCGTCCGACACCCTCGTTCACGAGGAGAAGGACGCGATGTTCACGCTTTCGGTGAGCCGGTCCTTGAGCGGCGGATTCGTCTTTCTGGAATCGAGCTCTCACACGGCAAGCGAATGGCGTTTCCTCGCGGCCTCGGAGCCCGCAGGCACCTGGCTGCTCGTGTCCGCGCGAGAGAAGGACCATCAGTACGACGTCGAGCACCGAGGCGATCTCTTCTATATCCGGACGAACCAGGGGTGCCGGAATTTCCGCGTGGTCACCGCTCCCGTCGAAAACCCGGGGAAGGGGTCGTGGAAGGAAATCCTCCCCTGCCGCGACGGTGTGATGGTCTCGCGGGTCGAGGTCTTCCAGGACCATGCCGTCTACATCGAGCGCGAGGACGGGGTCCCGCGTGTGCGGGTCGCGGACCTCGCGTCGGGCGCCTCTCACCGGGTCGACTTTCCGGAGACCGTGTACGCGCTTTCGCCTGAAGTGAACATGGAGTTTGCGACCCACAAGTTCCGGTTCAACTACCAGTCGCTGACCACGCCTCCGACCGTGTACGAGTACGACATGGGGACGAAGGAACGCGCCCTCCTGAAGCGGACCGAGGTCCTCGGCGGCTACGACCCCGCCCGGTACCGGACGGAGCGGATCTTCGCGACCGCCGCTGACGGCACCCGCGTTCCGATCTCTCTCGTCTATCGCAAAGGGCTCGTCAAGGACGGCAGGAACCCGACGCTTCTGAACGGCTACGGCTCGTATGGCGTCGCAAGCTTTCCGACTTTCAACTCCGGGCGCGTGAGCCTCCTCGATCGGGGCTTCATCTTTGCGATCGCGCACATCCGCGGGGGCGGGGAGATGGGGAAGAAGTGGCACGACCAGGGAAAGATGATGTCCAAGAAGAACACCTTCACGGATTTCATCGCGGCGGCCGAGGCGCTGATCGCGCAGAAGTACACCTCCCGCGAGAAGCTGGCGATCGAAGGCGGCAGCGCGGGCGGCCTCCTGATGGGCGCGGTCGTCAATCTGCGGCCCGACCTCTTCCGCGCCGTCATCGCGCGGGTCCCGTTCGTCGACGTCATCAACACCATGATGGACGAGTCGCTGCCTCTGACCGTCGGCGAGTTCGAGGAGTGGGGAAACCCGAAGATCAAGGAGCAGTACGAGTACATGAAGTCGTACAGCCCCTACGACAACCTCTCGGCGAAGCCGTATCCCGCCATGCTCGTGAAGACGTCGTTCGACGACAGCCAGGTCATGTACTGGGAGCCCGCGAAATACGTCGCGCGCCTTCGCGCGATCAAGACCGACACGAATCCCCTGCTCTTCAAGATCAACATGGCGGGCGGCCACGGCGGCTCGTCGGGCCGCTACGACAGGATCCGCGAGGCGGCGTTCGACTACGCCTTCCTCTTCAAGACGCTCGGTGTGTCGTCATGATCTTGCGGCCGCATTGACCGACGAATCGCCTTCCCGGCTGCTGATCGGCTCGATTGCCGCGGTGGGCGTGATCCTGATGGACGTCGGGATCGCGCGGCGGGCTGCCGATCCGCCAGCGACGGCGCCGGCCGCAGCCACGCCAGTCTCCTTGCAGCCGCTTTCGACGCCGGCCGTTCCGGCAGCGTCCCCGTTCCCGGAGGCCACCGAGGCGGCCACGACGGAAGTCGACAGGGCGCCCGCTTCCTCGATCGCTCGCGACGAAGTCTCACGCGGCGGGGGGCCCTCCCCGCGGGGGGAGTCCGCCCGGAAGCCGGGCGGACGGCCGCTGACGATCGCAGAATTTCTCGAATGGCCGGAAGAGCTCGACGGGAGCCCCACCGATGTCGGCGGCTGCCGCCTCGTCGAACACTGGAACACGGGCTACTGCTACGTGTGGAGCCGAGCCTCGCGCGGGAAAGTTTCCGAGCGCACCGACGCCCGTTGCGACGACCTGCCCGAGCTGCGGAGCCGGATGCGCGCGGCGATCGACCGCGGCGACTGCAACTGACGGGGACTGGAAGGTTTTCGCCTCGGCGAAAACGCCGGCACGGCACGCCCAGCTAGAATCGCGGCACAAGCATGCCGCTTCTGTCGGGTTCGCGTCTCGGACCGTACGAAATTCTCGCGCCGCTCGGTGCGGGCGGGATGGGAGAGGTGTACCGGGCGAAGGACCCGCGGCTGGGGCGCGAGGTGGCGATCAAGGTGCTGCCGGCGTCGTTCTCGGCGGATGCTGATCGCCTGCGCCGATTCGAGCAGGAGGCGCGCGCCGCCGGGATCCTCAATCACCCGAACATCACAGCCGTTTACGACATCGGGTCGGACGAGGCCGGTGCGCCCTACGTCGTCACGGAGCTTCTCGAAGGCGAGACGCTGCGCTCGCGCATCGCCGGCGGGGCGCTGTCTCCCCGCAAGGCCCTGGAGTACGCCCTCCAGATCGCCCACGGCCTCGCCGCCGCGC
>JBDTRB010000183.1:0-5550 GCA_039931865.1 Acidobacteriota bacterium | reverse complement strand
GGTCGAACCGGGCCGCGCGATCGTGGGGGCAGCCGGCGCGCTCGTCACCCGGGTGCTCTATCGGAAGGCGAACGGAGGGAAAGAGTTTGTGATCGTGGACGCCGCGATGAACGACCTCCTGCGTCCCCCGCTTTACGGAGCGATCCATCCCATTGAACCGGTGTCGCGGCCAGCCGCCGCCTCCCTCGTCGCCGACGTCGTAGGCCCCATCTGCGAGACCAGCGACTTCTTCGCCCGCGACCGTACGCTTCCCGCCTCCGAGGAGGGGGACCTGCTCGCGATCCTGGACGCGGGTGCCTACGGATTCGCCATGTCCTCGAATTACAACTTCCGCGCTCGCGCCGCCGAGGTGCTCGTCCAAGCAAATGGATTTGAAATCGTCCGGCGCCGCGAAACTTTCGAAGACCTCGTCCGTTTGGAACGAGAGTAAAATCGACGCGAACTGTCCCCGTTCCAATGTGTCTGGTGATTCGTCATCCTCGTTTCCGGGCGCTCCGCCCGATTTAGAAGGAGTCAGGCTTATGCGGTTTCGACCACTGTTGATTGCGGTCGCGTGCATCGCGCTCGTAGTCCCCCTCGTTCACGCTCAGACCACGGGAGGGATCTCCGGATGGGTTCGTGACGGACAGGGCGGCGCGATTCCCGGAGCGACCGTCGCGATCACGAGTCCGAACATGCCTCTGGGCCGCTCGGCGACGACCCAGGGAGACGGCGGCTTTCAGTTCTCCGGTCTCATCCCGGGAACCTACCGGCTCCGGGCCGAGCTTTCTGGCATGGGCGTCTTCCAGCAGGACGTGGTCGTCGGTCTTTCCAAGGAGACGGAAGTGCGCGCCGTTCTCCGGGCAACTGCCACGGCAGAGGTGACCGTGACCGCCGCGACGCCGGAAGTCGACACGAAGTCGACGACCATCTCGAACGTCACGGACCGCGCGACGATCGAGAAGCTTCCGCTGGCTCGCACCTTCGCGGGCACGATGCAGCTGGCACCCGGTGTCGCCGATTCGGGCGTCGCGATTTCCAACACGAACCCCGGGTTCAACGCGGGCGGCGGACGCCAGGACAACCAGTTCCTCTATGACGGCGTCAACGTCACGAATCCCTTCTTCGCGGACCTCTTTCAGGACTTCGCGGAGCTCGACATCCAGGAAGTCAATATCACCCGCGGCGGCCTTCCGCCGGAGGCGGGACGCACGGGAGGGTTCCTCGTCAACGGCGTGACGAAGTCGGGCACGAACAACTTTCACGGCGAGGCGCGCCTCGAGTACCAGCCCTCGGGGCTCCAGGCCAAGAGTAAGGACCCGAACCTGACCAGCCAGTTCAATCGAATCCGGCCCGGCGTGAGCGTCGGCGGTCCGGTGCTCCCCGACCATCTCTTTTTCTACGGATCGGCAAACTTCTACCGCTCAAAGGAAAAGGACCGCTTCAACCGGTTCAATCTGACGGGCGCTCCCAACTCCCTGCCGGAATCCGACCTCGACATCAACGAATACTTCGGCAAGCTGACCGCCACTCCCATGTCGAATCAGCTCCTCGAGGCCTCCTTCCGGTACCGCGGCGTCAAGCAGACGAACGCGGATATCGGTTCGACCTCGGCCGCGAGCACGGGTGACAATCCGAAAGAAATCGACCGGATTGCGGTGGCCTCCTGGTTCTGGACTGTGAGCTCGAAGTTCAATCTGGAAGCCAAGTTCAACCACAACGAAAACCACAACGGGGCCTCGCCGACGACCGACTTCGGGTTTCTTCCCGCGTTCAACGTGTCCAATCCGGGGCTCGTCGGGCAGTTCACGCTTCCAAACGGCACGACCGTCGGGGGAGCGACGCTGGGAATCAACAACGACGACTTTTTCCGTGACGAGTACAAGTTGACCGCGAGCTACCTCGGCAACTTCCTGGGCGCGACACACGACATTCGCGTTGGCGGCAGCTTCAGCTCGAACAAGGAAGAGCTGGCGCGCATCGCCAACGGCTGGGGCTCGATCACGACTTCGACGAGCGGCAGCTGTCTTGGAGTTCGCCCCTGCTTCCGCGCGCGCTACAGCCCCGATCAGCCGGCGCAGATTTCCAAAGGCCGCACCTACGGGGTCTTCGCCCAGGATCAGATGACCTGGAACCACCTCACGGTCAATCTGGGCGTTCTCGTGAACCAGGACAAATACATTCCCTCCGGCGGCACGTTCGTTTTCATGTCAGGCGATTTCACCATTCCGAACTCGGTCACGATCCCCGCGTGCAGCTCCGGCACCACCGCCGCCGCCTGCACATACCGCGACACCCTCACGATCCCCTGGTCCAAGCAGTTTCAGCCCCGCGTCGGTGTCTCCTACGAGATCGACGCGACTGCGCACGACAAGGCCTACGCGAACTTCGCGCGTTACGACAACCTCGACAATCAGTCGATCGCGCGAGCCGCGTCTCCGATCCGTCTGTTCCGGGTGGACGCTTTCATCAACGGCACCACCGGCGCGGTGATCCAGAACGTGGTCCGCTCCAACCAGCAGGACAAGCGCGTCCTTCCCGGCATCGATCCGACCTACACGGACGAGTACATCGTCGGCTATGCGAGGCCGCTCGGGCAGGGGTTCTCCGTCGAGGGGTGGGGGATGTACCGGAAGACCCTCGACGTGATCGAGGACTTCGCCGCTGTCGGCAACAACTTCACCGACCTGAATCCCGGCAGCTTCCGCTACGGCAATCTGAAAAATGAGAAGCGCCGGTACCGCGGTGCTACGGTCGAGCTTCGTAAGACGGGCGCGAACGCCCGCTGGACGGCCGATCTCTCCTACACGCTGTCGCGCCTGGAAGGGAACTGGGACCTCGATTACGCGAGCCAGCTCTTCTACGCGTCCTCGTACATCCAGGACGGTCCCGGAATCAACGTCGAAGACCCGCAGCGCAACGGAATCCTGGAGGGCGATCGCACGCACGTCGCCAAACTGTTCGGCTCGTACATCCTGCCCACGAACACGAGCATCGGCGGGTACCTGCGATTCCAGAGCGGCCGTCCCTGGCAGGCTCAGAAGTACGACCCGGTCTACGGCGTTCCCTACCAGTATGTCGAGCAGGCGGGCGCGCGGCGACTCCCCTCCTGGACGAATTTCGACCTGCTCGTCACGCAGAACATTCCCTTGGGCGGCGTCGGGAATCTGAGACTCGGAGGGACCCTCCTGAACGTCTTCAATGCTCAGCCGGCGCTGTCGGTGGACAAGACCCTGTTCACCAACACGGCGAACACGATTCCAAACCCGAACTTCGGCACGGCCACCAGCTACGCGTCCGGGCGGCGGTTCCTCGCGACCGGGACCTTCAGCTTCTAGATCGCGACTATCGATTTCGAGCCGGGGGCAGCGCGCCCCCGGCTTTTTTTTGGGCCTATCGGCTCCCCGGGGCGCGTTCGCCTCGCGCGACAGCGAGAGAACGGGCCACCTCGGGTTGCGCCGGATTGAGCGCCAGCGAACGCTCGAGAAGCGACACGACCTCAGGGCGGTTTCCGAGGCACGTCTGGATCAGCGCGAGCGTGTTGAACGTGCGGGGATCCCGGGAAGCGCCGGCGAAAGGCGCGAGCCGCGACAGCGCCGCGGGACACTCCGAGGACCGCGTCTGGAGACCCGCGAGATCTCGCGCGATCGCCTCGTTGCCGGGGTACGTCGAAGCGGCGCGTTTCAGAAGCGACCTCGCGGGCCCTGTCTTTCCGGCCTGCTGGTACTCGTGGGACCAGCCGAGGATCGCTTTGGCTTTGGCCGGAGCATCCGGAAGGGCCGCGAGGGACCGGAAGAGCCAGTCCTCGGCCTGACGGGTCTTCCCTTCACCGCGCGTCAGGACCGCGAGGTTGTACATCGGCGAGTAGTAGTCGGGCCGGAGCGCGAGGGACTTCTCGAAGGCGCGGCGGGCGGCCTCGGCGTTTCCCGCCGTGTCGCGCAGGTAGACACCGAGATTGTTCCAGGCGCCCTCGGTCATTCCGGGGCGGTCTCCCCCGGGCGCCGCGAGAGGGCGCGTCTCTCCGCCGGAGAGATAACCGAGCGCCATGAGCTTCTTCGCGTACTCGCTCGCCTCCGCCGCCGTCATCGCCTGGGCCGACACGCGGCGCACGGGCGTGGCTTCGAAGGCGTTACCCGCAGGAGGGGGCGACAGATTCGGAAACGCGAATCGCATCGGCCGGCCGGCCATGCGCCGGTCCGCGGGAACGTCGAGCAGCGCGAGAATCGTCGGCGCGACGTCGAAGACGCTCGAGCTTCCTCGCTCGCGGGAAGGGACCACCGCCGCGCCCCAGGCCGCGGCGACCCCGTCGAGGCGGTGCCAGAACGCAGCGGTCGCCCAGTTGCCCGAGGCGACACCGCAGGGGCGGTCATCGCCCCACTTGAAGCCGTGGTCCGAATGAACGAGCAGCGTGGCGCCGTCTTCCCGGGCCCGCCGCATCCACTGACCGAGAAGCCGATCGATCAGCGCGTAGTAGCGCCGGACGACGTTCTGATAGCGCGCGAAGTCCGCATCGGACGTGCACGCGAGCTTCGGCGGCGTGTCGGCCGCGAAGACATGGCCGATCTCGTCGGTGCCTTCGAAGTAGAGCGCGAGGAGATCGGGCCGATCGCGATCGTAGAGGTCCCGGGCGATCCGGTGGGAAACGCGAGTGGACGACACGATGCGCTCGAGCGCCACGATCGGGTCCGCCAGGCCGCCGCCTCGCGCGCGCGCCTCGGCGACGTCGGACGCCGCGCCGTCGAAGAAGCTCGCCACCTCGGCGTCCGGCACCGCGCCGTCGCGTCTCTGGATTTGCGCGAGCCCCGGCTCGAGCGAGGCCGGGAACGCGGCGCCGGCGAGCGGGAGCCGGTCGAACAGGATCGGGGTCGCGTGGTCCGAGACGAAAAATCCGTTCACCTCTTCGGCGGGGTGCGTGGCCCACCATCCGACGACGCCGACCTTCCGCCCGGCGGCCGACGCGACGTTCCAGACGGCGGGGACCGCGCGCGAGAGCCCGGAGATCGGAACCTTCGCCCCGGTTTTCGGGTCCGTCTCCTGGAAGTCGAGCACCCGATGCACCTCCGGCGAGACTCCCGTCGCCGCCGTGGTCCACACGATCGGAGAGAGGATCGGAATGAAGCTCTTCAATCGCGCCGTCGCGCCTTCGGCGGCGAGACGCTTCCAGTTCGGCATCGTGCCGTCTTCCGCGAACCGGTCGAGGAGCTCCCAGTCGAGCCCGTCCATTCCGATCCACAGGACGGGAGCGCGGCCGCCCGGAGCACGGGGGGTCCGGGTCACGTCCACCGACTCGACGCCCGGCACCACGGCGGCCTCCGGGGCCGCCCTCGAAGGGGCCTCGCGGCGCCCGCCGCCGCATCCGGCGAGCAGCCCCAGGGCTCCGAAGAGCCCGGCGGCCAGGATCGCGTATCGTCGCAACATCTGCCGAAGGCTAAACCAGGTCCGACCCGCCTCTCCGCGGTGCGCCTCTGCCTCTGCCTCTGCCTCTGCCTCTGCCTCTGCCTCTGGTAGACTCCCCCGCCCGACGGTGGGTGTAGCTCAGCCGGTTAGAGCGCCAGACTGTGGATCTGGATG
>JBDTRB010000182.1:0-5700 GCA_039931865.1 Acidobacteriota bacterium | reverse complement strand
AGGCTCCTCCCTCCCTCTGGTCGGGAGACTCCTCTCGGGGCGAGCTTAACCACCATCATGGCTGAGGCGCAGCTCTGCCCCCTCGCCCCGCGCTCGGGGAGAGGGTTGTCGTGGGGGGGCCCGCAGGTTGCGTGATGCGTTCGGGCCGGTGTTGCTGATCGGCCCCCTGGGCTCTCCTGTAATCTTGTTCGGGCCATGATCCGGTTCGAAGAGATCCTCGAAAAGGTCGAGTCCTATAACCCGCAGAGCGACCAGGATCTGCTGCGGCGGGCTTATGTGTTTTCCGCCCGCGAGCACAAGGGGCAGGTCCGGAGGTCCGGGGAGCCTTATCTCGTCCATCCGTTGAACGTCGCCGCGATCCTCGCGGACCTGAAGGCCGACGACGTGTCGATCGTCGTGGGGCTGCTCCACGATGTCCTCGAAGACACGCTCACGACCAAAGATGCGATCGCGCAGCAGTTCGGGGACGAGGTCGCGGACCTCGTGGACGGCCTGACCAAGATCGGGAAGTTCTCCTACGTCTCCCGGGAAGAGGAGCAGGCGGAGACGTTCCGCAAGATGGTCCTGGCGATGGTCTCGGACCTCCGGGTCGTCCTCGTCAAGCTCGCGGACCGCCTCCACAACATGCGGACGCTTCAGTACCTCCCGGAAGCGCGCCGGCGCGAGATCGCCCGCGAGACCATGGACATCTACGCCCCGATCGCCAATCGGCTCGGGATGGGCCTCCTGAAAGGGGAGCTCGAGGACCTGGCGTTCCTGTACCTCGAACCGGAGGAATACGCACGCGTCCAGCGGGAAGTCGAGCGCAATCTCGAAGGCTCGGAGGGGATGATCGAGGAGATCCGCCGCGAGCTGTCGGCAAAGATCGTCGAGGCCGGCGTTGACGGGGAGGTGACCGGGCGGCGCAAGAGGTATCACTCCATCTCCGAGAAGATGAAGCGCCGCGGCGTGGATGTGGCGCAGCTGTACGACGTCCTGGCGCTTCGCGTGGTGACGCCCGAGACGCGGGACTGCTACGCCGTGCTCGGGCTCGTCCACCAGAGGTGGCGCCCCGTTCCCGGCCGCATCAAGGACTACATCGCGATGCCGAAACCCAATTTCTACCAGTCGCTCCACACGACGGTCATGAGCGACTCCGCACAGCCGTTCGAGGTCCAGATCCGGACCCGCGAGATGGACTTGACGGCAGAGCGGGGCATCGCCGCGCACTGGAAATACAAGGAGGGGCGCCTCGGACCAAAAGAGGACGACGCGCGGTTCCAATGGCTCCGCCAGCTCGTGGACTGGCAGAGCGAGGTCAAGGACTCCCGGCAGTTCCTCTCCTCGCTGAAGGTGGACCTGTATCCGGACGAGGTTTACACCTTCACGCCCAAGGGGGAGGTCTTCGCCTTTCCGCGAGGCGCGACGGCGGTCGATTTCGCATACCGTGTTCACACGGACGTCGGGCATCGCTGCGTCGGCGCGCGGATCAACGGGCGGCACGTCCCGCTGAAGACCCCGCTCTCGAGCGGCGACATCGTCGAGATCCTGACCGCGCCCAATCAAACTCCGTCCCGCGACTGGCTCTCGTTCGTCGCAACCAGCCGGGCGCGCCACAAGATCCGGCATTTCGTCCACACGGAGGAGAATCGCGAGGCGGTCGAGCTCGGCCGCCGCCTTCTCGAGAAGGAGCTCAAGAAATACAAGCGCACCGTGAAGAAGCTCGAGCAGCAGGGCGAGATCGCGAAGCAGCTCCCGCAGTGGGGGTTCTCGCGGCCCGAGGATCTCTTCGCGGCGCTGGGCTACGGAAAGCTCTCTTCCCGCGCCGTCCTGGAGCGGTTCGTCCCCTCAGACGAGCTCGCGCGCCCGGAGGCGGGCCGGGAGACCGCCGTTTCCCGCGTGGTCCGGAAGATCCTCCCGTTCGGCTCGCCGGACATCGTCGTCGTCGGTCACAACGACCTGCTCGCCTCACTCGCGCAGTGCTGCACGCCGGTGCCCGGGGAGCGGATCCTCGGCTACGTCACCCGGGGCCGCGGCGTCTCCGTGCATTCGGAGAGCTGCCCGAACGTGAAGAACCTTCTCTACGACCCGGAGCGGCGGATCGACGTCGCGTGGGCGGGCGCCAAGGCGAACAGCTACGCGATCGACCTCGAGGTGATCTCGGACGACCGGCCCGGCCTCCTGGCAGACATCACGCAGGCGATCGCGGGAGAGAACTCCAACATCCGCCGGATCGAGGCGAGGACCGAGGAGACGACCCGGCCGTACATCGCGGTGTCGCTCGAAACGTCCGACCTGAAGCACCTCGAAAAGATTCTCGCTCGGTTGAGCAAGGTCGAGGGCGTGCGCGAGGTCGTTCGGAAGTACAACCTTCCGGCCGGGGGAACGGGGTAGGGACGGGAATCGGGAATCGGGAATCGGGAATCGGGAATCGGGCGACCTCCCGGAGCGAGACGGCCGCGGCACTCCGCGGTCAACTAAATCGGTAATCGGAGCGAGGCGGAGGCCTCTCGCGCCGAACGTTTTCGTCTCGACCCGAATCAGGATCCAGAGGGGCAGATCGGAACCGGAGAGGGTTGCCGTTCGATTCTCGTTCCCGCGATTCCCGTCCCCGCCGATTCCCGATTCCCGATTTAGTTGACCGCGGGGTACCGCGGCCGTCTCGCTCCCGTTGGTCGCTCGGCTCCCGATTCCCGATTCCCGGCTCCCGGCCCTCAGGCCTTCGCCGCCGCCGTGGCCGCCGTTCTCACGACGGGCTTCGTAACCTTGCCCGAGCGCAGGCATCGCGTGCAGACGCGGACGCGCTTTCCGCCTCCGGCCGTCGCCGCTCTGACCGTCTTCAGGTTCAGGTTCCACTTGCGATTGGTGACGTTGTTCGCGTGACTGACGCGGTGCCCCGACTTGGGGGTCTTGCCGCAGAATTCGCATTGCTGAGCCATGGATCTCGCCTCCGGAGTGCGGATTGAAAAAAACGCCGCATCCTACATGGAACGGAACGCGGGAGCAAATCTCGAAGGCTCCCCCGATCGCAGGAAATTCGGCTCGGCCGGCGGGCCATGGCGGCAGCCCTTTTCCTGAAAACGGCTAAATCGTTCACGGGCCGTGCTATTTCCCCGTAAGCGCCCTTGACTGGGGGAAAACCTTCTGTTATTTTGGTCAGCAGCCGTAACAAAACATTAGTCAAAGCCCTTCACCGCATTAATTTTTTCGGTGGGCCATATTGTGCTTTTCAGGAAGTCAAAGAACCTGGTTGGCCTCGACATAGGCTCGTCGGCTGTCAAGCTGGTCGAGCTGAAGGACGCCAAGGGTGGGGGGTACAGGCTGGTCAAAACCGGCATGGAAACCCTCTCCCCCGAGGCAATCGTCGACGGCGCCATCATGGACGCCTCCCTCGTCGTCGACACGGTCAACCGGGTCGTCTCCTCGCTTTCGGTGAGGAACAACGACTTCGGCACTTCCCTCTCGGGCCACTCCGTCATCATCAAGAAGATCTCGCTGCCGACGATGTCGGCCGAGGAGCTGGCGGAGTCGATCCGCTGGGAAGCCGAGCAGTACGTCCCCTTCGACATCAACGACGTGAACCTCGACTACGTGGTCTTAGACGCCGCTGCGGGCGAGACGATGGACGTCCTCCTGGTCGCCGTGAAGAAAGACAAGATCGGCGACTACACGAGCGTCATCACCCAGGTCGGGAAGACCCCGGCGCTCGTCGACGTGGACGCGTTTGCACTCCAGAATGCCTACGAAGCGAACTATCCGGTCGAGCCGGGCCGCGTCGTCGCGCTCGTCAACATCGGGGCCTCCGTCACGAACGTGAACGTCCTTTCCGGGACGAACACGATCTTCTGGCGCGACATCTCCTTCGGGGGCAACCAGTACACCGACGCCATCCAGAAGCAGCTCTCGCTCGCTTTCGAGCAGGCCGAAGCGCTGAAAAAGGGCGAAACCTCCGGTGAGCACACCGTTTCGGACATCATCCCGATCCTGCGGTCGGTTTCCGAAGACCTCGCCCAGGAGTTGCAGAAGACGTTCGACTTCTTCATCGCCACCACGTCGACCGAGAAGATCGACCAGCTCTTCATCGCCGGCGGATCCTCGCGGGTCGTCAATCTCGACACCCAGCTGAAGGAGAGATTCGGCATCCCCGTCGAGGTGATGAACCCCTTCCGCCAGATCGACATCGCGGGCAGCTCGGTCTCCCCCGAGTGGCTCACCGAAAACGCACCGAGCCTCGCAGTCGCGGTGGGCCTGGCGGTCCGCCACATCGGAGATGAGTCGGCGTGATCCGGATCAACCTTCTCACCGAAGCCAAAGCGGCGGCGGCCCGCAAGAAGGCGCCGATGCTCCCGACGGGAGCGAGGCTCAACAACCTCGTTTTCGCCGGCGGAATCGCTCTCGGGGTCCTCTATATCGCCATCATGGGGCTCGCACTGACGAACAAGCGCCGGGCCCTGAACGAGGAGATCGGCAAAGCCCGCATCGAGGCCGAGCGGCTGAAGTCGATCATCGAGGAAGTCAAGGGTTACGAAATCAAGAAGGCCAGCCTCGAAGAGAAGATCAACCTCATCAATCAGCTGAAGACGAACCAGAAAGGTCCGGTCCGGCTGATGGACGAAATCTCTCGCGCCCTTCCCGACCTCGTGTGGCTCTCGGGACTCGACGCGACCGGCAACCTGCTGACCCTGCGCGGTAAGACCCTGTCTCCGAACGCCGTCGCGACATACCTCGAGAACCTGAAGAAGAGCCCCTTCTTCGCTGAGCCCGTTTTCAAGAACCTCGGCCAGGAAGGGGGCACCCAGCAGGGCATCTACAACTGGGAGATGACGCTCGTGTTCCGTCCCTCCGGGGTGGCACCCGCTCCCGCGGCCGCGGCCGCCTCCGGCGCCCACGGAACGACGCCCGCCACCCCGGTCCCCGGGAAGGCGAAGACCTAGGCCATGGCCATCGAACTCAAGCTCGAAGAGAAGAAATGGTGGGTCGCCGCGCTCATCGGCGTCGGGATCGGCCTGGTCCTCGCGGTCGCGGTGCACTACCTCTGGTTTCGCGGGATCAACCAGGACATCGCGCGCAAGACCGACGAGCTGAAGGGCCTTCAGGACGAGATCAGCAAGGGTCGGGCGGCGGAGCGCAAGCTTTCCCAGTTCCGCGAAGAAGTGAAGCGGCTGGAGCTCGAGCTCGCCAAGCTCCTGCAGATCCTGCCCTCCGCCCGGAACACGGAAGACCTGATCAAACGGATCGAGACGCTGACCCGCCAGGGCGACTTCAGCCTGAAGAAGTTCACGCCCGGCGAGCCGATCGGCAAGGATTTCTACTCCGAATATCCGATCGAAATCTCGCTCGACGGCACGTACCACAACCTCGCCCTCTTCTTCGACCGGATGAGCCGCTTCTCGCGAATCATCAACGTCGAGGACATGAAGGTCGGCGGGCTCGACGGCAATACTGCCGGCGGTGCCGGCAAGTCGATCAGCGCGAGCTTCACGGCGAAGACCTTCATCTACACGGGCGACGAGGCCGCGAAAGCCAATGCGGCGAAACCCAACGCCGGCGCCGGGGCCGCGGCACGGGTCCAGGCCAACCGGAACAAGACGCAGGACGCGGCCGGAAAAATCGAATGAAAACCGTAACGTCCCTTTTCCTCGCCCTCTTTCTCGGTGCCGTCGCCGCCTCCGCGCAGAAGCCGGCGGCCGCCAGGGCCCCGGCGCCGGCGCCGACCCCGGT
>JBDTRB010000181.1:0-5754 GCA_039931865.1 Acidobacteriota bacterium | reverse complement strand
GACACGCAAGCTCCCTCCCTCTCCCCGCGCCCGGGGAGAGGGTTGGGGTGAGGGGTCCGGCCCCTTTACTTCGAGTTTCCGGCTGACTTTCTGATCTCCGCCCACCGCGCGAGCGTCTTATCGAGCGACTCCGACAACTCCTTCCAGGCGGCCTGCGCCTGTGTCGTCGGGGCCGTGTCGGAACCCTCGACGATGGCGTACAGGCCGGCGAGCTTTCCGTTCAACCCGGCGAGGTCATCGGGGTGCGCTCCCCGTCGCTCGGCGCCCGTCCCTTCGATCGACGCGAGGTCGGCTTCGTAGGTCGCGGGCGTTCGCTTCCGGGCTCCCGCGCCTGCAGCCTTCTGCGCCGCCCGGGCCGCCTGGACTTCCGTCAACGCCGCGAAATCGCGGGACAACGCTCCCGAGATCGCGGTCGCGAGGCGAAAGCGCGCGGCGATCCCTTCCGGGGGCGTCTTCACGCGCGGGTCCATACGCACCGTCAGGGGCGCCGAGACCGTCCGCCCCGCCGCCGTCAGCCGTACGGTGTACGTGCCCGGCAGGACCGCGGGCCCGAGAGGATGCCTCGGGGTGTCGGCAGGGACCGCCGAGATCGGGTACTCGTGCTGGAGGACGTCCGGAGGCGGGAAGTGCAGGTCCCAGACGAACCGGTGCAGGCCGGGCCCGGCGGAGAGGAGTGTGTGCCGCCGGAGCCAGTAGGTCGGAACGTTCAGCTCCGGATCGACGGGTTCCGGCTTGTCAGCGCTCGAGAACTTCCGGACGACCCTTCCGTTCCCGTCCAGGATCTCGAGCACCACCGGTTGTGATGCGCCAGACTTCAGGACGTAGTTCACGATGGCGCCGTCGGGAGGGTTCTGGCCGGCCGGCTCTTCGGGAGGCAGCGGCGTGTCGGGCCACTGGCTCCGACGGACACGCGTCGCGACCTGCGGCCGGAAGAGGTGCACGTCAGCGGCGGCGGCCTGCGCGGCCATCTGCCGCAGCGGCGTGATGTCGTCCAGGATCCAGAACGAGCGGCCGTGCGTCCCGACGACGAGATCGTCCCCGTGGACGACCAGGTCTCGGACGGACGTCGCCGGAAGGTTGCTCCGGATCGACTGCCACTCGTCTCCATCATCGAACGACACGTAAACGCCGCGCTCGGTGGCCGCAAAGAGAAGGCCGCGGCGCTCCGGGTCCTCCCGCACCGCGTTCACGACTTCGTTTCCCGGAAGACCCTTCACGATCTCCTGCCAGCTCGCCCCGCCGTCGCGCGTGCGATAGATGTGGGGGCGCAGGTCGTCGAGACGGAAGCGGTTCACGGCCGCGTAGGCAACCTCGGGATCCGAGTGCGATGCCTCCATCAGGGACACTTTGCTCCAGGGCGTGAGCTCCTTCGGAGTGACGTCCTTCCAGGTCTTCCCTCCGTCCGCGGTGACGTGCATCAGCCCGTCGTCCGTCCCAACCCAGATCCGACCCGCCTCTTTCGGCGAAGGTGCGATCGTGTAGATGACCCCGCGGTGCTTCCCCTTTTCCGGGTCTGCCGGCGCGAAGACGCCGACGCTCTCGGGCATCGCCCACTCCGCGCGGGTCAGGTCGGGGGAGAGCACGCTCCAGCGGTTGCCGCCGTCCCGTGTCGCGAAGAGGACGTTCGATCCGAGGTAGAGGGTGTGCGGGTCGAGCGGGGAAAAGAGCAGCGGCATCGTCCGGACAAACCGGTATTTCCCGCGGATCGGCGCGGGCGAGATGTCCGCGGTGTCGCCCGTGCGCCGATCGTGCCGGCTGATCTTGCCGCCGTAGATAATGTTCGGGTCGAGAGGATCGGGAGCGACGTACCCGTACTCCTCGACCCCGACCGGGTGCCAGTTCCCGAAGTGAATCGCGCCGTCATCGCTCCGGCTGGCGACCCCGGCGGACCCGCTTTCCTGCTGCCCTCCGTAGACCCAGTAGGGAAACTGGTTGTCCGTGATCACGTGGTAAAACTGCGCGGTCGGCTGGTTGTACCAGGAGCTCCACGTTTTTCCGCCATTGACGGAGATCGTCGCGCCCTGGTCCGCCGCGAGAAACAGGATCTCCGGATGGTCCGGGTTGATCCAGATCGTGTGGTAGTCGTCGCCTCCTGGGGCCCCCTTGATCGCGGTGAAAGTGCGGCCGCCGTCCGTCGAACGGTACGTGGAGGTATTCGCCGCATAAATCACGTCGGGATTCTTCGGGTCGACCTTCACCTCCGCGAAGTCTCCGCCGCGCCCCCAGATCCGGTTCTCGGAATTCACGCGCCGCCACGAGGCGCCCGCGTCGTCGGAGCGGTAGGTTCCTCCATGGGCGGCGTCGGCGTCGACCTGTGCGTACAGGCGGGAGGAATCAGACGGCGCGACGGCGATGCCGATGCGGCCGAGACCCTCCGCGATCGTGGGCAGGCCCGCCGTCAGAGGCTTCCACGTCGTCCCGCCGTCTGTCGACTTGTACAGTCCGCTGCCCGGCGCCTGGAAGGACGCGCCGATTTCCCAGGGCGCCTGCCGCGCCGCCCACAGGTCCGCGTAGAGGATCTGCGGGTTCTTCGGGTCGAAAGCGAGCCCGATCGCGCCCGTGTTCTCGTCCTTGTAGAGCACCTTCTCCCAGCTCTGCCCCCCGTCGGTCGAGCGAAACACCCCGCGCTCGGGATTGGGCCCGTACGGGTGGCCGAGTACCGCCGCGAAGACGCGGTCGGGATTGCCGGGATCGACGACGAGCGCCCCGATCTGCTGCCCGTCGCGCAGGCCGAGGTGCCGCCAGCTCTTTCCGCCGTCGGTCGTTTTGTAGATGCCGTCCCCGGTCGAGAGATCGGGGCGCTGCAGCCCTTCGCCGCTCCCGACGTAGATGACGTCCGGGTTCGAAGGCGCGAGCGCGATTGCGCCAACGGACTGCGTCGGCTGATCGTCGAAGAGAGAGACCCACGTCCTGCCCGCATCGGTCGTTTTCCAGACCCCGCCGTTGTTCACTCCCATGAAGAAGACGTTCGGCTGGGACGGAATGCCCGCGGCACCGACCGTCCGGCCGCCGCGGAACGGTCCGATGCAGCGCCAGCGCATCTCCGAAAAGAGGGCCGGATCGAGAGGCGACGCCAGGGAGAGTGTCGAAAGCGGAAGCGCCAGAACAGCGAGTGCGATCCCGAGCGCGCGGCGAACCGGCATGTGTCCCCCTGAAAGACAGCAGTCTAGCGAAACAGAAGGAATCGTCCGCGCGCCGCTCGCGCGGACGGCGAACCCGGGCGTCTCAGCGCAGCGCTGGCGTCCTTTCGAGCGCGGGGCGGTCCCACCGCCCGTTCTCCGCGGCGGCGCCGTAGGATGACCGGCAAAAGGAAAGAAGGTCCTCTTCGGGATCGGTCGCCGTTCGGATCGCGTCACAGGGAAGAAGGAACTCACCGAGCGTCGTGTCGTAGCGTGCAGCGGCCGGGGTGACGCTCCGCTCCTTGAATCCGGCCGGCTCGGGCGCGGCGTAAGAGTAGAAGACGGGCTCCTCACAGCCGGGCCCTCCCGGCCAGAACCCGACGCTCGAGACCTCATGGGAGTACGCCTCGCGGGTCACGGCGTCCGCGCCCTCCCTCTCGGGCGCTGCGCGGCCCGAAAATCTCGTGACGCGCAGGTCGAAGCTTCCCCAGAAAAAATGCACCGGGCTGCTCTTTCCGACGAACTCCGCCCGGAATTTCTGGAAGACGTAATTGCTGCGGAGGATCACCCCGTGAAAGTTCTCGACGGCCCGGGGATCGTAGGAGGCGTGCGTTTCGTCTTCTTCAAACCGCACCGGGTCGGGGATCTCGACCGGCATCGTCCAGATGGGAACGGATATTCCGAGCGAGGCGAGAGTTGCGACGACTTCCTCGTAGAAGCGGGCAACCGAGCGGGGCGCGAGGGGGATTTCCTTCCGCTCGCGTCTGGAGGTCGTCACCACGAGCCGGTGATCCACAAAATCGAACTCCATCTCGAAGCTGCCGGAGCCTTCGGGGATCGATCCGGTCGTCGGGCCCCGGGGCGTGACCAGAAACGCGATGTTCCACCAGTGGTTCACGAGCGGCGTCCGCGCGAGCTTGATCTTGCCGGGAATTTGAGTCCAGCGGTGCAGGGTCGCGTACGTGTCCCGCCAGGAGGCGAGCGGAAGGGAAGGCCAGGGATTCATGGATTCATGCTGTCAGCTTCCAGCTGTCAGCTGTCAGCTGTCAGCTGTCAGTTCTCAGTTCTGCGGGAAAGGATCGACGAAGGGGGCTCAATCGGAGCCATTCTCTGGTTTCAAATCGTCAATCGTCAATCGTCAATCGTCAATCGTCAATCGTCAACCGTCAAAGGAAAGGGCGCCGAAGCGCCCTTTCCCCTTCTCTTCCCGATCAGCGCCGGCCGCCCGACGCTCAACCTTGCTCACATCGCGGCAGGAAGCCGGAGCGGCTGCTCGAGGGTGAACGCGGTCGGGCGTCCGGCCTCGATCGAGAAATCGAGATCGCCTCCGAGCGCGGCGACGCCGGTTCCCGCGGCCGCGCCGGCCGCGGCGCCTTCGAGAGTTCCCTTCGTGTTGCCGCCGAAGACCTGTCCCAGGATCGCTCCGACGGCCGCGCCGCCCGCGATGTACCCCGCGTTGCGCTTGGTGTGCGTATCGCCCGTTCGCTGATAAGCCGAAGTCGAGATCGCGATCGTGCGGCCGTTGACGTCGAGGTCCGTCAGGCGAAACCGAAGCTCTGCGGGCCGCGCGAGCTTGCCGGAATCCACGACGTGCTCGACTCTTCCATGCACGCGAGAGCCCGAGGGGGCTACGACGACGTCGTCGGCGGCGAGGATGTCGTCGAGCAGTTCGCCGGAATACTCCTCGCCTTCGCGCGCGGTGGCGGTCGAAATCGTCTTGTCGAACTCGACACGCAGGATCGTCCCCGCGGGGACCTCGTGCTCGCGTCGTCCCGCCGGGCGGCCACTCGCGACAGAGGATCCCGCCTTTGCGCTCGTGCGCACGTCGGGACGGACGACGGCCGTGTCGGCCGCGGGAGTCGAAACGCTCCGGCGGCGCACCGCGTTGTGCTGCGAGGCTTCGACGGGGTCGACCGTCACCACGGTGGTCGTAGTCGTCGTGGTCGTGGTCTGGCGCGCCCCGTCGGGAAGCGGCGTAGTGTTTCCGGGCGTCAAGCCTGCGCCGGCGCCCGGCGTCTCCGCCGCTCCGGCTGTCGCGGAAACGGTGTCCGCGCGCTTCTGGCAACCCGAAGCGATCACCACGGCGAGCGTGACAGCTGCAAGCGTGAGCGGAATGTGGATGCGTCTGGAAAGCATGGTGTCCTCCTCGAACGTTGATGAAAAGAAAAAGGCGCGGCCGTGAGGCGCGCGCCTGGCTCTCCGAAGGTGGCGGTGGCGGTCTTTACCGCCGGGGGCCGCGCGGGCCACGGGGACCGCGATCGTCGCCGCGAGGGCCGCGATCGTCGCGCGGACCGCGATCGTCGCCGCGGTCGTCTTCGCCGCCGCCGGCCGGGGCCAGCGCCATCTCCGCCTCGAGCTCTTCCTTGGAGAGAGCCTGCTTGCGGGAGAGCTTGATCTTGCCCATGGGGTCGACGGCGATGATCTTGACGGTGACCTCGTCGCCTTCCTTGACCACGTCGGTCGTCTGGCGGACGCGGTACGGCGCCAGCTCCGAGATGTGCACCAGGCCATCCTGGCCCGGAAGGATCTCGACGAAGGCTCCGTACGGCTCGACCCGGCGCACCTTTCCTCGGTACACCTTGCCGATCTCCGGCTCCTGCGTGAGGCTCTCGATGATCTCGATCGCGCGCAGCGC
>JBDTRB010000180.1:0-5829 GCA_039931865.1 Acidobacteriota bacterium | reverse complement strand
GGAGTGAGCGGAGGCGACGGCAGGCGACGTCATCTCGAAAGCTTCCGATATTGCTGGAGGTGCCGCAGCGCCGCTGCGGTCTCTCCGAGCCGCACGCACAGGTGAGCGGCGTTGTAGTGCGCGTCGCGGTTTTCCGGGTCGAGCGCGATCGAGCTCACGTACGCCTCGAGGGCGGCGCGCGTTTCGCCGATGTCCTCGAGCGCGACCCCGAGGTTGAAGGCCGCCGTCGCGTTCGCCGGGTCGCAAGAAAGCGCCTGACGGTATTGCGCCTCCGCGGCGACCGCGTCTCCGGATTCGTGGAGGAGCCTGCCGAGATTCACTCGCGCGTCGGCATGACGCGGCGCGAGATCGAGCGTGCGGCCGTAGGCCTGCTTCGCCTCGTCGGGCGCCGTGGCCTCGAGGTCGCACCCCAGCGCGAACCAGTCGGCGGCCGTCAGCGCCTCGGAATCGAGGCTCGCCTCGCGAAAGGCCCGTCGCGCGAGTGGCGCGACCTGTTGCGCCAGTTCCGCCACCCCGAAGTCGAAGAGCGCCTGGCCCGACTCCGCCTGCCAGAGACCGTCGCCATCCGCCACGACGACCTCGTCACCGTGGGCCGCTATGCGCAGCCCGGTCAGCCGCCGCCCCGAGGGGAGCTGCGCGCGCAAACGGCCGAGGGAGCGCCGCACGCGTCTCGCGGGCAGACCGGCGGCGAGGAGCCCTTTGGCCGTTCGCAGGAACACGAGGTCCGGAAAGGAAAACCGCAGGCGTTTTCCGTCCAAACGCTCGGGCTCCAGAAATCCGGACCGCACGTACGAGCGCACCTGCGCCTGCGTCAGGCCCAGGATCTGCGCGACTTCGCGGGTTCCGTAGCTCATGAAGGGTCGGTCGAGGGTTCAGCGTTCAGCGTAAGAGTTGAGGGCGTAAGAGCTGATATTCGATAGCCGATAGCCGACAGCCGAGCGCTGGCATGCTGGCCGGCGGCCGGTTGCGCGATCGAGCGGGGAGGATAAGAGAGGAAAGAGGGCGGGATCAGCGACAACGGACGACGGTCTTTATTTGCCCCTGCCGGTACCGGTCTTCTTCTCGGGCTTCTCGGTTTTCGCGGACGCGGCCCGGCGAGGCGGCTTCCGGCTCTCTTCCGCCGGAGCGGGACCGGCGCCCTTGCGGCGCGGGCCGGCGGGAGCGGCGGCGAGACTTCGGCGGAGCGCTTCCATCAGGTCGATCACTTCCCCGCTCTTCGGCCGGGGCGATGAGGAGATCTCCTGCCCCGTTTCGATCTTCAGGCGGAGCTGCTCCTGGATGCGCTTCTTGACCTCGTCCTCGTACTCCTCGGGCTTGAAGCGGTCCGTCGCGCGCTGCTCGACGATCATCGTCGCGAGTTTCAGCTCCGACTCCTTTACGTCTTCCTTCCCGAGCTCGACTTCCGAGATCGGACGGACCTCGTCGGCGTAAAGGAGCTGCTGCATGACAAGGCCGCCCTCGACCGGACGGATCATCACAAGGTACTGCTTTCCGCGGGCTGCGTATTTGGCGAGAGCGACCCGGCCGGTGTCCTGGAGCGCTTTCGAGAGCAGCCAGTAGGCTTTGGCGCCGCCCTTCTCGGGTCCGAGGTAATACGCCTTGTCGTAATACACGGGATCGATCGCGGTAATCGGCACGAACTCGGTAACGTCCACCTGCTGAGTCGACTCCTCTTCGAGCGCCTTCAGCTCGTCTGGAGAAAAGAGGACGTACTGGTCCTTGGAGAACTCGTATCCCTTCGCCATCTCGTCCCGCGGGACGACGATGTTCTCCTCTTTCGGGCAGATGTACTGCTGCTTGACCCGTGAGCCGCACTTGGCGTGGAGGAGGTTGAACGAGATCCCCGCCGAGCTGTTGGCCGCGGAATAGAGCTTCACCGGGATCGAGACAAGCCCGAAGGAGATGTTGGCGTTCCCGATGGCTCGAGCAGTCATGGACGCCGAAAGTGTAACAAAAGCGAGGGGTTTACGCGCCGAGAATGTTGACGAGCTCCTCGGCGAACCGCGGACCGTTCGCGTTGTCCTCGTGCTTGAAGTACACGAAGGCATCGCTCCACGCCTGTTCCCGGATCCGCCCCGCCCACGCCGCGAGGGTGTCAGGCCCATAGTCCTGGCGTCGAAGCCGCAGGTACCCCCAACCGGTAGTGGCAACGGTCGGGGTCGCCAGGTCCTCGTCCTCGGCGATGCAGAGCGCGGCACCCGCGTTCCGGAGAACCTCGTACACTTCCTCGTCGAACCACGAGACGTGCCGGAATTCGAACGCGGCGCGCGATCCGGCCGGAAGAAGCGGCAGGAACGCGGAGAGCCGGGGAAGGTCCTTCTTCAGATTCGGAGGCAACTGGAAGAGGACCGGCCCGAGGCGGTCTCCCAGGGTCGCGGCCACCTGGTAGAAGTACGCGACCGACTCGCCGGCGTCTTTGAGCCGCGAGCGGTGGGTGATGCGCTGAGAGGCCTTCAACGCGAACGTGAAGCCATCGGGAACCTGTTCGGCCCATCCCGCGAGCACGGCCGAAGTCGGCATCCGGTAGAACGTATTGTTGATCTCGACCGTCGAGAACCGGCCCGCGTAGAAGGCCAGCATGCCCGCGGCGGGCAGGTCTTCCGGGTAGAAGGGTCCCTTCCACTCCTTGTAGCTGTACCCGCTGGTGCCGAGGCGGATTCGCATCGCGCGGAGACTGTAGCAGGGCGCGGAGCGGCGGGCGAAGTCGAAAAGCGAAACAAAAAGCTGGCGGAGCGAAACCTCTTGCTCGGGTCCCTCGTATTGAATGTCTATATGAGACAGGTTTTCCGATGACTGCCCAGACCGCCCTGCTGCAGGGGACTCTCGACCTGCTCATCCTGAAGACTCTTTCCGCCGGAGAGCTCCACGGGCTCGGGATCTCGCGCCGGATCGGCCAGGTGACGCACGGCGCGTTCGAGGTGAAGCCGGGCTCCCTTTTCCCGGCGCTCCACCGGATGGAGGACGCCGGCTGGCTGACGTCCTTCTGGGGCGAGTCGGCCGCGCACCGGCGCGCCAAGTACTACCGGGTGACGAAGTCGGGCCGGCAGCAGCTGAAGGCGGAGACGGAAGAGTGGGGCCGCGTGTCGCTCGGGATCGCGATGGCGCTGCATGGGACGTAGCTCGATGCCGATCCTGCCGCGGTTGCGAAACGCCTTCCGCCATCTTCGCGACGCGGCGCCGGCGGACCGCGATCTCGACCTCGAGCTCCGCGCACACGTCGAGATGCTCGAGCAGGAAAAGATCGACGGGGGACTGAGCCCGGAAGCCGCGCGGCGCGAGGCGCTCTTCGAGACAGGCGGAATCGAGCAGGTCAAAGCGAGCGTGCGCGAAGTTCGCGCCGGGGCTTTTCTGGCGAGCGTGCTCCAGGACCTGCGCTACGGGGCGCGCACCCTCGCCCGCACGCCCGCATTCACTCTGGCGGCCATAATCGCGCTCGCGCTCGGCATCGGCGCGAGCACGGCGATCTTCAGCGTCGTCAACGCCGTTCTGCTTCGCCCGCTCCCCTACCGGGATCCCGGCTCGCTCGCCGTGCTGCTGCACAAGGGACGCAATCCCGTCTCCGCGCCGAACTTCCGCGACTGGCAGCGGGAGTCCCGTTCCTTCGCCGCGATGGGCGCCGCGCAGGGATGGCAGCCGAACCTGATGGGCGGACAAGAGCCGGAGCGCATCGAGGCCGTGCGCATGACTTCCGAGATCCTTCCGATGCTCGGCGTTTCGCCCTTCCTCGGCAGAGTCTTCGCGCCAAACGAGGATGAGGCCGGCAAGGACCACGAGGTCGTTCTCTCGCACGCCCTCTGGCGGCGGAAATTCGGCGCCGACCGGGGCGTCGTCGGCCGCGCGATCTCTCTCGACGGAGAGCCGTACACCGTGGTCGGGGTGATGCCACCGGAGTTCCGCTTCCCGCCGTTCTGGCAGACCGGCGCACAGCTCTGGGCGCCTCTGGCGCTCGACCGCAATCCGTCTCGCGACGGCAACAGCCTCCGAGTCTTCGCGAGATTGAAACCGGGCGTGCCGAACGCGGGCGCTCAGGCGGAGATCACCGGATTGACCGGACGCCTCGAGAAGGAGTTCCCGGGAACGAACCGGGACGTTTTCGTGCGGTCGCTCCACGAGACGGTCGTCGGCCGGGTCCGTCCCGCGCTGCTGGTGCTCCTTGCGGCGGTCGGGTTCCTCCTGCTGATCGCCTGCGGGAACGTCGCCCACATGCTCCTCGCCCGCTCGGCCGCGCGCCAGAAGGAGGTTGCGGTCCGGACCGCGATCGGCGCGTCGCGGGGAAGACTCATCCGGCAGTTCCTGACCGAGTCTCTGCTCCTGGCGCTGTCCGGAGGAGCCGCGGGGCTGCTGCTCGCTCTCGCGGCCACGCGCGTGATCGTCTCCATCCGGCCCCTCGGTCTGCCGGCCATCGACACGCTGTCGCTGGACGTGCGGGTGCTGGCGTTTTCTCTCGTGGTCTCGATTTCGACCGGCGTCGCCTTCGGGCTCGCGCCGGCGCTTGCCTCCGCCCGCCGCGACCTCTCCGAGTCTTTGCGCGAGGGGGAACGAGGCTCGACCGAGGGACGCGGGCGCCATCGCCTCCGCAGCATCCTCGTCGGGAGCGAGTTCGCTCTCGCCCTGATCCTCCTGGTCGCGGCCGGACTGATGATCCGCACGTTCGTCGCCCTTCGGGCCGTCGATCCGGGTTTCGACCCCCGGCACGTTCTGTCGATGGTCGTCTCGGTCTCGGGATCTCCGTCGGTGGAGCCCGGGCGCCGGGGGGTCTTCTATCCGGGCGTGCTGGACCGGGTCCGGGCTCTTCCCGGCGTCCGCTCCGCGAGCTTCATCAACCATCTCCCGCTCGCGGGGGACATCTGGGGATTTCCGTTCGCGGTCGAAGGACGCCCGGCGCCGCCCCGCGGGGACGCGCCGACGGCCGCGTACCGGGTGGTTCTTCCCGGCTACTTTCAGACGATGGGGCTTCCTCTGCGGCGAGGCCGCGACATCGCGAGCGCCGACCGGCTCGGCACTCCAGGCGTCGTCGTGGTCAACGAGTGGCTCGCGAACCGATTCTGGCCGGGCGAGGACGCGATCGGAAAGCGGATCGCTCTCGGAGGAGGCGGCGAGAGTCCTCCCGACTGGCTGACCGTGATCGGGGTCGTGAAGAACGCGGCGCGCAGCGACTGGACCGCGCCCGCGGACTCGGAGATCTATGTTCCCCTGCTCCAGTCACCCCGGTATCTCGAAACACGGTTCTTCGCGGTCGAATACCTGACGCTCGTCGTGGCCACGTCGGGGGATCCTGCCGCGGCGGCGGGAAGCGTCCGCAACGCGGTCCATTCGATCGACCCGGCCGTGACGATCTCTGACGTGCAGACGATGGAGCACGCGGTCGGCCAGGCGAACGCTCAGCCGCGCTTCTACCTCATGCTGCTGTCGGCGTTCGCGGCCGTCGCGATTCTTCTCGCGGCCGTCGGAATCTACGGAGTCATGAGCTACGTCGTGTCGAGACGCGCGCACGAAATGGGAATCCGGATGGCTCTCGGCGCGCGGCGAGCGGACCTTTTCAGGCTGGTGGTCGGTCAGGGAATGGCCGTCGCTCTGGCGGGAGCCGCGGCCGGTCTCGCCGGGGCGCTCGTTCTGACCCGGTTGATGTCCGGACTGCTCTACAAAGTGCCGCCGACGGACGTCGCCACGTTTGCCGGAGTGACGGCGGTCTTAATCGGGGTCGCGCTCGCGGCGACCTGGATCCCCGCGAGGCGCGCGACCCGGATCGATCCCATGACCGCGCTTCGCGCCGACTAGCTGTAAAGGCTCAAGAGGTTGTTCACCCGGGCTCCTCGGAGGGAAGCTGTT
>JBDTRB010000179.1:0-5851 GCA_039931865.1 Acidobacteriota bacterium | reverse complement strand
GAGAGGCTCCTCCCTCCCTCTGGTCGGGAGACTCCTCTCGGGGCGAGCTTAGTCACCGGTGTGGCGGAAGGGCAGCTCGGCTCCCTCTTGCCGCGCGACGGGGAGAGGGTTGGGGTGAGGGGCGGCTACCTTCGCCTCGCTCACTTCTACGTCGCCGGAAGCGCAGCTCTGCTCCCTCTCCCCGCGCGCCGGGGAGAGGGACGGGGTGAGGGGCGGGCTCATGACGTCCCGGTGCTACTTCTTGACGAACAGGATCAGCACCGCGTCCGGGAGGCGCGCTATGACCCGTGCCGTCCCTTGCGCCGCCAGCAATTCGGCGAGCTTCGGGCTCTCCTGAAGGGGATGCAGGAGGAAGTACTTCCGACGTCCGCTTGCGGATGAAGAGAGGGACCGTTCGACCGCGGCGACATCGTCGTCTGTCGGCGGGCGCGGGGTGAACCACCCCGGATGGAGAGCGAGGTCCGACGGATAGGACTCCAGCGGGCCCTGGATCTTTCCCCGGTCCGCGGCGAGGCGGGCCGGCAGGTAGAAACCGGCGCCCGCGACGACCGCGTCGCCGGGGCGCAGCCGCGGGACGAGCGCCGCTACGGCCTCGGCGGGGACTGAACGAGGCGGGGGAGAAGCGAGGACAGCCACGGCCGAGAGCGCGCTGATCACGAGCACCGCGCCGGCGCAGATCTTTGCCGGACGGCTGCTTCTCGCGGCGGCGGCGATGCCCCAGAGCCACACCGCGAGCACCGCCATCTCCGTGCGTCCCGCAAAAGCGGCCGGACGATAGAGAGAGACGGCCCCGACTCCGGCCAGGGTCAGGAGCGTCAGCGCAGCGGCGGCGCGGACGTCCGGATCCGCCGAGCGAAGCGTGAAGAGCGCCGCGGCGACGGCGACGGCCGCGCCCGCGAGGACGAGCGCCGCGGGCAGCGCCACGCCGAAGTTCGGCGGCAGACGGCCCGCGCCGCCGAGAGAGGACAGGAACCCGCCCGCGGAAACGAGGACGGGCTCGCGGATCCAGGCGGCGGCCTCGCGCGGCTGCCGGAGGAGTACGGGGATCCACGGCGCGAAGACGGCGCCGGCGGCGCAGAGAGCCGCGACGGATCGCCATCGGCCGCGCGCCGCGGCGACGGCGACGGCTGCCCCGGTGAAGAGGATCGCGACGGAATGCGTCATCAGCCCCGCCACGGCGGCCGCTCCACCCAGAGCGAGGCGCGCGCCGGACTCCGGGCCGCGGAGGAGCAGGACGAAAACGGCCAGATCGATGAGCGCCAGGAGCGCATACGCCCTCGCTTCGGCGCCGTAGAGAAGCAGGAGGGGGGCGGCGGAGCAGAGAAGAACGAACCAGCGGCGGGAAGCGCCGCGCGGAAGCGACATCGCAAAAAGGGCGAGTAAGGAGGCCGCGATCCACGGCAGCACACGGGCGACGGTGTCCGAGAGCGAGAGCGCCTCGGCGAGCCGGACGAACGGCTTCTCGAGCACGTAGAAGAGCGGAGGCCCGGAGTCGAGGCGGAGCGCGTCGATCAGCGTCCGGAAAGAGAGACGCGAAGCCCAGAGGGTAAAGATCTCGTCGTGCCAGAGAGGACGCGAGAGCAGAAGCCACAGCCGCGCGGCGGCCGCCACTCCCGCGAGCGCGAACACGGCGGTCTCCGCGCGCGTGGACCGCGCTTCGCTTGGCCTTTCCTCTTCGATCCTCTATGCTAACTCCCAACCAGGGTGACACAAAAATCAGGGCGTTTGACGGTTGAGGGCCCGCGCGAGGACCTTCGCCGCCGCCACGGCGCGGCCGGGCTGCCGCGCGGAGTCCCGCATTGACGATGGACGCAAAGTGAACGAGCGGAACGCGACGCCCGCGCCCTTTCTTCAGCCGCCTGCGTGAGATCGGAGAAGCCCGGAATCGTGGAAGCGGGGCCGCGCGCGCGCCTCGCCCGCGCGATTCCCTTCATCGCGTTCGCGATCCTGCTCCTCGTCGTGTACGCCGACCCGCTGTTCCTGCACCGGAACTTCACGGGCCGCGACATGCCCGGTTACCACCTTCCGGTCGAGCACGCGATCCACAGTGCGTGGTCGCGCGGGCGCGTCCCTGTCTGGTTTGCGGACATTTCCGGCGGCCGTCCGCTCCTCGGAAACCCCAATGCCGGAGCGCTGTATCCCGTCCGGCCTCTGCTCTCGGTTCTGCCGTTTCCAGTCGCAATGCGGATTTATCCCGTTCTCCATCACCTGATCGCGGGAGCGGGAGTGATCCTGTTGCTCGGCGGGCTCGGTCTGTCCGCACCGGCCGCGTGGATCGGGGCGGTCACCTACGCGCTCTCGGGAGTCATGGTGTCGGAAGTCATCTTCACGAACATCCAGCCCGGCATGGCGATCCTTCCCTGGTTCCTGTGGGCGCTCGGGCGCGCGGGAGGCCGGGCAGTGCGGATCCTCCTTCTCTCCGTTCTCTTCGGGCTCGCGTTTTCGATCGGTGATGTCTTCAGCTGCGTGCTCGTCCTGCTCTGCTGCGCGCTGTGGCTTGCGTTTCAAACCGAGGTCGGCGGGCAGAAAGCGGGCCTCGGCGCGGTCGCGGCGGGTCTCGTCCTCGGCGGTCTTCTGGCCGCGCCGCAGCTCGTGGCCGCCGCGCTCTGGATTCCGTTCACGAACCGAAGCGTCCTCGGGATGAAGCTCGGAGAGGTGTTTCTCTACTCGATCTCGCCATTTCGTCTTCTCGAGCTCGTCGTTCCCTTTCCCTTCGGCAACACCTGGGAGGTCGATCCTCACTTCGTCTGGGGCTGGCCCGTCTTCCGAAACAAGCAGATCGGGTTCTTCGCGAGCCTCTATCCGGGCGCTCTCGCGCTGATCGCCTTCGTGAAGCTGCGCCGTTCGAGTAAGCCCGGGGTCCGGTTCGCAAAGGCGCTCCTCTTCGTCACCCTGGCGATCTCGATTCCGCCGAGCCTCTGGCCGGCGCGCTGGAACGAGGTGTCGTCGCCGCTGCCGCTGCGGTATCCGGAGAAGTTCGCCGTCGGAATCGTCCTGGCGCTCGCCATCCTGGCGGCCTCGGCGTTTGAGGAGTATCGCGCGGGAGCCCGCGTGCCGCGCTGGGTGCTCGCGGTCGGCGCCGCTCTGGCACTCACCGCCTCCGCGACGGCCCTGCTGCCCGGCCCGACCGGCCGACTCGCGACGGCCGCCGTCGGCGCCGACAGCCGCTTCGCGCCGGTCGCCGCCTCGCACATCCCTGCCGCGCTCGCGGAGGGCGGCCTCTTGTGGATGGCGACTCTCGTCGGCCTCGAAGCGTTGCGCGGCCGCCGGGCGGGACTCGCCGCGGCGCTGGTCGTCCTGACCATCGTCCCCGTCCTGGCTACCCGCCGGATCGCGCTCACGACCGCGCAGGAGGACCTCCTGGCCCCGACGACGTTCGATCGCTGGCTGTCGAAGCGCGACCCGCAACGCCTCTTTGCCACGCTGAGCGAGGCGGCGTATCAGAAGCCTTCCGACATCGAGGCCGCGAATTCCGCCGTCGACCCGAACTTTCGCCGCAACTGGGACCACTACCAGCACAGCCTCTGGGGACGCCCGACGATCCTGAACTACGACTTCGACGGCGGGGATCTCTCGCGCCTCGAAACGCTGCGCCAGACCGCGGCGATCGCCGCGAGCTACCAGGACTCTTCGAATTTCTGGGGAGGCCTCGGGCTGCGCTGGGCCATCCGGTACCGCGACCAGCGGGCATTTGCCGGTTACCGGCCCGTGGGCGGAGACTCGCTTCAGATCTGGGACGAGCACGAGCGCCCGTTTTCCACCGTCCGCCTGGCGGAGACGTGGTTCGAAGCAGAGACAGGAGTCGCGGCTCTCGCGCTCCTCGCGCAACTCTCGCCCGGGGGGATCGTCGTCGAGGTGGGCCGGAGCGCCAGAGGCCGCGCGCCGGGCGGATCGATTCGGCTCCTGGAGAACAGTCCCGAGCGCCTGACCGTCGAGACGCGGTCCTCCGCCCCCGCGTGGCTCTTCGTCGTCCGGGGGTTCTTTCCATTTCGCGACGTGACGCTCGACGGGCGCGCGGTCGACGTTTTCCCGGCGGACGTCGCGTTTTCCGCGGTCGCGGTCCCCGAGGGCACGCACCGGCTCGACTGGCGGGAGCGAGTCCCGGGGTGGAAGCTCTCCCGCTTCGGGCCGGCCCTCTTCGTCCTGGGGATCGCCGGAGTCTTCGCACGATCACTGTCCGCCCGGAGAAAGGAAACCCGATGACGACACGCCGGGCCGCTGCCGTGCTGCTGATCGCGGCGTCCGCGCTGATGTCGGCGTGCCGCAAGAGCTCGCCGCCCGCGTTGACCCGCGCGATGGCCGCGGACCTGAAGCGTCCCGCCGGGGAATGGCTGCGCGAGGAGCCGGTAGCCCTCCTGCGGGACTACATCCGGATCGAGACGACGGCGGAGAAAGGGGAAAGCGAGGGCGTCGAATTCCTCCGCCGGTTCTTCGAATGCGACGGCATTCCGACCGAGATCGTCTGTCCCGCCCCCGGGCGGTGCAACATCCTGGCGCGCCTGCCGGGGAGGAGCCGCGAGGGAGCGCTTCTGCTCTTAAATCACGTGGACGTCGCCGACGTGTATCCGACCGGATGGAAGGAGGCGCAGCCCTTCGAAGGAACGATCCAGCAGGGATTCCTCTACGGACGCGGGGCCTTCGACATGAAATCTCTCGGTCTCGCCCAGGCCCTCGCGATGCGGCACCTGAAACGGAACGGGATCGTGCCCGAGTCGGACATTCTCTTTCTGGGGGAGGCCGACGAAGAGGGAGGGCAGAAGTGGGGGAGCCGGTGGCTCCTGGAGAACCGTCGCGACTGGTTCGCCGGCGTCTCCGTCGTGCTGAACGAGGGTGGAACGAACGAAATGATCCTGCGGGACGTCCGGTACTGGGGCCTCGAGACGGTGCAGGCGGGGTACGGGCTCATACAATTCCAGGCGCAGGCGAGAGAACCCCTGCAGCAGCTCGCGAAGAGCTGGACAAAGCTTCCCGGTGAACCGGTCCCGGCCCACCCCCACGTCGTAGAAGCTTTTCAAATCCTCGCCAATCACCTCTCCCATCCGTACACGGACCCGCTCCGGCACTTAGACCGCGTCCGCCGCGACCCGAAGGAGCTCGCGATGCTGCCCGACCGGTACGGCAGCTTCCTCGAATCGCGCGTGCACTGGTCCGACATCTACGTCTTTGCGGCCTCGAAGCCGCCCAGCCTGCGGTCGTACGTCGTGGTCTCGACTCCTCCGGGTGTCGCGCCCGACCCGTACCTCGACGCGATGAGGCGGCAGGCGCGGGACCTCGGAGTGGAGATCGTCAACGACTTCTCGAGCGGCGCCACCACCGCGAGCGCCTACCCGACTCCGTTCACGCGCCTGCTTCTCCAGGTCACGGCCGACCGGTACCCGGGCACGCCGTTCGGTCCGATGCCGATGTTCGGGGGCGTCACGACCTCGATCCACTTCCGCCGCGCGAACATACCGGCGTACGGATACTCGCCGATCCCGATGAACATCACGGACATGGCCCGCCGGCACGGCAACGACGAGCGGATCTACCTGCGGGACTACCTGAACGGGGTTCTTCTCTTCGACGACGTCCTCGAGGAATTCGCGTTCACTCCGGGCAAAAAATTGTCACCGACGCACCCCGCACCCTGACAGTTTGCGGCCTCCGCGGCATTCCCGCTGGATACCTAAACTCGCCAGACGCAGGAGTTAAGCCACTCCTCCGTCGTGGCCCCGCGCTTGCTCTTTCACGTGGAAACGTTAACAGGTCTGAAAAGAAATGGAGCCTCAATGAAAAAGCGGGAATCCGGTTTTACCTTGATCGAGCTGCTGATCGTCATCGCGATCATCGGCATCCTGGCGGCGATCGCCAT
>JBDTRB010000178.1:0-5911 GCA_039931865.1 Acidobacteriota bacterium | reverse complement strand
CGCGGTTCGAGAGTTCCCTGGCCCGTCTGCGCGAAGAGCTCGCGACGGGGTAGCGCGGGAAGAGCGAGCGCTGTCCGGTCTCCCGAGCTCTCAGGCGGTATCGCCGAATCGCGACCATGCCAGCCAGCGCGCGGCCACCTTCTTCCAGAACGGGGTCAGGCGGGTCCGGGAATACGCGTCGGCAGCTTTCCGGATCGCCTCGGCTTGCGTGGGATAGCTGTGAATGACCCGGGAGACTGTCGCCAACCCGATCCCCGCGACCATTGCCAGCGTGATCTCGTTGATCATTTCGCCGGCGTGGCGCGCGACGACCGTGGCGCCCAGGATCCTGTCCGTGCCCTGGCGGACGTGGATCTTCGCGAACCCGTCCTCTTCGCTGTCGGTGATCGCGCGATCAACCTCGCTCATCGGGACGGTGAAGGTCTCGACGGGGATACCCCGTTCGCGCGCTTCGCGAACGTAGATACCGACGTGGGCGATGGCCGGGTCGGTATAGGTGCACCAGGGGATTGTCAGAGCGCTCAGTCTTTTCCTGCCGAGGAAAAGGGCATTCTCGACGACGATGCGGCCCGTCGCATCCGCCACGTGAGTGAATTTGTGCTCCAGGGCCACGTCGCCCGCCGCATAAATCCGGCGATTGCTGGTCCGCAGGAAGTCGTCCACGTGGACGCCTTTCTCCGGATCGTAAGTCACCCCGGCCGCCTCGAGATCGAGCCCCTCGACGTTGGGAATCCGCCCGACACCCACGAGAATCTGATCCACCGTAACGACGGACTCCTGGTCATAGCTCACGAGATGCACGCGCCGGACGCCGTCCTCGAGGGAGACTTTCGTCACTTCCGTGTTGAGCCGAACCTGGATGCCGTCCCGCGCCAGCGACTGGGCCAGCAGCTCGGCGGCGTCTCGCTCTTCGTTCGCAAGAAAAAACAGATCGTTCTGCGCGATGGTGACGGCGCTTCCCAGCCGCGCGAAGGCCTGCGCGATCTCGCACCCGAGCGGTCCGCCGCCAATGACCAGCAACCGGTCGGGCCGTTCGGTGAGATTGAAGACCGTCTCGTTGGTCAGATAGCCCGCTTCCGCCAGGCCTTCGATCGACGGCGCGGCGGCCCGGGCACCGGTGGCGATGGCCGCCTTGCTGAAATTCAGAGTCGCGCCCGCCACCCGGACCGACCGGGGGCCGGCGAAGGCCGCCTCGCCGAAGAAGACGTCGACACCGAGCTCGCTCAGCTTCCTGGCGGAATCCTGGTGACCAATGTGGGCGCGGATGCGCCGCATGCGTTCCATCGCCTTTCCGAAATCGATGTCGTGCGGCTCGGGGCTCTCTCCCCCGTACTCCGCGGCCCGGCGCAGATCGGCGTAAAAAAGCGCGGATCGCAGAAGCGCCTTCGAAGGCACACAGCCCACATTGAGGCAATCGCCGCCCATGAGGTTCTTTTCCACCAACGCGACACGTGCGCCCAGCGCCGCCGCGCCGGTCGCGATCACGAGCCCGGCCGGGCCCGCGCCGATGACGACGAGGTTGTAGGACGGTGCGGGCACCGGGTTTTTCCAGTCGCCTGGATGCACGTGGGCGAGGAGATCGGCGTCGTGCTCATCGCCGGAACGAAGACTGCCGGAGCCGACGGGTGCAATCGTCATTTGCCGCCCGACTCCAGCCACGCTTTCCGAAAGCCCGCACGGCGAAGTCCCGAGACGAGGGGATCGCACCGACGCATCAGCCGCCATAGGAGGCCCGAACGATGATTCTCGATCATCAAGACAACCGGCCCCTGCTCCAGGCCGTACAGATCGGGACACACCCATCCGGAACCCGACCCGTCGGCGGCGGGGTAGGTGGGGTTGAAGCTCCTCAGCGCGCCGTCCTCCTTCGTGATGCCCGGATATGCGCTCCTCATGTGGCGGAGCGCCGGCATCACGATCTCTGGCGCGAAAGGAAGCGACGCGGCCACGGCCCACGGTGCCAGAGTCCCGTCGTCCGGCCCGTAGGGAACTCCGCGGGCCACGTAGTCGAAAAACGTCCGGTCCACTCCACCGACCCGGAGTTTGGAGAAGCCGGGACCATCGCCCGCCGTGATTCCCCAGCCGTTCTCGCCATAGCCACGGCAGCGTTTCGGGTTTCGAATCGCGTAACGGCGCTGAACGTAGGTCGCGCGTCGGCTGTTCTCGAAATAGTCGGACCGCTTCTCTCGCATGAACTCGTCCTGAATCCCGCGAAAGTCGATCCACACGTGCGAGAGCTGATGGACAAACAACGGCGCCGCGAAGAGAAACTCGAAGCCGTAAAGATTTTCCCACTGATATGTCCCCGTCCAGGCCGCGTATCCGTCCGGCGCGATCGGGTGCGTCGGAGAACCGAGCGCCAGGGCGTAGAGAACGATCGCCTCGCTGTACCCGTCCCAGTTGTAGCGGATGAAGCCGATGTCTGGCTTCCAGCCCATCGACATCGGCGGCTCGCCGTTCATGGCCCAGTCCCAATCGACGCGCTCGTACAAAGAAGCGGCGAGCCGGCGGATCTCTTTTTCCCCTTCCTCCTCTCGGTCGAAATACATCATCGCGACCAGCGCTCCGGCGATGAGGAACGCGGTGTCGACCATCGACAGTTCGCACTTCCACGTTCGTGCTCCGGTCTTCATGTCGAGAAAATGGTAGTAGAAGCCGCGGTGGCCCGTGGCGTCCGATTCCTCGCCCTGAGGGCTGCGCTCGAAGAATCGAAGAGTCGTGAGGCTTCGTTCGACGGCTTCGGCGCGGCCGATGAATTGCCGCTCGACCGCGACGGCATAGGAGGCGAGGCAGAAACCGACGACCGCGATGCTCGCGACCGCGTCCTTCCGGCTGTTGTCGGCGACGAGCCCGTTGTCGGGGTTGGTGGCTCGGACGAAGTAGGAAAAGGCATCACGCTGGAGGGCCTCGAGCTCGTCGTCGGCGGCCCCGGGCCGGTTCGCCGCTGAGGGGTCATCCTCCATGTTCGAAACTCGGATAGAGCGTCATGCCGCCGTCCACAAACACCGTCGTTCCGGTGACGTACGACGCCGCATCGCTCGCGAGGACGACGGCCATCCGTGCGATTTCCGCGGACTCTCCGATGCGGCCCATTGGAATCTTGCCCGCGAGATCCGCCATCGCCTGCGGGTTCCCCCAGACAGCCTGGTTGATCGGCGTACGGATCGCTCCGGGCGCCAGGGCGAGCACCCGAACACCCGACGGCGCCGCCTCCTGCGCGAGAGTCTTCGTCATCATCGAAATCGCGGCCTTGCTGGCGCAGTAGGCGCTGTAACCCGCCCAGGGGATGACCTCGTGAACGGAGCTGACGTTCAAGACCACGCCGCTCCTGCGAGCAACCATCCCGGCAAGCGCCTCGCGCGCGCAGTAAAAGGCGCCGAAGAGGTTGATTTCGATGACCCGTCGCCAGGCGGATGGATCCGCTTCCCAGCCCTCGGCGCGGGTTCCGTCGATACCCGCATTGTTGACGAGTATGTCCACACCGCCCCAGGCTTGCTCGACGCGGCGAAACATCGAAGCGACCTGCGCGGCGTCGGACACGTCCGCCTCGACGCAGAGGCAGCGCACGCCCATCCTGGCGGCGCGGCTGGCGACGTCGCTGGCGGCTTCCGGCTTGCTGACGTAGTTGATCGCGACGTCGGCGCCGGCTTCCGCGAGCGCGAGCGCGATCGCTTCCCCGATTCCCGAATTGGCGCCCGTCACGAGCGCGTGCTTGCCCTCGAGAGAGATCTTCATTTCTTCCCCTGTCTGCGGGAGAGCGTCACGGAGGCGACCGATTGAGGAGGCATCCTCACCGTGAAGAGAGTGGCGCCGGATCTTGCGGTCACGTCGAGGCGCTCCGATGAGAGGCTCGATGCGGCATGCAGGTCTTCGAGCTGGCCCGCGGAAGGGTATGTCGGTCTCCCCATCTCGATCCAGAGCGGGCGGGGGTTGGCGTGGTCCTCGTCGATCCGCTCGAGAACGGCCTGGACCGGCCGCCCCGGACCCACCAGCGTGATTTTCACGGTCTCGGCGCGTATCGGGTGCCGCGGGAGCGCCCAGTTGGTCAGGACGACCGTCGTTTGCTCTCCGTGCCGGGTGACCCAGGCATCGACCGTCTTGTGAGTGCCCGTGACCGGCAGCCGCTCCGTTCCCAGTCGGTGGAGCAGCTCGAATGCCCGGTAGACCGGCTTTGCGATGCCGTGCAGGGTCAGAAGCCCGAAGCCCCCATGGAACGGCACCGAGGTCATGTAATTTTCCTCGAAGATGTCCGAGAACGTCCACCAGCTGTAGGCGTCGAGGACCCCCGCCGCCTCCATCACGGTCTTGACGGCGAAGGCCGCCGCGTAAGGCTCGTCATGGAGCTCGTCGAACGGATTGGACGACGAGCTCCATTCGGTGTAGTAGAGGGGTTTGTCGGGCACTTTCCGGCGAACCTCTTCCGCCTGCTCGCGCAGGACGCTCCTCCGGCTCCTGGAAAGCTGCGTGACGGTGTCGTCGCCAGGTTTTCCAAAGGCATCGGTCGGATAATGATGAGTCGAGACGAAGTCGGGCGGTGCCTTCCGTTTCTCGCAGGACGCGAGGAATTCGTCGATCCACGCGTTCATGGCGGTTGCGGGGCCTCCGACGGCAATCTTCGGTTCGACCGCTTTGATCGCCCGCGCCGTCGCGTGGTAAAACCGAAAATAATCGAGTCGCGATCCCGTCCAGAATGCCTTCAAATTCGGCTCGTTCCACACTTCGAACGGCCACTGAGCGACTTCGTCGCGGCCGTATCGCTGGATCGCGTGGCGAACGAGTCTCTCTATCAACGTCTCCCACTTCCGCAGGTTCCTGGGAGGCGTCACGTTGGCGCGATAGTGGAAGACCGTCGTCGGGCCGGAGGCGAGCATCTCCGGCATGAAGGACAGCGCGACGAAAGGACGCATGCCGATCGACAGGAGAAAGTCCCAGATCCGGTCCGCGTTGAAAAAGGAATAGACCGGACGATTCATCTCGCAAACGAGAGTTCCGACGTCGTCCGAGAGAAGTCCGTGGAAGCGGACGTGGCGAAATCCCAGCTCCCGATGGCAGCGCGTCATCTGCTCCTGCCAATCGGCCCGCAGCCCGAGAAGCGCGTGTCCGCTCCCGACCGTATGCTCCCAGAAGTGCGGAAGCGGATGGGCGCGGGCTGTCAGGTCGCAGGAGAACTCCGCGGACCCGCCACCGCCGCCTCGCGGAGAGGCCGCTCGGGTTCGAGGCTTTCCCGTCACGCGCGGCTTGCGGATGGCGCTCCCCCGCGTGAGGCCGTCTCGGAATCGGCTCGAATGGCCATCTGAAGGACCTGCGCGGGATGAAGGGCCTCGCGTCCCGTGGACTGCCGGATCTGCTCGCGGCAGTAAAAGCCGTCGGCGACGACGAGGGTCTCGTCGGACGACCCTCCTACTTTCGGAAGGAGGACTCGCTCGCCGATCTTCATCGAGACATCATAGTGTCCCAATCGAACCCTGTTCGCGGAGCCCTCAGAGTTCTCAGTCGGCCGAGCGCTCCCGCTTTTCCCGGCGGCGCCCCGCAATTCATGTGGTCCTTAGTCTCAGCGTTCACTACGCATTCCGCCGCGGCCAGCTGTGCCGAACCCTTCTCGCCCCTTCCGGCTTCCCTCAACGAGGGTCGGGACCTCCCGCATCCGTTTCCAGATCGATTCCGCCACCCAGGACGATCTCGCGCAGATGTACAGAGAATTCGAGGGAATCATCTCCGGGCTGACCGCGGAGGGAGGCGGCTCCGGGAGTTCGCGACGGGGTAGCGTGGGAAAGGCGAGCGCTGTCGGACCCCCCATTCTCTCAGGCGGTCGACTTCTTTTTCAGGAGCCGGCGCGTCAAGGGGGTGAGGGTCAAGCCCTGGACAACCAGGGAGAACACGACGATCAGGTACGTGGCCAGGAGAACCGCGC
>JBDTRB010000177.1:0-5926 GCA_039931865.1 Acidobacteriota bacterium | reverse complement strand
CCCTCACCCTCGGCCATTCGGAGAACCCTGGAGAAATCGTCTTTCGCTTCTGAGAGTGCAATCTTCTTCATGGCTCGCTTCCTCTCTGGTTCAACCAAGCCTGGGCCTGACTCTTCGGAACTACCGCCAGGATCTCCACTCGCCCCTCACGGACGTCGTAGAACACACGAACGTCGCCGACTCGAAGCCGAAACTGAGGGTGCGACAGCCCTCGCAGTTTTTTGATCCGGCTCTTGCTCTGTCTCGCAGGCTCATGTCTGAGGTGTTGCTCGATGGCGTCCTTGACTTCGGCTCGCACCTTCGCTCGAAGCCTCTTGAGGTCCTCTGCCGCCTCGGGGGCGAGGAGGATCTCATGTCGCATTCTAGCCAGAGTATAGCCAGATTACGAATAGCCGGCAAGCGGGGAACTAATGGTGTCAGTCTCGATTCGATGTCTTCCCGGGCTCCAGGTTTCCGAGCAGGATCTAGAAGTCCTCGGAGGGCGGTCCCGCGCGGTTGACGAGGTCCGCGACTCCGATTCCTCGGAGATCCCGGATGAGGCGTTCCACCGCATCGCGGAGCGCCGGATCGGCTTCGAGCCTCCCCTCGAGGCGGTAAACGGGACGCGCTAACGAGGAATCATCGATGATGGAACCGCCTCGCCATCCGGCGTCGCGAGATTCCTCCGGCGCGGACCGCCACATACGCGGCGAGGCAGCGGGCGGCGGCGACCGCGCCGCCCTTTCCCGGTCCGACGAGCTTCTCGACGGAAATGCCGGGTAACCGTGACACGGCCTCGAAGACCCGGTCCTCGGAGAGTCCCCGCAGCGGCGGGAAGAGTTCTCCAACTTGCTCGAATCGAGTCAGCGAGGCAATCGGTCGATCTTGATTCGATGTCTGGTCATTCGGTTCATTCTTAGCTCGACGTCTTCGTGGACCTGAGTGAGGAGTGGTCCGTTCGCCCCGGGGCGCATCCGCCCTGGCTATTTCTTCTTCCGGCGGGGTTTTGTGACTCGCTTCGGCCGAGAAGAGGCTTCTGACTTTCGTCCGACAGACGCCGGAGCGAGCCCGGGAGACGAAGGGTCAACGCGAGGAGACGAAGGGTCAACGCTGAAATCCTGAATTCAGTAATTCAGCGTTGACCCCCTCCCCCACCCCCTCCCCTTGCCCTCCCCTTCCCCCCGGACCGCCACATACGCGGTGAGGCAGCGGGCGGCGGCACCGCGCCGCCCTTTCCCGGTCCGACGAGCTTCTCCGGCGGGAAGAGCTCTCCAACTTGCTCGAATCGAGTCAGCGAGGTAATCGGGTCGATCTTGATTTGATGTCTGGTCATTCGGGTTCATTCTTAGCTCGACGTCTTCTCGACGTGGACCTGAGTGAGGAGTGGTCCGTTCGCCCCGGGGCGCATCCGCCCTGGCTATTTCTTCTTCCGGCGGGGTTTTGTGACTCGCTTCGGCCGAGAAGAGGCTTCTGACTTTCGTCCGACAGACGCCGGAGCGAGCCCGAGCCGGATCAACCTTTCCGCAAGCACGTAGATATCGTCCCTCGCTCCGGCGCGGCGGAGCCCGACGGCCACCACGAAGACCCGAGAGCTGGAGGACGATACGGAAAAGATCAGCCGATGTCGCTGGCCGATCGCCCTGAGGCTTCGAAAGCCAAGCAGGCGCTCACGGAGCGGCTTGCCCTGTTTGTCAGGATCGGACTCGAGCCGCTTCGACGTGTCATAGAGCTGTTGCTGAACGCGCCGGTCTCCGATTCCCTCCAGCATCTCGAGCGCCGTCGCGGTCCAGAGGACCTCGTACGCCGCGCTCGCGGTCACCGCTGAAGACCGAACCGGGCCGCGACCTTTTCGAGCGTGTGGACTCGGCCTTCCTGGATGTCGGCGAGACTCTTTCGGAGAGCGTCGGTCGCCTCGGGATCGGCCAGGAGCTCCAATGTCTCGACGAGCGAGTCGTAGAGCTCCGCCGAGAGAAGCGCAAGAGCCGGCTTCCCGCGATGGGTGATTCGAACGACCGTCTCCGGATTCGCCTGCAAGGTTCGATTCAGGCCCGTCAACTTTTGACGCGCCTCCATCAATGCCAGCTCGACCATCGGCGCCTCCGTACTCATAGACGTACGGATACTAGTACTGTTCCACGCCGGAGTCAATCGCCCCGGGGAATAACGAGGCCGGTCTTGATTGCTGGACGATCTTCCTGGACGAGGGAAGACTTGTACCGCCCTTGAGGCGGGCCGCGAAGAACCGGTAGGCATCAGATCAACACTGACCCCACGAACCCTTTTCGTTACAATCCCGCGACTTCATGCCCCTCCATTCAGGATCGCGTCTCGGTCCTTACGAGATCCTCGCAGCCATAGGCGCGGGGGGCATGGGAGAGGTCTACCGGGCGCGCGATGAGCGGTTGAAGCGCGACGTCGCGATCAAGATCATGCCCGCATCTTTCTCGCAGGATGCGGATCGCCTGCGGCGTTTCGAGCAGGAGGCGCAGGCTGCGGGCGGGTTGAATCATCCGAACATCACCGCCGTTTACGACCTCGGCGCGCAGGACGGCGCCCCCTACATCGTGACGGAGCTCCTGGAAGGCGAGACGCTGCGCGTGCGGCTTTCCGGCGGAGCGATCGCGCTGCGCAAGGCGATCGACTACGCCGTGCAGATCGCGAAGGGCCTCGCGGCGGCGCACGAGAAGGGGATCATCCATCGCGACTTAAAGCCCGAGAACCTCTTCCTGACCAAAGACGGACGCGTCAAGATCCTCGACTTCGGTCTGGCGAAGCTGACACAGCCGGAAGGTCAGGGCGGCATGCAGACGAACCTGCCGACGGCCGCAGGGACCGAGCCTGGCGTCGTGATGGGAACGCTCGGGTACATGTCTCCCGAGCAGGTGAAGGGAAAGCCCGCGGACCAGAGATCGGACCTCTTCTCTTTCGGGGCGATCCTCTACGAGATGCTGTCGGGCGCTCGCGCGTTTCACCGCGATTCGGCGGCCGAGACGATGTCGGCCATCCTCCGCGAGGAGCCGCCCGACCTTTCCGCCACGAACAAGAGCGTGCACCCCGGGCTCGAGCGCATCGTGCGGCACTGTCTCGAGAAGAACCCGGAGGAGCGGTTCTACTCGGCGCGCGATCTCGCGTTCGATCTGGAGGCCCTCTCGGGGCTGTCGGGCGAGTCCGCGGCGCATGCCGCGCTCCCGCACGCAAACGTGGCGCGAGTCTCGTGGCCCGTCGTCGCCGGCGCGGTGCTCGCCACGGCGCTCGTCTCCGCCGCGATCGCCTGGTTCGCGATTCAGAAAGCGAGCAACCGGCCGCCTCCATCCTTCCACCAGCTCTCCTTCCGCCGGGGCACGGTTTACGCCGCGCGGTTCGCGCCGGACGGCCAGAGCGTCCTGTACTCGGCGGCCTGGGACGGCAAACCGATGGAAATCTTCACGGGCCGGAGCGAGAGCCCCGAGTCCCGTTCGTTCGGCCTGGCGCGGGCCGAGGTCCTGTCGATTTCGAAATCCGGCGACATGGCCGTCTCGCTCGAACGGTCGGTCCTGGGCAATTTCCGTCGAACCGGAACGCTTGCACAGCTTTCCGTCGGGGGCGGAGAGCCGCGGGAAATCCTGAAAGACGTCGAGTGGGCCGACTCGGCTCCCGACGGAAAGAGCCTGGCGATAGTCCGCGCCGTTCAGGGGAGGATGCGCATCGAATATCCGGTGGGCAACGTTCTCTACGAGACCGGAGGCTGGGTCAGCCACGTCCGACTCTCTCCCGGCGGAGATCTCGTCGCCTTCGTGGACCATCCCACGCCGGGTGACGACGGGGGGTCCATCGCGTTGCTCGATCGGGCGGGCAAGAAGACGAGCCTGTCGGCGTTCTTCCAGTCGGCGCAGGGCGTGGCCTGGTCCCCGTCCGGCGCGGAGGTCTGGTTCACCGCGGCGCAGGTCGGCGGCAACCGCGCTCTCTACTCGACGACCCGGTCGGGAAAGACCCGCCGCCGCATCTGGGTGCCCGGAGCGCTGACGCTTCAGGACATTTCCAAAGATGGACGGATCCTTCTCACGCGGGAGACATTGCGATGCGAGATATTCGCGCTGCCGCCGGGAGCGTCGAAGGAGAACGACCTCACCTGGCTCGACTGGTCGCTGCCCGCCGCCCTTTCGGCCGACGGAAAGAGGGTGCTCTTCACCGAGGCCGGTGAAGGGGGAGGAGACGGGTACTCCGTTTATCTGCGCAAGACGGACGGCTCCCCCGCCGTGAGGCTCGGAGAAGGCAGCGGCCAGAGTCTGTCGCCCGACGGAGAGTGGGCGCTCGCGATCGTCCATCCCGCCGCGGACCCGCAACTCGTCGCGTACCCCACAGGCGCGGGCCAGCCCAGGGTTTTCCCGAAAGACGGCATCACCGTGTTTGGCGCCGGCTTTCTTTCGACTGGCAAGCAGATCCTGTTCAACGGGCAGCAGGCGGGACGCACCGCGCGGGTGTGGGTGCGGGACTTCGCCGGCGGAAAGCCGCGGACCGTCACGCCGGAAGGGTACGTCGGAACCGGGATCTCGTCACCCGACGATCAGTGGACGCTGATCCGCGAGCCGGACCGCAAGATCTACATGTACCCGATCGCGGGAGGCGTGCCGACGCTCGTGCCCGGGCTCGATGAGAAGGACGGCGTCGATCAGTGGAGCGCCGACGGCCGCTTCCTTTACGGCCATCGGACCGGCGTCGCGCCGCTGCAGGTCTTCCGGCTGGAGATCGCGACCGGTCGCAAGGAGCCCTGGAAGACGCTGATGCCGGCGGATGCGGCGGGCGTTTCCTCCCTGTTGCCGATTCCGACGCAGGACGGGGCGGCGTACGTGTACAGCTACAACCGCACCCTGTCCGACCTCTACATCGTGGATGGGGTGAAGTAACTCCTACTCCTCTCCGACGCGCCCGAGGCCGTTCAGCCCGGAGAGATGGTGGACAGTGTTCGGGGACATGGTGGACACATTTAAGTGGGGTGTCGGTCATGGCCTGCTGTCAGAGGAAACGAGACGAGGGGTCAACGCTGAAATCCTGAATTCAGAAGGAAGAGACGAGGGGTCAACGCTGAAATCCTGAATTCAGCAATTCAGCGTCAACCCCCTTCGGTCGCTCTGAAATCCTGAATTCAGCAATTCAGCGTTGACCCCCTTCGGTCGCTGGGTCGGCGGGGCGACCGAACGGCGGCCCGCGCCAGCCGGACTGGCGGAAGCGGAGGGTCAGGCCAGGTCGGAGGTATTCCATTGATCCTCGCGTGCGGAGGCGATATCGTGGTATCGCGATGCCGCGCTACGTCACGACGAACCTCCGCTTCTCCGAGGGGACATACCGCGAGCTCCAATACCAGGCGGCCCGTCGGGGGGCGAGCCTCGCGTCGGTCGTTCGAGAGTCGGTGGACCAATACCTGGGCCGAGGCCGACAGGCCGCCAGCGATGCGGCCCCGGATCCCATGGATGCCTGGGTCGGTGCGGTCCGATCGTCTGCGGGCGACGAGTCCGACCAGCACGACCACTATCTCTACGGCTGGCCCAAGGAGGACGACCGTGAAGCTTCTCGCGGACACGAGCGCGCTGCTCGCTCTCGTCCTCGCGGACGACGCGCATCATCGGGAGGCGGCGGCGTATCTCCGCCGAAGCGGAAACAACCGGTTCGTGCTGACGGATCTGATCCTCGCCGAGACGGTGACGCGCCTGCGGGCCCGGGCCGGCGCCCTCCGCGCCGTCGCGTTCGCCGATGACGTTCTGAACAGCCGGCGCTACGACGTCGTCTTCGTCGACGCGGGACTGCTCCGCGGAGGGCTCGTCCAGATGAAACGGCTCGCGGACAAACGGCTGTCGCTCACAGACTGTGTCAGCTTCGAGATCCTCGATCGACTCGGATTGGAGGGTGCCTTCACCTTCGACCGAGATTTCCGAGACTGCGGATATCTCGCGTTGCCCGAGAGCTGACGCGG
>JBDTRB010000176.1:0-6002 GCA_039931865.1 Acidobacteriota bacterium | reverse complement strand
TTCGCCGAGGGCCTCGCGAAACCGCTCCCACCCTCCCCGGCCCGCGAGCGAGACGACCTCGAGCCCCGAGGCTTCCGCGCGGGCCCGGTTCTCGGCCGCCGCCCCCCGATATTCCGATGGAGCGTTCAGCGAGAACACCGAAACCGAAATGCCGCCGCGGACCAGAAGGCGCGCAGCCGCAAGACCGTCTCCCCCGTTGTTCCCGGGACCGCACGCCACGACGACGCGGCGCCAATCCGAGAACCTGGCCTCGATCTCCGCGAGGAGCGCCGCGGCGGCGTTCTCCATGAGCTCTGAGACGGAAGCCCCGGCGCGAATCGCGGCCGCGTCGGCGGCGCGCATCTGCCTTGCGTCGAGAACCGGGATCATGGGAGCGCCGCCAGGGCCCGGGCGGTCGCCGCGGGAAAATCCGTGGACCGCGGGTCTCGGCCGGAAAGGTCACGCCGCAGCCTGTCGACGTCTTCCGGGCGGTCCACGTCGTATCCGGGAGCAAGCATCGAAAGCGCCACCCCGCAATGCGCGAGATGAGCGCGGGTGACCTCGAGTACGGAGCCGGTCGACCAGGGGACGTCCCGCAGCGCCTCTTCCCACGGAGCGCTGGAGGAAAACGCGATGGCACAGTAGCCGCCGTCGTCGGCGGGGATGACCGCGGCGCCGCCCCCGGCAACTTGCGCCAGGGCCTCCGCGACCGCGGAGCGGGACAGCCCCGGATGGTCCGAGCCGACGGCGATGGCGGACGGCGCGCCTCGCGCGAACTCTCGAGAAAAAGCCTCCGTCAGCTTCTCGCCCAGCCCTCCCGGACGCTGAGCAACTCGCCGCCAGGGCAGCGGAAAAAGCGCCGCGAGCTCCGGCGCGTCGGGGTCAGGCTCGGCCGCGAGCACGGGCTCCCAGGCATCCCCCGCTCCGTACAGCCGCGCGGCATCCTCGAGAAATGCGCGGTAGAGCCGCACGGCGCCTTCCTCCGTCAACAGGGGCGCGAGGCGCGTCTTTACGCGTCCGGCGACCGGGACCCGCGCGAAAAGGACGAGAGACGGTCGCGGCCGCATCGCCACCATCGTATCTGGAGAGGGCGTATTCCGAGAACGCGCATCAAGAGAAAGCTTTTCGAGCGAAAGCGTATCGAGAGGGGGCGTACCGGGAAGGGCGCGCTCCCGGGAGGCGAAGGCTCAATTCGCCTTCGGTTTCTCGTCCTTCTTCGCCGCGTCCTTCGGCAGGAGCGAGACGAACAAGTTCTTCTGGTAGTAGGAGGTCGCGCCCGTGCTGCCGTCCCGGACCGCGAAGGCGATCCGCTGGCTGCCGGGGGCGACGGTCATCGTGAAGTCGTAGAACCAGTCCTTGGCCTGCGCCGCCGAGAGGTCTTTCGTCGGCACCACGACGGCCTGACGTTGAATCGCGAGGTCGGACTGCTTCTCGGCAGCGTCGCGGGCAATGACGTACACGAAGAACGCCCCCTCGTAACGGTCGCCGGTCGGGAGCAGACCGAGCTTCCCGATCGGCACCGCGATCCGGACGGGAATCGCGAAATTCTCGTCGTTGTACGGCTTCTGGGTGCCGAGCGTCACATGGATGCCGAGCGGGTTGTCGTCCCGCGGGTAGAAGAGGCTCGCCTGGACCGCCTCGGCGGCGAGGGTTTCGGGCGTCTTCTCGAGGAATGTCTTACGGAAGCGCGCCCGCATTCCCTTGCGCTTCACATTCACGGTGATCGAGTGCGGGCGGTCGACCGCCGAGCGGGACGTTCGGTACCCGAGCGAGTAGAAGCTCGAGAAGTCCTTCGCGAGCTCGTTCAGGCTGCGTTCCCAGCTGTTCGAGTTGATTGAAGCCATGCCGCCGGTCTGCTCGGCGAGCATCTGAAGCGGCGCCTGGGAGTTCTGGCGCATCAGGAAGTCGCTCGGCCGGGTTTCGAAACTCCTGTTCTCCGCGGTGATCATCTCGTCGACGGTCAGTCCTGAAGCGTCGAGCGCCCAGATCGTGACGCCCTGCGCGTTGGCCGCCTGGATGATGCCGGCGTACTTACCGCTCATGTCGAACTCGAACGCCTCGAGCGTCGACGTCCCGGACTGATACTTCTTCTGAGCGGCGTCGAAGAGCTCCAGTCCGGCCGTGGCCGGGAGCCCCTCGGACACGTACACGAGGACCTTGCGTCCCTTGATGCCCGCGAGCGCGTTCAGCGTGTTCTTGAGCGCGTCCACGTCGAACTCGAGGTCGTTGCGCAGTGACCGGGCGTACTGCCGCGCGATCTGCAGCGCTTCATCCGGGGACCGGGATTCGTCGATCCGATGGAGGCTGTCCCTCCGCTCACCCGCGGTCGAAGTCCCGCCGCCGGTCTCGCGTTCGATCTCCTCGAGCGCCGACAGGATCTCCGTAGGATCCGCGGTGAATTTGCGCTTCACCTTGAGCGAGCGGTTGAAGGTGATCACCTCCGCCTCGGCCCGGGGTCCGACGTTTTTCAGGACGAACTCCTTCAGCTTGCCGAACATCCGGTTGCGGTTCTGCGGTGAGATGTTCAGGTTGTCGATGTAGAGGATGAAACGGGCCTTGATTTCCTGCGGAAGGTCTCCGCGAGACTCGATCGTCTCCAGAGGCTCGCTCTTGCCGTCGCCGAACGTGACTCTCCCCCCGCCGACCGCATAGAAATTCTCGATCGTCTGAGGCACGCCATCCTGGAACACCTCGAAGTCGTTCTTCGTCAGGTCCGTCACACGATTCCCCTTGGAATCGGTCACCACCACCTCGACGTTGCTGATGTGGACCTCGACGCGCTCGCCGACGGGCGGCATGGGCGACGGCGCGGAAGGTGCTTTCGGTGCCTGCGCCAGCGAGATCGTGGCGGCGAGCAGCCCGACGACGGCGAACGGTGTCTTCAAATGTGCCTCCTGCCGAACGACAAGCGCCGGCGCTCGGGCCATTATTCCCCGCCCGGGAGACGAGCGTCCCTGTCGGCAAAAGGTTGAAAAAAAACGATGTTGCAATGTCCCGGCGAATTCAACAGAATTCGCCTCTCCGGAAGGCGCCCAAAAGGCCCGGAAAAGCGATAAAAAGCAAAAGAGCACAGGAGCATCCCAGAATGCCAAGTCGACGTTTCCGCTCCGCCGCGGCCGCTCTTCTCCTTGTAGCGGTCGCGACGATCCCGTTCGCCGGCTGCAAGAAGATCGAGGCGCGGCAGGCAGTCAAAAAAGGCAACGACGCCTTCAAGGCCGGCAACTACCCTGCCGCGCTGGCGAGCTACGAGAACGCCTCCCGCCTCGATCCCTCTCAGACCAAGCTCCAGAAGAACATCGGCCTCGCCTACATGGCGATGTACCAGCCCGGCTCGAAGCACCAGAAAGACCAGGAGTTCGCCGCGAAAGCGATCGAGAACCTGAAGACCTACCTGGCGGCGCATCCCGAGGACAAGCGGGCGAACGAGTTTCTGGTCTCGATGTATCTCTCGACGGACCGGTACGACGACGCCATCGGCTTCTACAAGCAGCGGCTGGAGTCCAATCCGAAGGACACCAAAGCCATCCAGTCGCTCGCGGCGATGTACTTCAAGAAGGGCGACTTCAAGCAGGGCTTCGAGTGGCTGAACAAGCGTACGGCTTTGGAGCCCGACAACCCGGAGGCGTACGTGATGATCGGGGTCCAGGCCTGGGACCGCTCGTACCACTACCCGGACATCGATCCGGCGACCCGTACGCAGATCGTCGATACCGGTCTTCACGCGGTGGAAAAGGCGCTCCAGATCAAACCCGACAACTTCGACGCGCTGACTTACATCAACCTGTTGTACCGCGAGAAGGCGAAAGTCGAAACGGACCCCGCCAAGCAGCAGGAAGACGTCGCCACCGCCGACCGGTACCGGCAACAGGCACTCGAATTGCGTAAGAAGGCTGCCGCAACCACGCCGACGCCGGAACCGGCCAGGTAGATCCGGTGTCCTGCCAGTCGGGAGGAGAGACATGTTCGAAGATGTGCTGATCGAATCGGGCAACCGCAAAAGCGGCTCAAGGACTGCGTTGACCCTGCCTGTCTCGATCGCGATTCATGCCGTCGTCATCGGAATCATCGTCGGCGCCTCGATCTGGTTCGTCGATGACGTGCCGGAGCCCCCGATCCCCGTGACTTTCTATGCCGCGGCTCCTCCGCCGCCCCCCCCGCCTCCGGCGGCGGCGCCGAAGGCGGCCCCCAAGGTGGTGGAAGTCCAGAAGGTCGTGCCCGTCCGCTCTGTCGAAATGGTCCAGCCGACCATCATTCCCGAGAAGATCCCGGTCGCTCCCTCCGTGCCGGAGGCGCCCTCGACGGGAGGTGTCGAAGGCGGCGTCGAAGGCGGCGTCGAGGGCGGCGTGCCGGGCGGCGTGCTCGGAGGGGTCGTCGGCGGGACCGGCGGAGCGGGAGGCGGCGACCAGCCGCTCCGGGTGGGCGGCGAGGTCAAAGCGCCCTCTCTTCAGAGCAAGATCGACCCCCAGTATCCGGAGGCCGCTCGCAAGGCGCGCATGGAGGGGGTCGTCATCCTCGAAGCCATCATCACGGCCAGCGGGAGCGTCGAAGAAGTCAAGGTCTTGAAATCGGTCAATCCCCTGCTGGACGCATCCGCCGTGAGGGCCGTGTCAGGCTGGAAATACAAGCCGGCCACGTTAAACGGCCGAGCCGTCCGTGTTTACCTCACCGTCACCGTCACCTTTAACTTGCACTAGGATTGCAGATCGTTGTCGCGAGCTGCGGCATAAAGATTACCGAATGACAAGGAGCGCTTCATGAGTTTTGATCCCGTCACTCTCTGGCAAACGATGACGCCGCTCGCGAAGGGGGTGAGCATTCTTCTCATCCTCATGTCGGTCTACTCATTGACCGTCGCGGTCGAGCGATTCATCTACTACAACAAGGCCAAGAAGCAGTCGCTCGCGTTCGCGCGCCTGGTGACCGGGTTCTTGAAGAACGACAAGCTCCAGGAGGCGATCGACTCGTCGAAGAAGTTCAAGAACAGCCACCTCGCGCGCGTGGTCTCCGCGGGACTCTACGAGTTCCACAACGACATGGTTTCCGGCGCCACGAACATTCAGGGGCACGACCCGATCGAAGCGGCCGAGCGGGCCATCGAGCGGGAAACCCTGGTCACGACCGCCGACATGAAGAAGGGCCTCTCCGGCCTCGCAACGATCGGCACGACCGCGCCCTTCATCGGCCTCTTCGGCACAGTCATCGGAATCATCAACGCGTTCCGCGGAATGGCGCTGACGGGCTCCGGCGGCATCGCGGCGGTTTCGACCGGAATCGCGGAGGCGCTGGTCACCACAGCCCTCGGACTCTTCGTCGCCATCCCGGCGGTCTGGCTCTTCAACATCTTCATGAACAAAATCGAGCGATTCCAGGTCGAAATGTCCAACTCCTCGTCGGAGCTTCTCGACTACTTCATCAAGCGCCGCGGAGCGCAGACTCAACGCACGGCATAGACACACTTTCCGCGGAGGTATCCGATGGGCGTGGGAGGCGGCGGCAGCCGCAACAAAATTCAAAGCGACATCAACGTCACACCGCTGGTGGACGTCTGTCTCGTGCTTCTGATCATCTTCATGGTCGTCACGCCGCTCCTTCAAAACGGGATCAGCGTGCAGCTGCCGGAGACCCGCAATCCTGACAAAAAGCCGGAGGGCGACAAGCAGAAGGTGGTCACGGTCAGCTTCGCGTCACCCCCGGCGTATTACCTTTCCGAGAAAAATCCGATGGGGAAGGTCGAGTTCCAGAAGACGCTCGAAGAGATGTACCAGCGGGCCCCGCAGACGGACCTCGTGATCAAGGCCGACCAGCGGCTGAAATACGGCGAGGTCAAGGAAGTGATGCGGATCACCAAGGACGCCGGGTTCCAGAACGTCGGCCTGATCACCCAGAAGAAGGCGCAGGGCATGCCGCAGCCCGGCGCGGCCGCCCCGGCCTCGAAATAGCTTTTACAAGAAACCGAAGGAGATCCGTCACATGTCAATGGCAGCGGGAGGCTCGAACGACTACAAGAGCGACATCAACATCAC
>JBDTRB010000175.1:0-6160 GCA_039931865.1 Acidobacteriota bacterium | reverse complement strand
TCGAATGCGGCAAGCACGCGATCATCTTTCTCGACTCGATCACCCGGATGGCGCGCGCCTACAACCACATGCAGAAGGGCGGCGGCAAGATCATGTCGGGCGGCATCGACGCCCGCACGATGGAAAAGCCGCGGCGCTTCTTCGGAGCCGCCCGCAACGCCGAAGGCGGCGGCTCGCTGACCATCATCGCAACCGCGCTCATCGACACGGGCTCGCGAATGGACGAGATCATCTTTCAGGAGTTCAAGGGCACCGGCAACACGGAAATCGTGCTCGACCGGGACCTCTTCAACCGCCGGATTTTTCCGTGCATCAACATTCCGCAGTCGGGAACCCGTAAGGAAGAGAAGCTCTATGCTCCGGACGAGCTCCCCAAGATCGTCAAGCTGAGGAGGGCGCTCGCGGCCGTCGACAAGATCCAGGCGATGGAGCTCGTGCTCGGCCGTCTTTCCAAGTTCAAGTCCAACGCCGACTTTCTCAAGAGCTTCTGAGCCTGCGCGGCCGCTTTTTGGCCGGTTTTTCGAAGGATTTCGCAGTTCCGGTGCCCCTTCCGCTATCGCGCGGGTCGAACGTGGGTTAGCCTAGGACAACTCGAACATGCCCGGCGAAACAATGAACTCGGAGTTGCGCGAGGCGCTCGACGAGCTCGAGCAGTACCTCTCGGACACTCTGCCGCCCCTCGTGGTCGCGGAGTCGTTTCGGGTGCTTCTCCAGTACTCGCCCGAGCTGATGGCTTCGACTATCCACTCGTGGACCATCTCCCAGTACCGCGGAGGCACCGAGATCCCGGTCTCCGACTATATCTTCCACGCGGTAAAAAAAATTCATCTGATGGGGGAGTTCAACCTCGTACCTCGCGGACCCTTCGAGACTTTTTTGGAAGAGCTGAAGGAACGGGTGCTCGTCTACTGTCCCGAGGGCGACCGCGAGTTTTTGAAGACGAATCTGACGCACCTGAAGGACGCGACGAGCTCCTCGGCGACGGCGGCATCGGTCGACGTTCTCTTCCGTCAGGTTCCGGCGAGCGGCACGCGGGGGCTCGCCACGGCGGCGGGCGCCAAGGGAGGAGACCCGGCCGCCGGCGGCGAGGACCTTCAGAACCTGCGCCGGCTGTCGGTGCTTCTCGACCGACTCGAGCGCGAGGTCGGGTCCGGCGGCGGGTCTTCCGCGCCGCTGGCGTCGCAGACGCTCGCCGCCGCCGCACGCACGTCGAAAACCGGGAAGGAATTCGAGCAATACCTCGACCGTCTCCGCGAGATGGGACTGAACGTGAACACCGGGGACGTCTTCAAGTCGCTCGGCAGCAGTCTTCCGGGATGGATCGTTCCGGCGGCCGCGGAGGTCGCCCGCGCGGCCGCGGTGCCTGCGAGCCCGGCGATCGAAGCGATGCGGCGCATCGTCACCGAGACGGAAGACCCCGCCGAGTCCAGCCGCCGGTTCCAGGAGATGGTCCGCTCCGCCGTCGACCGTTTCAACGAAGGGTCGCTTGGCCAGTCGGGCACGATGATCGACCTCGCGAATTCCATCATCGCGGACAGGACGGTCGACCCGGTCGCCGCGCAGGTGATGCGGAAGAAGGGCGACGAGACGCTCGATCCCGAACGCTTGCGCAAGTACGCCGAGTCCGCGGAGCTTCATCCGCAGCTGCGGAAGGTTCTCAATTTCTTTCTCAACCTGACACCGGAGGGGCTGCTCGCCGACCTGCGCCGCGAGGTGAAGCGGGAGCGGCGGCGTCTTCTTCTTCTGCTCCTCGAAGTGCACGGGCCGTCGGCGCGGGAGGCCGCGCTCGCGGATCTCCGGCCCGCGTTTGCCCGCGGCGCCGCCGACGAGGAGTGGTACTACCGGCGCAATCTCCTTTACCTGCTTCGCCGGATCCCCCGCCCGGCCGGGGCCGACATCGACGAGGACGTCGATCTCGCGGTGCGGCACCTCGAGCTCCGGTTTCCGGCCCCCCTGGTGAAGGAGGCGATCGCGAACCTCGGACAGTTGAAGCACCCGAAGGCCGAGCACACGCTCGTCTCGCTCCTCCAGGATCTCGAGGCGGTGCTGTTGAACAAGGCGACCGACAGTCTCTATGACCCGCGTGAGACCCGCCTCCTGCTCGACCGGGTCGTCGCGGCACTCGCGCGCTTCGGAACGCCGGGCGCGCACAAGGCGGTCGTCGAGCACGGCTTAAAGCGCCGCCCGGAGCTCGGGGACACGATGGCGCGGCTGCCGGAGCTCGCCGGTCAGGACCTCTCGGATGACGAAGATGCGATGAACGCCCTTCTCGGCGCAATCAAGGCAAACGCGCCATTCAAGCTCTTCGGTCTCGTCCTCCACCAGAACGACCAGAGCCTCTTTTACTGCATCGAAGCTCTGTCGACCACCCCCCATCCCGCCGTTCGCGCCGCCTTTGAAGACCTGGCCAAACGATTTACCGGGCACGAGATCGGGAAAGCCGCTTCGAAGGCGCTGATCGCGTTCGCGGAGTCTCCGGTCAACGCTTCGGGCGGCGAGGGCGCCGCGGCGCCTCCTCCGGCGGCGACCCTTTCCGGCGACCTCGACATCTTTGGTTTGCCCGCCCTCCTCCAGAGTCTCGCGGAGTCGCGGGTCAGCGGGTCATTGAACGTGAAGGACCGCAAAGGCGAGACGATCGCTACGATCCTGCTGAAGGCGGGCCGCCTCCAGGCGTGCCGGACGGGCCTGCTCTCGGGAGACGAAGCCTTCTACCAGCTGCTCGAGCGTCCGCTCCCCGGAACGTTCATGTTTTCCCGCTCGGCGGACTCGAGCGCGGACGACAGCGGCGCCGCAGGCCTGCGGCAGATCCTTCCGCTCTCGCTCGAAGGCATGCGCCGTTACGACGAGTTCCAGCAGGCCGCCGCTCTCGTCCCCGACGAGGTCGAGTTGAAGATCACCGAGATCAAGCCCACGCCCCATCCCGACGAGCGCGACGGAATTCTGTTCCGCGACCTGTGGACGCGCGTGTCAACGGGAGCGACCCCGCGCGAATGCGAGTCGAGCGTCGCGGCGGACTCCTACAGGATCCGGCGGCTCCTCGCCCATTGGGTGGCCGCAGGAGCGCTCGCCGCCGCCTGAGAATGGGAACGGGAGCCGTAAGGGGTCAGGGGTGAGGGGTGAGGCGGGAAGAAATCGCGGGAATCGGGAATCGGGAATCGAAAAAGTAACCGGGCGGGGCAGGACGGCTCTTTGGACGACGTCAGCCTGAACTCAGCTCTCAACCCTAACCGCCCTTACCCCTTACCCTTAACCCCTGACGGCCCCGGCTTCCCCGTCAACGGCGGTGACTCTTCCTCTTTGTTCTTCCAAAAGAGTCCGGGTCCTCCGGACTCGCTGCAATCGGGATGCGCATGCCGGCGGGCTTCTGGCGAGGTCCCGACCGGCGCGGCTGTCCTGCCGCATGCGGGCGAGGTGCGTTTGAAACCTTGCCCGACCGGAACAGCTCCTCCGGCGGCCAGTGCACCTCGATCGGGCGGCCGATCAGCTTCTGGATCGCGTCGAGCGAGAACACGTAGTCGTCGCAGGCAAAGGAGACCGCCTGGCCGACCGCGCCGGCGCGGCCGGTGCGGCCGATCCGGTGGACGTAGTCTTCGGCGTCCTGCGGTAGGTCGTAGTTGATGACGTGCGAGACGCCCTCGATGTGGAGTCCCCGGGACGCGACGTCGGTCGCGACCAGGACCGCGAGCCGGCCTTCCTTGAAGTCGGTCAGAATCTTGAGTCGGCGGTCCTGCGGAACGTTCCCGGCCAGCGCGCGGGTCGGGTAGCCATTCGCGGTCAGACCCTTCACCAGGTCGAACGCCGTCGTGCGCCGGTTCACGAAGATCAGGACCCGGGATCCGCCCTCCTGCTCCAGAACGCCTAAAAGGAGCCGGAACTTTTCCGACGAGGACACGTGGTACAGCAGCTCGGTGATCCCTTCGGCTCCGACGCGTTCCGGCTCGACCTCGATCTTCTGCGCGTTGTTCATGTGCTCGTACGCGAGCTCCATGACGGAGGCGGAGAGCGTCGCCGAGAAGAGGAGGGTCTGCCGGCGGTCGTAGGACGGGCAGCGGCGCAGGATCTTGCGGAGGTCCCGGATGAAGCCCATGTCGAACATCCGGTCGGCCTCGTCCACGACGAGGATCTCGACGTCCTTAAACGTCGTGGCGCCCTGTTGCTCGTAGTCGATCAGGCGTCCCGGTGTTCCGACCAGGATGTCCGGAACCGTCTTCACAGCGTCGCGCTGCAGGCGGTAGTCGATTCCTCCGAACACGGCGAGGGTCGAGAGTCCCGTGTGGAGACCGAGGGCCTCGGCCTCCTGGCGGATCTGGACGACCAGCTCTCGCGTCGGCGCGATGACGAGCGCCCGGGGGCCGTGAGCGGGCCCCGGCCGCGGGGTCCGGAGCAGGCGGGAAAAAATCGTGATCAGGAAGGCGGCGGTCTTTCCCGTTCCTGTCTGCGCCTGGCCGGCGACGTCGCGCCCCGAAAGGGTGAGCGGGAGCGTGGCCGCCTGGATCGGAGTGGCGAAAACGAAGCCCGCTTCCGCGAGGCCCCAGCGGACCTCGTCCGGCACGTCGAACTCGAAGAGCCGGACGTCGGTCAGGTGCCGGTCGGCGTTGGTAGAAATGTTGTTCACCGAGAGATTTTATCCCGGATCCGCGTCGCCGCAGGAGGATCCTCGATTTCCCGGATGCGTCCGAAGTCCCGGACGATCGGCCTCCCGGTCGCCCGCGAGAGCGCCGCCGCGATCTTGCGCTTCTCTTTCGGGCCCGCCATGCCGGCCAGCGGGATGAGACGCCCGTCCGCTTTCACCGCGAGCCTCTCGACCGCCCAGGTCCACCACGGCGGCAGAGGCACGAACGTCTCGCGCCAGCAGTCGAGGTCTGATCGGCGGATCCGATGTCGACGGACATTTTCGAAGACGACGGTTTCGATCGTGATCGCGTCCGGCCCGACCTCGATCGTCTCCTCCGCGAAGGCCAGGGCGGAGAGACCGAGGAGCGCAAAGGGCGTCGAGAGCCCCACGGCCACCGACAGCGCGAGCAGGGCGGGCAGGGGCAGGTCGGCGAAGTCGCCCTTCCGGAGCCCGGAATCCCAGGCGGACACGAGTCGGGCGCCGCCGAACAGAGTCGCCAGGAGAAGCGTGGCGGCCACCGCGAGCAGCCTGACCCGGTCGCGACGGCGCCGCACGAGAGGGCCGATTTCGATGCGAAGCCCGGAAGGAAGAGGAATGATCTGGACGCGCTCTCCTTCTCGATTCGACACGTCTCCAATTGTATGATTCGAAGCGCCGGGGAGACCCGGGAGAGGAGGAGCACAGAGTGGCCAAGAAGAAGAAATCGGCGGGGAAATCGTCCGGCAGCGGAAGGACCAAACGCGCCGGCGGCGCGAAGAAGGGTTCCGGCAGGGGCGCGTCGGCGCGCGGACGCGGGTCCTCCGGCGGCGCGAAAAAGTCGTCGTCGAAGAAGTCGTCCTCACGCAGGGCGGCGAAAAAGTCGTCCTCACGCAGCGCGGCGAAGAAGTCGTCCTCGCGCGGGGCGGCGAAGAAGTCGTCGTCGAAGAGGAGCGGGGCCTCCAGGACCGCCTCTCGATCCGCCGCGAAAAAATCGAGCGCCAGCCGCTCGGGTCGAGCGAAGACCTCTTCGAGCTCGCGCGCGAAGACGAGCGGGTCGAAACCGTCGGGCACGGGCCGCGGCGCGCAGACTCCTTCCTCGAAAGCCTCGTCGGACAAGACGCGCGGGCGCTCGAACGCGATGCCCTCGCGCGGTTCCACTTCCGCGAAGTCGTCCGAACGCTCTTCTTCCGGCAAGCCCGCCGCGGCTTCCTCAGGCAGGCCCGCCAGGTCTTCCGGAGTGTCCGGCGGAGATTCTTCGAGGAAGTCCGCCGGGGCTGCCGGGACCGGGACCGGGACCGGGACCGGGGAGATGTTCGGGGAAGGAAACTGGAAGGCGGACGAGGAGTACCGGCGCGGGCTGAAGGAATTCTCCGAGACTCACGACTCGGAAGAGCTCGCCCGCGCAGCGGCGGACGACCTCGACGACGAGGACGAGGAAGCCTCCCCCGGCAAGAAGCACGCAGGAGAGGGCGAGTGGTAAGCTCTCCTTGAGCCGTCACCATTGCCGGACTCTTGTCCGGCTTTGTCGGAAATAGAAGGTCCCGAGAAATCGGGACCTTCTTGTTT
>JBDTRB010000174.1:0-6203 GCA_039931865.1 Acidobacteriota bacterium | reverse complement strand
GCGACAGATTACCCGGATTTCAAATAGGTCCCCGGGAACCCCTGGGATTCAGGGGGGCCGTGCCGGGTTTCCGCTGACGGGGATGGCGGCGGGTCATCGTGACGGTGACCACTGGTACCGACAGCTATGATCCGTTGATGCGCCCGCCGATCGCCCGGAGGCTCCAGGGCTTCGGGACGACGATCTTCTCGGAGATGACCCGCCTCGCCAACGAGCACGGCGCGGTCAACCTCGCACAGGGCTTCCCGGACTTCGACGGCCCCGAGTTCGTCAAGGAAGCAGCGATCGCGGCGATCCGCGACGGGCGCGGGCAGTATGCGCGCGGGTCCGGCCTTCCCGACCTCCATTCCGCGCTGGCCGCCCGATACCGGCGGGATTACGGACTCGACTATGTCGAAGGCGATGAGTTCACCGTCACGTCCGGGGCCACCGAGGCCATCTTCGACGCGATCTGCGGGACGTGCGGCCCGGGCGACGAAGTGGTGCTCTTCGAGCCCTATTACGACTCGTACAAGGCGTGCGTACGCATGGCGGGAGCGCGGCCGCGGATCGTCACCCTGCACGCGCCCGGCTGGCGGTTCGACCCCGACGCGCTGGCCGCGGCTTTCGGGCCAAAGACCCGCGCGATCGTGGTGAACTCGCCGCACAACCCGACGGGGAAGGTGTTCACGCGCGAAGAGCTGGAGGCAATCGCCGTCCTGTGCCGCGAGCGCGACGTCCTCTGCATTACCGACGAGGTGTACGAGCACCTCGTGTACGACGGGGCCCACATTCCGATGGCGACACTGCCCGGCATGCGCGAGAGAACGATCACGATCTCGAGCTTCGGAAAGACGTTCTCGCTGACCGGCTGGAAGATCGGCTGGGCCGCCGCGCCGGCTCCGCTGACGGAAGCGGTCCGCGCCGCGCACCAGTTCGTGACGTTTGCGACCGCGACGCCGCTGCAGCACGCGGCGGCCGTCGCCCTCTCCCTCGGCACCGAATACATCGGCCTCCTGCGCGACACCTATCGCGGCAAGCGCGACTACCTGGTCCGCGAGCTCGGGAGGATCGGTTTCGAGGTCGAGTCTCCGGCGGGAACGTACTTCGTGTGCGCCGGCATCCGTTCCTTCGGTTTCAAGGACGACGTCAAGTTCTGCCGGATGCTGATCGAAACCTGCGGCGTCGCGGCGATTCCGCCGAGCGCGTTCTACGATCACAAGAGGCTCGGCAGGAGCTACGTCCGGTTCGCGTTCTGCAAGAAGGACCACACGCTGGAAACCGCCGTCGCGAGGCTAGGGAAGTTATGCGCGTAGCCCTCCTGCAGATGGACCTCGCGTGGGAAGACGTCGAGGAGAACCACCGCCGCTCTCTTCGACTCGCGACCGAAGCCTCGAAAGGGGGCGCGCGGCTCGCCGTGCTTCCCGAGATGTTTTCCACCGGCTTTTCGATGGCGCCCGGCCGGGTCGCGCAACCCGAAGGAGGAGCGTCGGAGACCTTCCTGCGGGAAACGGCGGCGAGCCTCGGGATCTGGCTGCTCGCGAGCGTCCCCGAGGCGGGGCAGCCGAAGCCCAGAAACGTTGCCCTGCTCGTTTCGCCCAACGGCGCGGTGACGCGGTACGCCAAGATCCACCCGTTCACGTTCGGCGGGGAAGCGCGGCACTACGCGCATGGCGAGCGCGTCGTGACCGCGACCGTGGAGGGTGTTCGCGTCACGCCGTTCATCTGTTACGACCTGCGCTTTCCGGAGCCCTTCCGCCTCGCGGCGAGGGACACCGACGTGTACGCCGTCATCGCGAACTGGCCCGACTCGCGTCGCGAACACTGGCGCGCGCTCCTGCGGGCCCGCGCCATCGAGAACCAGGCGTACGTCATAGGTGTGAATCGCGCCGGGGAGGGCGGCGGGCTTTCCTACGTCGGCGACTCCGCCCTCATCGACCCGATGGGAGAGGTTCTCGCGGAAGCGGGCCCTGGGGAGACCGTTCTCTTCGGCGAGATCTCGCCGGCGCTCGTGAGCCAGATGCGCGCGAGGTTCCCCGCGCTGGAGGATGTGCGACCGGATTCGTACAAGCGGTAACGCAGGTCTGCTCCCTCTCCCCGCGCTCGGGGAGAGGGTGGGGTGAGGGGGCCCGCAGGTAGGCGGTCTTGGTTCGACCTGGAGCTGACCAGGCCGACGTCGCGATGCGCCGATCGAAGCGGCCTCCGTGCGACCCTGCCCCGCCGCCGCTAAAGCGCTTCGATCCCCCCCCGGATCGTCTCTTCGGGGACGGAGAACGAGAAGCGGAGGTGGCCTTCTCCCTCGGGTCCGAAAACGATTCCGGGCACGGTCGCGATCCGCTTCGTGTCGAGGAGCGCGGTGGCCGCCGCCGTGGAGCCGGCCCCCAGAGACGCGGGGATTTTCGGGAAGAGGTAGAGCGCCGCGCGCGGGGTTTCGAGCTCGAACCCGGCAGAGCGCAGGCCCGCGACGAGAGCGTCCCGCCGGCGGCGGTATCCCGCCTTCGCCTCTTCGAGAAAGTCCGGCGGCATCGAGAGCGCTTGGAGCATCGCCCACTGCGTCGGCGTCGACACGCCGTTGATCGAGTACAGGACCGCGGTCTGAATGGCGGCACACCAGCGCTTCGGCACGATGACGTACCCGGCGCGCCAGCCGGTCATCGAGTACGTCTTGGACATCGTGAAGACGGAGATGGTCCGCTCGGAGAGGCCCGGAAACGAGGCGGGGGAGACGTGCCCCTCTCCTTCGTAAATCAGGTCCTCGTACGCCTCGTCGGAGATCAGCGCGAGACCCCTGTCGCGCACGAACGCGGCGATCTCCTCGACCTGCGCACGCGAGAAGACCTGCCCGGTCGGGTTCGTCGGCGAGTTCCAGTAAAGGAGCTTCGTCTTTTTCGAGAGCTTTCTCGAAAGCGCCGCGGTCAAGCCGTCGCGGCCCGCCTCTTCGGCCGGCACCAGGACGGGCGCGGCGCCGTGGTACCGGATGACGTCGACGATCGGCGTCCAGTACGGCGACAGCATCAGGACCTCGTCTCCCTCATCGAGCAGCGTCGCGAACGCCGCGAAGAGGCCGTGCATCCCGCCGTTCACGACGATCGGGCTCTCGTCATCCGCCGGGATCTGATTCCTGTCCCTCACCTTCGCCAGGATCGCCCGCCGCAGCTCCGGAACCCCGGAGGAGGGCGCATAGCGGGTCTCGTTGCGGGCGAGAGCGGCTGTCATCGCGGCCTTGATCGGCTCCGGCGTCGGCATGTACGGCTCGCCGCCCTCGAAGCGCCAGACGCGATGCCCCTGCGCGAGCAGCGCGAGAACGCGATTCCGAACCTGGACGATCTCGGAGAATCCGACCGACTGGAATCGCCGCGCCGGCGCGGGGTAGGTCTCGTCTGACACGCCCGCTCCGCTTCTCAGATCTTTTCCGAGATCGCCTTCGCCTGCGTGAAGAGATAGAGGTACTCGCGGCCGCCGGCCTTCGAGTCCGTTCCCGACATGTTGAACCCGCCGAACGGGTGCACGCCGACCATCGCGCCGGTGCATTTGCGGTTTAAGTACAGGTTGCCGCAGAAGAGCTCGCGCTTCCCGCGGTCGAGGCGCTCCCGGTCGCTCGAGTACAGGGCGCCGGTCAGCCCGTACTCGGTGTCGTTCGCGACGGCGATGCCCTCTTCGAAGCTCGACACGGGAATGACCGCCAGCACCGGGCCGAAGATCTCTTCCTGCTCCAGCCGCGCTCCCGGCTTGACGCCGTCGACGATCGTGGGAAGCACGAAAAACCCTTCGCCTGACCCCGGTTTGCCGCCCGCCACGATTTTGCCCTCGCGCCGGCCGATGTCCACGTACTCGAGGATCCGCTTCTGCGCGCGCTCGTTGATGACCGCACCTACCTGGGTGCCCGGATCCCGAACGTCCCCGACCTTCAGCTGCGCCGTCTTCTCGACGATTCTGGCGAGGAGGTCGTCGTGGACTTTTTCGTGAACGATCAAGCGCGAGCATGCGGAGCACTTCTGCCCCTGGAACCCGAACGCCGCGGCGACGACGCCCTTCGCGGCCTCCTCGAGGTCCGCGGTCTCGTCGACCAGGATGAAGTCCTTGCCGCCCATCTCGAGGATCGCGCGCTTGATCCAGATCTGCCCCTTCGGCACGCGGCCCGTCTTCTCGCTGATCTCGACACCCACGTCGCGCGATCCCGTGAACGCGACCATGCGAATCTTCGGGTTCTCGACGAGGGCGTTTCCGACCGTCGCGCCGCCGCCGGTGACGAAGTTGAGGACGCCCGGCGGGAGTCCCGCTTCTTCGGCGGCGTCGAGAAACATCGTCGCGATCGCGGGCGAGTCCGACGAGGGCTTCAAGACAACCGTGTTGCCGGTCACGAGCGCGGCGGTCGTCATCCCCGCCAGGATCGCCAGGGGAAAGTTCCACGGAGGGATCACGGCGCACACGCCGAGCGGAAGGTATTCGAGCTCGTTCTTCTCGCCGGGGTAGGGCGTCAGAGGCTCCGGGCTCGCGAGCCGCTCCATGTCGCGCGCATAGAACTCGCAGAAGTCGATCGCCTCCGCCGTGTCGCCGTCCGCTTCCGCCCAGGACTTCGACTCCTCGAGGACCATCATCGCGGAGAACTCGTGCTTCCTGTCGCGCAGGATCTTCGCGATTCTGAGCACCAGCTCCCAGCGCTCCTTCGGGCTCGTCCGTCCCCAGGTTGCGAACGCCTTTGCAGCGGCGTCGACGGCGCGGTTCGCGTCTTCGACCGTCCCCTCGGGGAAGCTGCCGATGATTTGCGTCTTGCGGCACGGGTTGACCGACCCGAACCGCTTCGCGGCTGACACCCGCTCACCGCCGATCCGGTTCGTCCCCTGGATCGGAAGGCGCGATTCGATTTTCGCGAGCGCCTCGGCGAAGGACGCGCGGTTCGATTCCACGGAAAAGTCGGTAAAGGGCTCGTTTTTGAATTCAGGCAGCACGTCGCTCCTCCGGGTTGCGAAATCTATCAGGAGAAGGGAATCCGCCTCCGCTGGTCGAGATCCCCGGCGGAAATCCGGCCGCGTCCCGTGGAACGTGGCTTGCATGGCGCCGTTTCGTTCGATGAACGACAACGCGGAACATCTCGGAGACTTCTCTACAGACCGGCGGGTTCTGCTCCTCTCCCTCCTCGCAGCGGTCATCGGAGTCTTCGGAGCGCTCGTCGCCAAAGCCCTGGTGTGGCTGATCGCGCTGATCACGAATCTGGCCTATTTCCAGAGGATCTCCACCGAGGCGCTGTCGCCCTCCGCGAACCGGCTCGGTCTCTGGGCCATTGCGGTGCCGATGGTCGGCGCCCTGGTCATCGGCCTGATGGCCCGGTTCGGGTCGGAAAAAATCCGGGGGCACGGGATCCCCGAAGCGCTCGAGGCGATCCTGATCGGCCGCAGCCGCATCGAACCGCGGGTCGCGCTCTTGAAGCCCGTGTCTTCCGCCATCTCGATCGGAACGGGCGGCCCGTTCGGGGCGGAGGGTCCGATCATCATGACCGGAGGCGCGATCGGATCTCTCTTCGCGCAATCGTTCCATCTCTCCTCCGCCGAACGCAAGACTCTGCTCGTCGCCGGCGCCTCCGCGGGCATGGCGGCGATCTTCGCGTCGCCGGTCGCCGCGGTGCTTCTCGCCGTGGAGCTGCTGCTCTTCGAGTGGAAGCCCCGCAGCTTCATCCCGGTCGCGGTGGCCTCGACCGTCGCAGGCGCTCTTCGCGTCCCGCTTCTCGGCGCGGGGCCGGTCTTCCCGGTCCACGCGCACGACGTGCTTCCGATCGCAGTGCTCGCCGCTTCGGTCGGCGTCGGCGTCGTCGCCGGGCTCGCGTCCGGCGTCCTGACCCGGCTCGTCTACTTTTTCGAGGACGCGTTTCAGAAATTGCCGGTTCACTGGATGTGGTGGCCGATCTTAGGCGGGCTCGCCATCGGGCTCGGCGGCCTGCTCGATCCGCGGGCTCTCGGCGTCGGATACGAGTCGATTCAGGGACTGCTCGCCGGCAGGATCCTCGGAGGCTCCGCGGTCCTTCTCCTCGCCGTGAAGGCCGTCATCTGGTCCGTGGCTCTCGGCTCGGGAACGTCCGGGGGCGTGCTCGCGCCACTGCTCATGATGGGCGGAGCGCTCGGCGCCCTCGAAGCACCGCTTCTTCCCGGAGGCGACACCGGACTCTGGGCGATGCTCTCGATGGCGGCGATGATGGGAGGAACGATGCGGTCGCCCCTGACCGCGATCGT
>JBDTRB010000173.1:0-6286 GCA_039931865.1 Acidobacteriota bacterium | reverse complement strand
CCCGATTCCCGATTCCCGATTCCCGATTCCCGTCCTCAGGCCTTCCGCCTCACAGCCCCGTTCGCCGCGGGCATTTCCTTTTTCTTGCTGCCGAACTTCTCGATGAGCCGCATGTTCGAGCGGACCTGCTGGAGCATCCGGTCTTCGAGCGCCCCTCCCCTCGCGACGGTCTTGCCGCGGGTGAACGCTGCCTTGGCTTCGTCGGGGCGCCCGGCGGCCAGATACGCCATTCCGAGGTGGTGGAATGTGGTCGGCTGGGCCGCACGCTCGCTCGACTTGCGGAGGCAGTCGATCGCCCGCTCGAATTCGTTGCGCTTGTAATGCACCCATCCGAGCGCGGCGAGCGGATAAGGCTTCAGCTCGTCGGGCGCCGCGGAAAGCGCGCGGCCCGCGTACTCGAGCGCGGAGTCGAGGTCCTCGCCGGAATCCGCGAGAGCGGTCGCGAGCTCGTAGTAACCGATCGCCTGCGAAGTCTTCGCCGGATGGCTTTCCAGGAACTCGCGGACGAACTGCGCCGCTTCCGCGATCTTCCCCTCGGCGCGCAGCGCCTCGGTGAGAGTGGAGCAAGCCGCCGCGGCAACGACGTCTTCCGGATCGGAGGCGAGAACGGCGCGGCACGCCGTGATCGCCTCCGACCACAGACCCAGCGACGCGGAGACGAGCGCGAAGGAGATCCGGATCGTGGAATTGCCGGGCTCCGCGTCAAGAGCCTTGCGGTACAGCGCGTGCGCCGTCCGCAGGGACCCGAGCGTGACCGCCTCTTCGGCCTGGCGGTAGGCATCCCCCCCGGGGCCGCTCACGCGCGGCAGCGAGTACCGCCGCCGGCGTTCGAGCAGCCGCACGGCCTCCTGATACTCGAGCCGCTTGGGGTTTTTCTCGAGCGCCTGCTGGAAACAGTCGAGCGCGCGCTTCGTCCAGTTCTTTTCGAGATAGCAGAGCCCGAGCTGAAACACGGCCTCCTCCGAGTCCGGCTGGTCCCGGTGTGCCTCCTCGAAGACCGCGATGGCGCGATTCAACTCGCCCTTCTCTCGCAGGACGGTCCCGAGGAGGACCTGGGCGGAGATCACCGGCGCGGCCTCGATCGCGCGGCGCAGCTCCCGTTCGGCCTCGTTCCACCGGGATCCGTTCGCATAGAGCGCGCCGAGAGCGAAGTGCGGCAGGAACGCGTCGGGCTTCCTCTCGATGGCGCGCTTCAACAGCGACTCCGCGTTGACCGCTTCTCCGTCTTCGGAGGCCGCAATGCCCGAGTAGACGAGTGACTCGAAGTGAGTCGGGTCGACGGCGAGGATGCGCTTGAAGAAGACGGCCGCGCGCTTTAAGTCCCCCCCCGAGAAATAAGTCTCGGCGAGATAGAACGCGAGCTCCACGTTCTGCCGGTCCGACCGGGAGAGCTCCTCGAGCGCTTTCACCCCCCGGTCGGAGTCGAGCGCGAGAATCGCGAACTCCGCCTCCCGGAGCCGGCGGATGAATCCTTCCCGGTCGAGGCCGGCGTAACCCGCCACGATGCGGTCGCGGCGCTCGAGAAAGCGGTCCTTCTTCTCGACCGCCTGCATCCTCTCGTCCATCTTGGTTTCCCAGAGGTCCAGCACCTCTTCCGACCGGACGGCTCCCGAGCGCTGGAGGGTCTCCTGGAGCGCGAGGATCCCGGTGTGCGCCACGAACAGGTTCTTCTCGAGGTTGCCGACCGACTCGAGCAGGGTCTTCAGCGCCTCCGCCGTCCGCTTGACCACGTCCTCCAGAGTCGAGATGCGCTCCAGCAGATGCTCGTCGAACGGGATCTCTTCGGCGGGCTCCCCAGCCTCCTCGACCACGCCGACGCCCGAAAGCACCAGCAGCTTCGAGTGGCAGCGCTCGCAGAACTCCTCGTCGTCCCGGTTCTTCAGCCCGCACACCTGGCAGAACATGATCAGATCTCAGCTCTCAGACTCTCGGCCTCAGCTCTGAGCCGTTCGGGACGCCGCGGCGGGAACCGACGGGTACTCGTAGAAGCCCCGGCCGGACTTGCGTCCGAGCCAGCCCGCGTCAACCATCTTCACGAGGAGCGGACTCGGGCGGTAGCGCGGATCGCCGAAACCGTTTTGAAGGACGCGCAGGATCGAGAGGCAGGTGTCGAGACCGATGAAGTCCGCCAGTGTGAGCGGCCCCATCGGGTGGTTCATGCCGAGCTTCATGATCGTGTCGATCGCCTCGCGGGTCGCGACGCCCTCGCGCAACGCCTCTATGGCCTCGTTGATCATGGGCATCAGCACGCGGTTGGAGACGAAGCCCGGGTCGTCGTTGCAGAACACCGGGGTCTTCCCGAGGCGCCGCGCGAGGGACTCGACGGCCGTCGCGGTCTCGTCCGAGGTGGCGATCCCCCGGATGACCTCGACGAGCGCCATCACGGGGACCGGGTTCATGAAGTGCATGCCGATCACTCGGTCCGCACGCCCCGTCACGGCCGCCAGGCGCGTAATCGAGATCGACGAGGTGTTGGAGGCGAAGATCGTCTCCGCGCCGCAGAGGGCGTCGAGCTTCCGGAAGAGCTCGGCCTTGGCTGGCTCGCTCTCGACGATCGCCTCGATCACCAGGTCAGCGCCGGCCGCCGAATGAAGGTCTGTCGTTTCGTTCAGCCGAGCGAGCGCCGCCGATGTCTCCTCGGCGGTTCTCTTCCCCTTCGCGACCTCCCGGCCCAAGTTCTTCTCGATCGCGCCGCGCGCGCGGCGGACGAACGACTCGTCCACGTCCGCGAGGGTGACGTCGATGCCCGCCGCGGCGGCAACGTGGGCGATGCCGGCGCCCATCTGTCCCGCGCCGATGACCGCCAGTGTCCGGATGTCCATGGACGCTGACTCTATGGCGGACCGGCGGCCGGCGCAAAGGAGGCCGGTGCGGGGGCGAATCTCGATTACCGATCCGATTGCCGATCTAGTTGACCGCGGAGTACCGCGGCCGTCTCGCTCCCGCCGGTCGCTCGGCTCCCGTTTCCCGACGACCCCACGTCAGGCGGGCAGCGCGACCCGGATCCTGGGCGTCCCGAAGCGGGACGAGAACGCGATCCCGACGGCGGCGATCGAAGCGGCGCTCCAGAGAACTCCTCCAATCAGGGGGACGAGGGACGCGGCGCCGAGAAGGGCGAAGCCGCACGCGAGCGCCGCCGGCCGTTTCGACGGGGCGACGTTCTTCAGAAGCTTCTGTCCGACGAGCAGGAAGAGGGCCGCCATCCCGAACACCTTCGCGCCGACGGCGAGCGCCGCAAATGCGAGCGCAATGGGAACGGACACGGAGGACGGCAGAAGCGCGAGCGCCGCGGCCGCCGCGAGGAAGAGCGTGAGAACTCCGAGCGCGCCCGCGAGCAGCGCGCCCGACCAGTCGTGCTCCGCCGACGCCGCCGCTCTCGCGAAGGGAGAACCGAACGCCCACAGAAGAACGAGCGACGCGAAAAGCCAGGCGGAGAGCGCGATGAGCCGCAGGCCGTTTTCGACGAGGCCGCGGCCCGCGGGATCCCAGGGGGCGCGGTGCATTTCCTCGAGGTAGAGCCGCAGGAGAGAGCCAGGCGTCGAGACGCGGCCGGAGACCGGCAGGGCGCCGGGGGCGGCAGAGCCGATGTCCCCTCCGAAGACCGACAGGTTCCCGTCGACGGACCCTCCCGGGCCGAACCGGACCTGGCCGCCCCAGACGATCACGTTGCCCGAGACTCTTGCGTCGATCGTCACGTTGGAAAAAACCGCGGCGACGTTGCCGGACACCGCAGACGTGATGGCGAGATCGCGCCCGACCGCTGATCGGCGGCCGGGAACCGGAGGAGAGGAAAGCGCCGCGCTGACGAGGAAGGCGGCGATCATCCGGTCATCCGCGTCGCGGGGAGCGTGCGAGCACGCGACGGAACGCGTAAGCGGCCGGGGCGAGGAGAAGCAGCGCGAGCGCACCGAGAGGCGCCTCGAGACGCGCGGCGGACGAGAGCCCCTCCCACGAGGCCGGCGCGGACGCCAGGGCGTCGGTCGAAGCGCGGAAGAGCGCGCGGGCCAGGGCCGCGATCGGAGCCAGAGCCGAAAAGCCGAGCGCGGCCTGATCGCCCGCCGTCAAGCGGGGAGTGGCGAGGAGAACGAATCCCGCCGTGAAAGTGAGGAGCGCCCCGCCCGCGGGCGGGCCCCAGATTCGAAGATTCCGCTTCTCGCGGGCCGAGAACGGGCGGATCCGAACGACACGCGACGCGAGGTCGAGACCCCGCGCTGCGATCCCGGAACGCGGGCCTTCCGGACCGGCCAGGTCCTCCAGCCTCGAAAGCAGGCCCCGAGCCTCGTCGATCGCGGCGGAGCAGGGCCCGCATCCGGAGGCGTGCAGAAGGGCGTCGGTGGCGCCCGTGAAGACGGGCTCTTCGCCGGCGGCAAGCGCCTCTGCATCAAGGGGATCGAGGGGTCTAGGGCAATCGTTCACGAGAGTTCTCCTGCCAGCCTGTCTTTCAATACGGCTCTGGCCCGAAAGAGTTTGTTTTTCACCGTTCCAAGAGGCATCCCTTTCAACTCCGCGATCTCTTCATACGACAGACCGGTGAAATGTCGCAGCCCGATCAGCTCCCGGAACTCCTCGGGGAGGCCCTGGATCGCCCGGGCGATGGCGTCGCCCCGCTCGGTGTTCCGAAGGACCGCATAGGGATCCAGGTCCGAACTCTTGTACTCCGGAGAGGACAGCGACTGCCCGTCCGGGTCGCGCACCTCCAGCGGGACCGTGCGGGGCCGCCGCTTGCGCAGATGATCGATGGCCGCGTTTCCCGCGATCCGGAAGAGCCACGTCGAGAACTTGTACTCCGGGTTGTACCGGTCGAGCGCCTGAAAAACCTTCACGAAAATTTCCTGGGAAAGGTCGAGCGCGTCGTCGCGGTTCCCGACCATGCGGGCCACGTGGGAGAGCACACGCGCCTGGTACCGGCGGACCAGAACCTCGAAGAGAGGCTCGTCGCCGGCGAGAATGCGCTGCACGATCTCGCCGTCGGCGAGAAAGTTGTCTTCTTCGGCGGATCTCGTGTTCAACGGGTTGGGAGGGTCTGCCGGGATCGATGCGCTACAATTCCGCCCCCATTCTATTGAACGGGCACGCTGCCCGGCGAGGAGTGATCCGAAGTGGAACCAGCGCCGATCGAACCGAAGTTTCCGACCATCGGCTCGTCCCCCCAGGGTGTCGATTCCGCCAACCCCTTCGAGGAGATGATGTCGCGGTTCGACCTGGCCGCTCAGAAGCTCGGGCTCGATCCCGGGCTCTACAAGGTCCTCCGCGAGCCGGTCCGAGAAACCAAGGTCTCGATCCCGATCGCGATGGACGACGGACGGATCGAGGTCTTTATCGGGTACCGGGTCCTGCACAACATTGCCCGGGGGCCGGGCAAGGGCGGCATCCGGTACGACAAGAACGTCAATTTAGACGAGGTCCGCGCGCTCGCCGCCTGGATGACCTGGAAATGCGCCGTCGTCAACATCCCGTTCGGAGGCGCGAAGGGCGGCGTGATCTGCGACCCGGGCAGCCTTTCCCGCGCGGAGCTCGAGAAGATCACGCGGCGCTACACGGCGGAGCTGATGGACCAGTTCGGGCCCGAGAAGGACGTCCCGGCGCCGGACATGGGGACGAATCCCCAGATGATGGCCTGGATCATGGACACCTACTCCATGCACGCGCGCCACACCGTCACCTCCGTCGTGACCGGAAAACCACTCTCCCTCGGCGGGTCTCGGGGGCGGGTCGAGGCGACGGGCCGCGGGCTGATGCTGATCTGCCGGGAAGCGGCGCCGCTGCGGGGGCTCACCCTCGCGGGTAGCCGGATCGTGGTCCAGGGCTTCGGCAACGTCGGCTCGATCGCCGCGCGCATGTGTCACGAGGCTGGCGCCCGGATCATCGCCGTTTCGGACATCGGCGGCGGGATCGTCAACGAAGCGGGCCTCGACATGCCCGCGCTCGTCGCGCATTACGAGAAGGCGCGCACGTTCGAGGGATTCGCCGGGACTTCGCCGATCTCGAACACCGATCTCCTGGAGCTCGAGACAGATATCCTGATCCCTGCGGCAAACGAGAACCAGATCCGCGGAAAGAACGCCGCGAACATCAAGGCGAAGATCCTCGTCGAGGGCGCCAACGGACCCACGACCCAGAGGGCGGACGAGATCCTGAACCGCAACGGGATTCTCGTGGTGCCGGACATCCTGGCCAACGCCGGCGGCGTGACCGTGTCCTACTTCGAGTGGGTTCAGGACCGCGCGGGGTTCTTCTGGCGCGAGAGCGAGGTCAACGAGCGGCTCGAGGACATCATGGTCCAGTC
>JBDTRB010000172.1:0-6295 GCA_039931865.1 Acidobacteriota bacterium | reverse complement strand
CCGTGATCGTGGGACTCGCGACGAGCAAGGCTTCTACTTCCAGCAACTCGCCCCTGGCCGCGCCGCGGGCCGGCGGCGCGGGCGGCGGCCGGAGAGGCTTCTGAGAGATCGTCCCGAGCGGGACCGGAAAAGCGGTGTCGCGCTGGCCGCGGGCGAAGCCGACGTCATCCTCATCCAGGACCTCGTCCGGATTTACACGATGGGGGAAGTCGAGGTCCGGGCGCTGGACGGCGTTTCCCTCTCCATCGCTCCGGGCGAGTTCGTGGCCGTGATGGGTCCCTCGGGCTCCGGCAAGAGCACGTTCATGAACATCGTCGGTTGTCTCGATCGGCCGACCTCCGGGCACTACTACCTCGACGGAACGGACGTCTCCGGCCTCGATCGGGACCAGCGCGCGGAGATCCGGAACGGGAAGATTGGATTCGTGTTCCAGGCCTTCAACCTCCTCTCCCGCACCTCCGCGATAGAGAACGTGGAGCTGCCCCTCATCTACGCTGCGACGGCGCACACCACAAAACAGCGAGCGGAGAAGGCGCGTCATTGCCTGGCGATCGTGGGACTCTCCGGCCGCGAGAACCACATGCCGAGCCAGCTCTCCGGCGGCCAGCAGCAGCGGGTCGCGATCGCCCGCGCGCTGATCAACGAGCCGAAGCTCATGCTGGCGGACGAGCCGACCGGCAATCTCGACACGAAGACCTCTGAAGAGGTGATGTCCGTCTTTCAGGAGTTGAACGAGAGAGGAAAGACCGTCGTGCTGATCACGCACGAGCCCGACATCGCGCAGTACGCGCGCAGAGTTGTCGTGTTTCGTGATGGAAAACTGGTTGAGGACCGTCCCGTCGAAAATCGTCGGACGGCCGTGAAAGCCTGAGGCCTCCATGCTGAAATTCATGACCATTCTGAAGGTGGGTTTGAAGGCGATCGTGCGGAACAAGCTGCGGTCGACACTGACGGCGCTCGGAATCATCATCGGCGTCGCGTGCGTCATCGCGATGATCGCGGTCGGCGGGGGCGCACAACGGGCGGTCCAGGACCAGATCTCCTCGCTCGGCACCAACTTTCTCATGATCTTTCCGGGGGCCGCGACGCAGTCGGGTGCTCGCATTTTCACGGGCCAGTCCACGATCACGGACGAAGACGTGACCGCGGTGAGAGCCGAGTGCCCGTCGGTCGCCTACGTGTCGCCCGCCGCGCGTTCCTCGGGCCAGGTTGTCTTCGGAAATTTGAACTGGGGCGCCTCCGTCCAGGGCGTCGGCGTCGATTGGCCCTTCATTCGCTCCTGGAATGTCGATAAGGGGAGCTTCTTCGGCGACTCCGAGGTCAAATCCGCGGCGAAAGTCGTGGTGCTCGGCGCGACCGTCGCGAGATCGCTTTTCGGCGACGAAAACCCCGTGAGCCAGACGGTGAGGATCAAGAATTTCCCGTTCAAGGTGATCGGCGTCCTCGAGTCGAAGGGCGGAAGCACGATGGGGCAGGACCAGGACGACACGGTCATCGCCCCGTACACGACGGTCATGAAGCTGTTGAAGCGCAGCACGAAGATCGACATGTTCATGGCGTCCGCCGTTTCGCGCGACGCGGTCGACGAGGCCCAGACGGAGATCGACGCGCTTCTACGCCAGCGGCACCGGCTCGGACCCGGACAGGACGCGGACTTCCAGATCCGCTCGCAGCAGGAGATCGCGCAGACTGCGGACCAGACGTCGAAACAGATGTCGGGGCTTCTCGCCGCAATCGCGTCGATCTCCCTTCTGGTGGGCGGCATCGGGATCATGAACATCATGCTGGTGTCGGTGACCGAGCGCACCCGTGAGATCGGAATCCGCATGGCGATCGGCGCGAAGGGGCGCGACATCCTCACTCAGTTCCTGATCGAGGCGCTGACGCTCTCCGTTGCCGGAGGAGCGATCGGCATCGCCCTTGGAATAGGCACGTCCCGGTTCCTCGCGTGGAAGCAGCATTGGCCGATCGTTCTCGCGCCCGAGGCAGTGCTGCTGGCGTTCGGCTTCTCGGCAGCGATCGGGATCTTCTTCGGCTTCTATCCCGCGAGAAAAGCCTCGCGCCTCGATCCCATCGACGCGCTGCGGTACGAGTGACCGCGCGGCGGCAGGTCGTTCGTCAGACGATCAGCCGCATCCCGTCGTCGGCGTAGTCACGCGTCTGGCGTGGGCGCCCGATGACCTGCGGGTCCCCTCACCCCAACCTCTCCCCCGAGCGGGGCGAGGGAGCAGAGCTGCGCTTCCGGGTCACTGGTGACTAAGCTCGCCCCGAGAGGAGTCTCCTGACCGAAGGGAAGGAGGAGCCTCTCGGGGCGGGAGCCGAAGCGAACGGAGTGACGAGGCGAGCGGTCGAAGGCCGCATCCGGCCGAGCCGCTCGCCGGTGTCTTCGCCGCCGCGCGGCGAAGACACGCCACGGAGAGAGCGGAGGCGACGGTCGTACAATGTGAGCACAACAAATGCCTGACCGCTGGTCTCCCGGCGTGCGCCGGTCTCTGCTCGCGCTCGCGCTCGCGTTTGCCCGGCTGCGGCGAACGCTCTCGCCGAGGCGGAGCCTCGCGGCGAGACTGCTGTTCGGGTTTTTTCTCGCCTTTTTGATCCCCGGCGCCCTGATCGTGTTCATCCTGATGCGGCGGCTGTCGGAGCTCAAGGACAACTCGGTCCAGCAGCTGACTGCCGCGCGGGTTGCGCAGGCCTCCGTGCAGATCCAGCAGGACGCGGGCTTCCGCGCCGAGTGGATCGACCTTCGGGCCGCGGTCGCCGAGGAAGCGGCCTGGTCGATCGCGGCCGCCGCCAACCAGGCTTTTGCCGCCGCCTCGGTGTCGGGGGAGGTGCCGGCCGGCGACTCCGACGGCCACGTTTGGAATCCGTTTCCTGCGGAGGACACGGTCGGGTTCATACAGGACGCGCACGAGAGCGATCCCCAGGCCCGGCACGACTACCTCGCGACGCTCCAGATCGCGAGGCTATTGCGCGGGGCCCGGGAGAGACGGAACACGATCAAGAACGTCAGCATCTGGACCGCCTCCGGCATGATGCGGATGAGCCCCTGGATGGATATTCATCAGGCGCTCAAAGAGTCCAAAGGGGCGCTCGATCATTTCGTCTTCAATCAGACCGCGCGTTTCCCGGAGCGCCGGCCCGTCGAAGGCGACAAGGCGCTCTGGTTCACCGGGTACAGCGAGGCCCGGGTCACCCCGGAAAACCGGCTCGTGAGCTTCTTCGTGCCGGTCCGGAACGACGCTGGGGGGCTGGTGGCGGCGGTGGCGATGGATGTCGACGTGCGGCGGTACGCGATCGAGGCCCTGGAGCCCGCCGAAGCGCAGGGCGACGTCTGGTTCGTCGTGGATCGCGCGGGGAACCTCGTCTATCTGACCGGGCGCGCCGCGCGCCTGCTCGGATGGACCGCGTCGTCGGGACCCGCGCTCGCGGGCACCGGGGGCTCCGAGCGGCGCCGGCTGGTCAACGCGATCCTCGCGGCGCCCCGGACGTTCGGGAAATACCGTTTCAACGGCGCCTCCTGCCGCCTCGCGTCCGCGCGTGTCCGGACGACGGGCTGGGTGTTCGTCGAAGGGCTCTCGGGCGACGCAATGCGGCGGATCGCGACGGCGGCCGAGGAGGAGATCCAGCCGAGGTCATACTCCGATCTGCAGGAGTACGTCTTTTTAGTCTTCCTCTACCTCCTCGTCGCCGTTCTGGCCGTGGTCGTTCTCATGTCGCGGCGCATTTCAGCGCCCGTTCTCGCCCTAGTGCACGCCGCGGAAGAGATCGGGCAGGGACGCGCCGTCGAGGTGACCGGCGGCAAATCGCCCGACGAGCTCGGGCGGCTCGCCGCCGCGATCGGCCGGATGGGTCGCCGCGTCGAACGGCGCGTCGAGACGCTTCGCCGGCTCCATTCGCTGTTCCGGGCGTCTTACCAGGCCACGGATCTCAGCGAAGTGCTCTCTCGCGCGAGCGAGGCGGTTGCGGCTTTCACCCGCGCGGAGCGCGTCTGGTTCTACCTGTACGACCCCGACACGAATCGCCTGGAAGCGCAGTGGCCCGGATGGAACGTGAGCGAGGAGGTGATCTCGCGGCTGAAGATCTCGGTCGAGACGCCGTCGATTGCCGCGATGGTCTTCAAGAGCGGAGAGCCGTACGTGACGAACGACCTTGCGCGCGATCCTTACGTCAACCGCGGCCTCCAGACGGCGGTCGAAGCGGTGAACGCGATCTTCTGTCCCTTAAAAGCGGAGGACCGCACGCTCGGCGTCGCGGTTGCCACGAACCGTCCCGGCGGATTCGGACACGAGGAGGTGGACGCGCTGACCTCGTTCGCCGACGCCGCGTCGCTTCTCATCAAGAACGCGCAGCTGTACACGACGCTGACCGGGACCGTCGAGGAGCTCCGACGCGCGAGCCGTCTCAAGGACTACTTCCTTCAAAACGTCAACCACGAGCTGCGCACGCCGCTGACTTCGATCGTGGGATGGACGGACCTCCTCGAAGAGGGGGACGTAGACGAGACGACGCTGCGGCGTGGCCTGAAACAAGTACGCCAGTCCGCGCGCGTCCTGCTCGCGTTGATTGACGACCTGCTGGACCTCGCACGCATGGAGCGGGGCACGCTGTCACTCGAGTTGCGCTCCGTGTCGATGCTCGAGGTGGCGCAGCGGTCGATGGACACGGTCCGGCTGATGGCCGAATCCCGGGGGGTGGTCATGATCCTCGCGCCGATTCCGGACGCGCTCCCTCTGATCCGGGCGGACGCGCTGCGTCTCCAGCAGGTGCTGTGGAACCTCCTCGCGAACGCGATCAAGTTTTCTCCCCGGCACGGGCGCGTCGTGATTCGGATCGAGCAGGAGCCCGGACGGTTTCTGATCAGCGTCGAGGACGACGGCGTCGGGATCCCCGAGAGCGACCTGCCGCACGTGTTCGAACGGTTCCGGCAGGTCGACGGCTCGACGACCCGCCGGCACCCGGGCATGGGGATCGGGCTCGCCCTCGCGAGGTCCCTGGTCGAACTGCACGGCGGGACGATCTGGGCGGAGAGCGTCGTCGGACACGGAAGCCGGTTCACGTTCTCGCTCCCGATTTCGGCGGCCGACCGCCGCACCGCTTCAACCGGTCCGCAGGCACGCCCGGGAGACCTGGAAGAAGCGGAGGGCGCTGAGAAGGCTGAAAAGGCTGAGAAGAAGGAAGAAGTGGAAAGCTGAGCCGGGCGGGCGGTCTATCGCGGCCGCGGGAGGAGAAAAGGGCCTAAGCAGGCTGCTGAAAAGAGCCTGCGGGTGTCGTGTCCAGGCTTTTGCATTCGCCGTCGATTTCTTTTTGGCATCGACCCACCATGTCGCCACTCCAGGATCGCTTTCTTATGGCGCGAGCAAAAGCCTGTCCACCCTTCGGGTTGCGGCGGCGCGGGGCCGTCTGCTTGACGTTCCCGCTCGGCAAGCTTGTGTCGCCGTTGTCCGGCGACGGATGCGAACGGCATCGCCTTCGTCGCGGCGCCTTGCATCCGACCCCGCGGCGCTCGCCACTCGTCCACCAAAGGCATACCCCCGGCGGTAGAGAACGCCGGCTCTGCCGGCGGTCACCCATCCCGCGCCCTTTTTCCAGCAGCCTGCCAGGCGAGGCGGACACCAGGCTGCCATCGCCTCTCCCCCTGGCCCTCTCGGTTCTGAGGACAGGCCGACAAAGATGGTCGGCCATCGGGCTTCAGGGCGTCTAGTTCACGTCACATCGTTTGGCAGGCCCGAGGTCAGGGTCCCCGTCCTGGATTGCCCAAGATGTCTGGCTTCAGCCACTTACGCAGGCCCTCAGGTCCGGCTACAGGTTCGTAACGAAAGGGAACGCGCGTTGCACTCACGGCCGGGCAGGAAGACAGCGGAGGAAGCGATGGCAATACCGGACTGGCGCGATATCGGCGGCCGCGAAGACGTGGACGACCCCAGGCGGCATACGCTCGGCGGGTTTCGACCCGGCCGCGGGTTTGGATCCTCGCAGATCGATGACGACGAGACCCTGTCGATTGAGTTCGAGAGAGACGATGACCCCACGCCGGACAGAAATCCGTTCGGAGATCTCTCAGCCGAGGCCGACAGGCGCTGAACGGTTCGATTCCACACGGCAAGACAGATCTCATCTCAGGAGCGGAGCGACGGAGGACCTGCGGCCGTGAAATAGCGGAGGCGGGTCCTCCGCTCCGCTCCCGGATGACAGCCTGAGGGGTCAGGCGCGAAGAAATCGCGGGAATCGGGAATCGGAAAACGGGAATCGGGAATCGGGAATCGGGAATCGGGAATCGGGAATCGAAAAGCTAACC
>JBDTRB010000171.1:0-6314 GCA_039931865.1 Acidobacteriota bacterium | reverse complement strand
GAGACCGCACGCCGGCGCGAGCAGCCGGCCTGGCGGCGCGCCCGCGGTCTCTCCCGCCGCGAGGCACAGGATCGGGCGCAGGCGTTTGCCTCCCGCGAAGACGGAGTGGCGGATCGCGCGGTGCAGCGTCTCCGGCCAGACGCCCTCTCCCGGGAGCAGTCGGCCGAGCTCCCGGTCGACTTCCTCGCGTTGCGAGGCCAGGAAAAGGGAAATGTCAGTCGCGGTCGTCGCCATCCTCGTCCTCTTCCCCGTCCAATCGCGGAGCCGCGCTCGCGTCCGCGAAGGTCTCGGTCTTCCACTCCCCCGCTGCGTTCTTCAAAACGACGTCGACGGACTTCTGCACGTCCGTCAGCTTTGCGTCGCAGAATTTCGCGAGCGTCATCCCCTCCTGGAACAGCTCGAACTGGCGCTCGAGCCCGAGCCCGTCCGACTCGATCTCGCTGACGATCGCCTCGAGGCGGTCCATGGCCTCCTCGAACGATTTTTCCTTCTTCGGCCGGCTGCTCATGCGTCCTCCTCGAACAGGGGCCCCAGTGCGCCGAACTGCGTGACGCCTTCCCCGGAGTCCGTACCCTTCCGGCGGCGCAGCGCGGCGCCGCGCTCCCCGACGATCGCGGAAATCTGTCCCTCCGAGACTCGTACCCGAATCCGGTCTCCCACGCGCACTTCCGACGCGGAGAGGAGCGGAGAGGATCCTCCCTCCCGATACGCCACCGCGTACCCGCGGGCGAGAACCGCCAGCGGGCTCACGAGCTGAAGCTTCTCCGAAGCGGCCGAGAGGCGTGCACGCCCGCGCTCTCCGGTGCGGACCATCGCGCGGACGAGATGTGAACGGAGACCTTCAACCTGGTCCCGCTTGCGAGCGAGCTCCGCCCGGCGCGGAAACGCGCGGAGAGACTCGAGAGCGCGCGCGATGCGCTCCGCGTACTCTGCGGGACGCCTCTCGAGAATGGCCGCGAGCGCGCCTCGGCTCTGGATGACGCGTTCGCGCTGTTCGCGAAGGCGGTAGCGGAACGCGAGAAGCCCTTCCGCCCGCGACAGCCGCGCCAGCTCTCCGCGGCGGCCCGAGAGGAACACGGTCATCGCGCGGCGGATGCGCGCGCCCGCTCCGGTCACCCGGCGCCGCAGCTCCTCCTTTTTGGCAACGACCTGTTCGGCCGCGGCCGAGGGAGTCGCCGCCCGCAGGTCCGCGACGAAGTCGGAGATCGTCCAGTCGGTCTCGTGTCCGACAGCGGAGATCGTCGGAATGCGGCACGCGGCCAGGGCGCGCGCGACACGCTCGTCGTTGAACGCGGCGAGGTCCTCCGCGGAGCCTCCCCCGCGGGCGACGATCAGGACGTCGAAGCCCCCCTGCCTCGAGAACGCGCGGATGCCTTCCGCGATCTCCGCCGCCGCTTCGGCGCCCTGCACGCGCGCGGGGTAGAGGGTGATCGAGAGACCGTCGAACCGCCGGCGCACGACGTTTAAGATGTCGCGGATCGCGGCGCCGTCCGGAGACGTGACGATCGCGATGCGGTTCGGGAGCATCGGAATCGGCCGTTTGCGGGACTTTTCGAAGAGGCCCTCCGCGGCGAGCTTTTCCTTGAGCTGCTCGAACGCGAGCTGCAGAGCGCCGGCGCCGACCGGCTCCAGCGCGACGGCCTTGATCTGGAATTTTCCCTGGGGGGCCCAGAGATCGAGGGAGCCGCGGACGACCACTTCCTGCCCCGCTTTGGGCTGGAACGGTACGCGCTTCAAATCGGACGCGAAGAGGATCGCCGAGAGACAGCCGGTGCGGTCCTTCAGGCTGAAGTAGGCGTGGCCGCCCCGGATTTCCCAGCGGCTGATCTCGCCCACGACGGAGATGTCGCGCCACGACGTCCGCAATGCCTGCCCGACTTCCGCGAGGAGCTCGGAGACGGAGTAGGGCCGCGGACGGACGGGAGAGGGCGAGGGCGAAGGAGAGAAAGAGGCGGACACGCAGCCATCTTACTTGCGGGAGCCGGGGAATTCAGCGTGAGTTCAGAGGGGAGAGTTCAGCGCTGAGCGTTCAGCGTGGAGCGCCCGGAGAGTCAGACGGAGACGGGCCGGCGTCCAGGATTTTCGTCCGAATCCAGTGGACCCGGGCTGACGCGGAGTACCGCGGCGGTCTCGCTCCCGCTGGTCGCTCGGCTCCCGCGTCCATCGAACGCTCTCGAGAACGGAACGGCCAGGATCAGGAGAGTCGCCATCTCGATCTCCGTGTCGCCGAAGTTGTATTCGAACAGTCCCGCGATGAAAAGCGCGACCCCGGCGAGCCACGCACCGGCGAGAAGCGCCGCCCGGTCGGGGCGCCGCTCGCGGCGAAGGGCCCGCCCCGTGTGGAAGAAGAAGATCCCCATCAGCGCGAGATAAGAAGCGCACGCAAAGAGGCCATTGGACGCGGCGATCTGAACGATGTTGTTGTGGAGGTGCGGGACTCGCCAGTCGCGGGCGTCCGCGTCCCGGTAGAACGGGTACAGCGGACGCACCTGATCGGGGCCGATCCCGAAGACGGGCGAGTCCGCCACCATGCGCATCCCCGCCCGGACCATCAGCACCCGGTCCCAGTTCGACCCGTCGCGGAGGTCTCCGATCGACTCGAACCGCGCCCGCACCGAGCCCGGAACCACGAAAAAAAGAACGACGAGCGCCGGCGCGAGGAAGAGGAGGCCTCGCGGCCGGCGGACCAGGACGTAGGAGACCGCCGCCGCGAGGCCGCCCACATACGCGTTGCGCGTGAAGGTGAGCACCATCGCCGCGAACGGCACAACGGAGAGGATCCCCGCAATGCGCCAGCGTCCCCGTTCCTCGAGGGCGAATCCGGCGAGGAGGCACGCCGCGATCATCGTGAGACCGGAGTACGTCATCCAGTGCGAGAGGCCTCCGCGGAGACGGCGGTACAGATCATCGCCGCCGTGGGTGAATTCCCAGAAACCGGCGAACGCCAGGATCAGGCCGCTCGCGGCGATCGCTAGGAAAACGGCCCGCGCGCGGTCCACGCCGTCGACGAGGTCCATCGTGATCGGGATGAGAAGCAGAAGAGAGATCCCGGCGAGATGCCGCACGCTCTGGGCCGGATCTCGCGAGAAGATCGTCGACAGGATCACGAAGAGCGCGTACCCGCCCGCGGCGACGGACAGAGGAGAGAGGAACGTCCGTCTCGCTCCTTCGTCGCTCCGGGCGGCGGCCGCCCACCCGAGCGCCAGGATGCCGAACGCGAAATAGGCCGGGGAGATCCTGGAGGTTAAGAAGGCGAAAAGAACGAGGAAGAAAAAAAGGAACCGTCGGAGGCTCAGCGTGCCTCCGAGCCGGGCAGCGCTTCGTCGACGAGCATGACCGGGATGTCGGAAACGATCGGGTACACGAGATCGGCCTGCTTCGAATAGAGCCCGGAGGTCACGACCGGCTCTTCGTCGCGGAACTTCTCCCGGTACTTGTCGACCAGCTTGCGGGCCACTTCAGGCTTTAACTCGATCAGCTCGAGCGGCCCCTTGGTTTTCGGACAGACCAGGATCGCGAGAAGCTCCGGGTCGACGGCCATGGTGATCCTCCCCGGGCCCGAGTATAGCTATCAGCTATCAGCTGTCAGCTGTCAGCTGTCAGCCCTGAACGGTCCGACGTCCTCTCGGGCACCCACCTGCCTTCCCACCGACGCGTCACGGGTCCGGGGTCTCTCGCCGCCGCTCGAAAAGGGCCCTGAGCTGGCAGCTGACAGCTGATAGCTTTTTCCCATGCGCGTCTTGAACCTCGTCGCCGGCCAGAAATGGACCGGCACGGCCGCCGTCGTCTTCGATCAGACGGCGGCGCTCGTCGCGCGCGGCGTCGAGGCGCAGTTCGGTTTCGTGGGCGACAGTCCGCTGGCCGAGCGGCTCGTTCCGCTCGGCTGGGCCCGGCCCATCCTGCGCCCTCTGCGGGGGCCCTTGGACTACGTGCGGGAGATCCGGCGCCTGTCGGAAACCCTGGGACGCGAGCCGTTCGACGTCGTGCATGCCCACGGGACCCACGATCACCACGTCGCGGCGTGGGCCGTGCGGGGCCGGCGGCCGCGTCTCGCGCGAACCGTCCACAACACGCGCCACGCCCGCCGAGACCCGGCGACGCGATGGCTCTTCCGGAGAACGCAAGCCTTTGCGTTCGCCAACTCGGAGATCGCGGCCCGCTTCGGGCAGCCCGAAGGCGAGATCCAGTCGCCCGTCGTCGACACCGCGCTCTTCCATCCGGCGCAAAAGGAGCCCGGTGAAAAGTCAGTCGGCGGTATCACCGTCGGGACCGTCGGCAAGATGGCGGAAGGACGCGGGCACCGCGCGGCGATCGCGGCGGCGGCGCCGTTCTCCGACGTGACGCTCGTCCACGTGGGCCATGGCGAGCTGATGCCGGTCTTAAAGAACCTCGCGGCGACGCTGAGATCGGGGGAACGCAATCACTGGACGGGATACCAGGAGGCGAGCCTTCCCGATCTCTACCGCTCCTGGGACGCGTTTCTCTTTCCCGCGTCGGGAAGCGAGCAGGGCCAGCGAGCGATCCTGGAGGCGATGGCTTCGGGACTTCCCGTCGTGGCGGTCGACGTGCCGGGAGTGCGCGACCTGATGACGGACGGCCTGGAAGGGCTCATCGTTTCCGAAACGGGGATTTCTCCGGCACTCGCGCGGCTGGCCTCCGACCCGGGGCTGCGGCGGGAGATGGGAGCGCGCGCCAGGGAGAGATCGCTCGCCTTCACCCCGGCCGCTTACGCGGAAAAAACGGCCGCGTTCTACGAGGAGCTGCTCCGAAAACCGGTCAGCCCTCGAGGACCTTGAGAACTTCCTGCGGGTGCGTCGCGGGGCTGACCGTCGGATATGCCTCGCGGATCTTCCCGTCCGGCCCGATCAGGTAGCTGATGCGGCTCGCGCTTCCGGCGTCCGCCGACGCGCAGGCTCCGTACGCGAGCCCGATCTCTCGGTTGACGTCGCAGAGCAGCGGAAATGGAAACGAGTACTTTTTCGCGAAGCGACCGTTCGCCTCGACGGTGTCGAAGGACGCTCCGAGGATGTCCGTGTCGTTTTTCTGGAAATCGGCGTAGAGGTCGCGGAACCCGCTCCCTTCCCGCGTTCAACCGGGGGTGTCGGCGCGCGGATAGAACCAGAGGATGAGGTTCCGGCCGTGGTAGTCGGACAAACGCCTCGTCACGCCCGTGTGGTCCGCAATGGAGAAATCGGGTGCGGGATCGCCAACGTTCAACATGCGCCGGATGATACCGCTCCGCAGAAAATGCATCAGCCCCATTTCGCCTCCGGTTCCCGCTCCGAGCCCGCGGGCGCGGCGCTTCCGGGCACGGAGCTTCCCCGCGGGGCACCCGCGGGGGCGGCGGGCAGCTCGACTGCCCATCCGAGCCTCTCGAAGCGCCTCCACTCCCAGAGGCGCGCCCACTTCAGAAACGTCCCGTACGCCTGGACGACGCACAGGACGAGCCCGTGCGTTCCATCGAGGAAGCCCGCCTGGAACACGTACGTTCGGACGAATCGCCACAGCGATCGAAACGCGATCGTGAAAAGACCCGCCGAGCGGCCCGCGCGATAGAGGTCGGCCGCCCCCCAGAGCGAGTAGCGGTGCAGCTTCTCGAGGTACGCGCCGAAGGAACGGAACGTGAAGTGAAGCAGGGGCGTTTGGAGTGTGGGCGGGCGCCCCGCCACTTCCATGTCGGCGTGGACGCTCCGCTCCGGGTATCTCGCGGTGCCGCGCCGCACGAACCGGACGAGCCGGTCGGACCCCCACCCCGAGTGGCGGATCACGCGCCCGAGAAAGACGTTCTCCCTGCGAAGGAGGTACTGGTCGGCAGGCGGACCCGCCGCGAGGAGATCGGTGATCTCGCGCGCCAGACCCGCCGGGACACGCTCGTCCGCATCGACGATCAGCACCCAGGGGTGCCGCGCCTGCTCCATCGCCCAGTTGCACTGCGGCCCGTTTCCCAGGTACTCGTGGGTCAGGACGCGCGCGCGCGGCATCGCGGCCGCGAGCGAAACCGTCAGGTCCGCCGAGCCCGAGTCGACGACTAAGATCTCATCGGCAAACGCGAGCGTCGCGAGGCATTCGCGGATGTTCGACTCCTCGTTCAACGTCGGAACGATCGCGGTCAGGGTCTCGCGCGGCATGACGTCGCTAGTCGACGCGGACCTGGACCCTCTCGATCGCGGTCGCCTTTCCGGTCTCTTCGTCGACGCCGACGACGACGCCCGAGAGGCGGATGTCCTTCTTCGCGGTCTCGAAGGAGCGCGGAGTCTGAGACAGGAACTTTTCGATGATTCGATCCTTCGAGAACCCGATGATCCCCTCGTAGG
>JBDTRB010000170.1:0-6357 GCA_039931865.1 Acidobacteriota bacterium | reverse complement strand
CTAGGCGCGATGCTCCAGGACCGGCAGGCGCGGGGACTTGCCCGTCGCCCAGACGTTCATCTCGCGCTCGCTCTGGAGAAGCTCCTTCAACGACAGTTGAGTGAGGACGCCGTCGATCGCGGCCTGGATGGTCTGCCAGACCGAGCGGATCGAGCAGTCCCCCAGGTGCGCGCACGAGACGTTTCCGGATCCGGCGAAGCTTCCGCAGAAATTCTTGTCGAAGAGCCGCCCCCCGAGCGTCGCAAGCACCTGTCCCACCGCGATCTGTTCGGGAGACCGCGCCAGGCTGTATCCGCCCGCCTGCCCGCGCGTCGACCGCACGAACCCGGCCCGGCGCAGGACCCGCATCATCTTGGCGACGTTCGGCTCCGACATTCCCTCGGCGCGCGCGAGCTCGGGAATCGTGACGCTTCCCTCCGTCCCGACGCGGCCGACGTGCAGCAGGCAGCGCAGCCCGTACTCCTCCTGCGTGGAGAGCTTCATGGGTTCCGCCTTTCGCCGTTTTCCGTCAGGCTGATGCCGCTCACATCATTCCCAGCTGGAGCTTCGCCGCATCCGACATCATGCTCATGTTCCACGGGGGGTCGAACAGCACCTGCACTTCAGCTTCTTCGATTCCAGGAACAGTCAGCAGCTTGTTCCTGATGTCTTCTTTCAGTACGTCTCCCATTCCGCATCCGGGCGCCGTCAGCGTGAAGCTCACCTCCGCGCGGCTGCCGCCGGCTTCCTTCGGGACGACTTCGCATTTGTAGACGAGCCCGAGGTCCACGATGTTGACGGGGATCTCCGGGTCGTAGCAGGTGCGGAGCTGGTCCCAAGCGAGCTCGCCTGGAGTCCTTCCGGACGCCGCCGCGTCCTGGGGCGAGACGATTTCCTCGCCGATCGCGTCGGCGTCGGTTCCGTCGACGCGTGCCATGTAGCCGTACGGCGTCATGACGGTGTAGCTGCCGCCGAGAGACTGCGTGATCGCGAGCGGGGTTCCTTCCGGGATTCGAATCTTCGTTCCGCTCGGGATCTCCGTCGCCTCGAACTCGCGGGTGGTCGTGACTTCTTTCTGCATGCGCATGGTCGGCTCCTAGCAGGCGAGAGGAGGAACGGGTCCCGTGGTCGCTTCGTCTTTCGGGGAAGCCTCCGCGCCGCTCTCGGTGGAAATGGTGGCGCCCGCCCCGTTCAATGCGGAGCGCATGGTGTGCCAGGGCAGCGTCGCGCACTTGATGCGGACCGGGTACTCGCGGACTCCGGAGAAGACCTCGAGCTTTCCGAGTGGAGGGGCGTCGGCGGAGGCAGTGGAGCCGCCGGTGATCAGGTCGTGGAAGCGTTCGAACAGCGCCTCGGCCTCGTCGCGGCTCTTTCCCTTGATGGCGTCGGTCATCATGGAAGCCGACGCGGTAGAGATCGCGCAGCCCGCGCCCTGGAAAGAGACGTCGCGGACGGTATCGCCGTCGAGCTCCAGATAGACCGTCTCGCGGTCGCCGCAGAGCGGGTTGTAGCCCTCGGCCTTGCGGTTCGCGGAGGAGAGCTCGCGAAAGTTCCTCGGCCTCTTGCCGTGGTCGAGGATGGTTTCCTGGTACAGGTCGCGCAGATCGGTGGACATGGCTACTGGAACATCCGGATGACGTCGCGGACACCGGCCGCGAGGACGTCGACTTCTTCCCGCGTGTTGTAGAGGCCGAACGACGCGCGCGCCGTCGCCGGGACCCGGAAGAAGTCCATGACGGGCTGCGCGCAGTGATGACCCGTGCGGACCGCGACCCCCTCGCGGTCGAGGACGGTCCCGATGTCGTGCGGGTGGACGCCGTCAATCGTGAAGGAGAGGACCGCCGCCTTTCTGGCCGCCGTTCCGATGATGCGCACGCCGGGGATCGCGCCGACGACCTTCGTTGCGTACGACAGCAGCTCGTCTTCGTGCGCGCCGATCGCGTCGAGCCCGAGCGCGGAGACGTAGTGGACCGCGGCGCCGAGCCCGATCACCCCCGCGATGTTCGGGGTTCCCGCTTCGAACTTGTAGGGGAGCACGTTCCACGTCGTCTTCTCGAACGTGACCGAGCTGATCATGTCGCCGCCGCCCTGCCAGGGGGGCATCGCCTCGAGGAGCGGCGCGCGACCCCAGAGCACCCCCGTGCCCGAAGGACCGTAGATTTTGTGGCCCGAGAAGGCGTAGAAGTCGCAGCCGAGCGCCTGCACGTCGACCGGCATCCGCGGCACCGCCTGCGCGCCGTCGACCAGGATCGGTACCCCGCGCTCGTGCGCGATCTCTGCCATTTCACGAATCGGGTTCAGGGTCCCGAGCGCATTCGAGACGTGCGCGACCGCCACGATCTTCGTGCGGTCGGTGATCAGAGACCGGAAGGTGTCGAGCGGAACCTCACCCTTCTCGTTGATCGGCGCGACGCGAAGCGAGGCCTCCTTTTCGTCGCAGAGCATCTGCCAGGGCACGATGTTCGAGTGGTGCTCGAGCGCTGTGATCAGGACTTCGTCGCCTGGCCCGACGTTGCGGCGGCCGTAAGTCTGCGCCACGAGGTTGATCGCCTCCGTGGTCCCGCGCACGAAGATGATCTCCTTCGTGTCGGCCGCGTTCAACAGGGCGCGGATCGTGCCGCGCACCGCGTCGTAGGCGTCGGTCGACTCGACCGACAGCAGGTGCACGCCACGATGGATGTTCGCGTAAATCCGCTCGTAGACGTCCCGTTCGGCGTCGAGCACCGCCACGGGCTTCTGCGTCGTCGCCGCGTTGTCGAGATAGACGAGTGGCTTGCCGTGGACGCGGCGGGAGAGGATCGGGAAATCGCGCCGGACGCGCTCGACGTCGTACGCAATCCGCGGAGCGGCTGAGGGAGTCGAAGACGCGATCGCGCCGGAGCGGCTCATCGGGGCGGCCCCGGGAGGCGCGTCGCCAGCGCGAGCTCGGTCTCTTCGCGGACGACCTGCGGCTTGAAGCGCCCGACGACGTCGGAGGCGAAGGCCCACGTCAGGAGCGCCCGGGCTTCCTGCTCCCCGATCCCGCGAGAGCGCAGGTAGAAGAGAGCCCCGGCGTCGAGCTGGCCGATCGTCGAGCCGTGCTTGCACTTCACGTCGTCCGCGAAAATTTCGAGGGCCGGGGTCGAGTGCACGAGCGCGTCGCGTGAGAGAAGAAGGTTTTTGTTGGACTGGAGTGCGTCGGTCTTCTGCGCGTCCTTCCGGACAAGAACCGTCCCGTGGAACACGCCGCGGGAGTGTCCGTCGAGGATGCCCTTGTAAAGCTGGCGGCTCGTGCAGTGGGGCGTCGCGTGATCGACCGTGGTGTGTGTGTCGAGCAGGGCGGTGCCGTCGCCGACGAACAGGCCGTTCAAGGTGCAATCTCCGCCTTCGCCGGTGAAGAGGACGCCGAGGTCGGTGCGCGCAATCGATCCGCCGAAGGCGACGCTGCTCGACGTGAACCGGGCCGACCGACCGAGGGTAGCGGCGATCGAGTGGACGTGAAACGCGTCCGAAGCCTCCCGCTGCACCTTCGCGTGGTCGAGAGAGGCCCCGTCCTCGAGGGCGATCTCGGTGACGGAGTTCGTGAGGGTGCGTCCGTGACCGAGATACGTCTCGACGACAGTCGCCTGCGCGCCCTTCTCGACGACGATCAGGTTCCTCGGATGCGCCACTGTGGGCGCGCCCGTGCCTTCCGAGAGGAACAGGAGGTGGATCGGTCCGGCCGCGGCCGCTTCGCGCGAAACCCGGACGAACGCGCCGTCTTCGGCGAGCGCGGTGTTCCACGCCGTGAACGCGCTATTTTCCCATCCCGCGTGGCGTCCGAAGTGCGGCTGCAGCCGGTCAGGATGGTCGCGGATGACGTTCGCAAGGGGAAGGACATCGAGCCCGGCAGCTTGGGCGGCGTGGGCGGCGGGGCCGGAAAGCGCCCGGGACCAGCGGCCGTTCAAGAAGCCGAGCTGGATGCCCGGCGCCCCGGCGGCTTCGGGGACGGGCAGGGGACGGCCCGCGTCCGGATCGTGAGCGACGGACTCCCAGGCGATGCGCGCGATCGGCGCGACGTTCGTGTGCTTCCAGCTTTCGTCCGCAGGGCCCGGAAATCCGAGCTCCTGGAAGCGGGCAAACGCGCGGTCGCGGAGACTCGAGAGCCAGGCGGGCTCGCCCGAGGCGCGGCGGCGCAGGTCCGCGAACGCCCTCGCGGCGAGATCGGTCTCGGCAGAGAGCACCGGAGCGGCCACTTACGCCCCGGCTCCCACGGCCGCGGGGGAGGCGGGCTCCTTCTCGAGCCACGCGTAGCCGCGCTCCTCGAGCTCGAGCGCGAGCTCCTTCCCACCGGAGCGAACGATCTGCCCTTCGACTAAGACATGAAGGAAATCGGGAACGATGTAATTCAAGAGTCTCTGGTAGTGGGTGACCACGATCATCGAGCGATCCGGCGTCCGCAGCGCGTTTACGCCGGAAGCGACGATCCGGAGCGCGTCGATGTCGAGCCCGGAGTCCGTTTCGTCGAGGATCGCGAGCGTCGGCTCGAGCACCGCCATCTGGAAGATCTCGTTGCGCTTCTTCTCGCCTCCCGAGAATCCCTCGTTGACGGGACGCCGGACGAGCTCCTCGTCGATCTGGACGAGCTTCGCTTTCTCTTTCGTCAGCGCGAGCAGGTCCATTGCGTCGAGCTCCGGGCGCCCGCGGTGCTTGCGGATCGCGTTCAGAGCGTTTTTCAGAAAATAGACGTTCGAGACGCCCGGGATCTCGACCGGGTACTGGAACGCGAGGAACACGCCCTCGCGCGCCCGGATCTCCGGCGCCATCGCGAGCAGGTCCTGCCCCTTGTAGAGCACGCGCCCGGCCGTGACCTCGTAGCCCGGACGCCCGGCGAGCACATGCGCGAGCGTCGATTTGCCCGAACCGTTCGGCCCCATGATCGCGTGCACCTCTCCGGCGTTCACGGTCAGGTTCACGCCGCGCAGGATCGGGTTGGATCCCACCGAGGCATGGAGGTTCTCGATCTGAAGAAGAGGATTCTCACTGGTCATGTTTGTATATTTCCGGTCTCGTTCGATTTGGTTGACCGCGTACCGCGGCCGTCTCGATCCGCTCGGTTCCCGATTCCCGATTCCCGATTCCCGATTCCCGGTCCCCCTTTTATCCGACCGACCCTTCGAGACTCACGCCGAGCAGCTTCTGCGCTTCGACGGCGAACTCCATCGGGAGCTCCTTGAAGACCTGCTTGCAGAAGCCGTTGACGATCATCGAGACGGCGTCTTCGGTCGAGATGCCGCGCTGCTGGAAATAGAAGATCTGGTCCTCGCCGATCTTGGACGTCGAGGCCTCGTGTTCCATCTGCGCCGTCGAGTTGTTGACCTCGATGTAGGGGAACGTGTGCGCGCCGCACTTGTCGCCGATCAGGAGCGAGTCGCACTGCGAGTAGTTGCGCGCGTTGTCCGCCTTGCGGTTGATCTTGACGAGCCCGCGGTAGCTGTTCTGCCCGTGGCCGGCGGAGATCCCCTTGGAGATGATCGTCGACTTCGTGTTCTTCCCGATGTGGATCATCTTCGTGCCCGTGTCCGCCTGCTGGTAGTTGTTCGTCACGGCAACCGAATAGAACTCGCCGACCGAGTCGTCACCGAGCAGGATGCAGCTCGGGTACTTCCACGTGATTGCGGAGCCCGTCTCGACCTGCGTCCACGAGATCTTCGAGCGGCGCCCCTGGCACTTGCCGCGCTTGGTGACGAAGTTGTAAATGCCACCCTTCCCGTTCTCGTCGCCGGGATACCAGTTCTGCACGGTCGAGTACTTGATCTGCGCGTCGTCGAGCGCGACGAGCTCCACGACCGCCGCGTGAAGCTGGTTCTCATCGCGGATCGGCGCCGTGCACCCCTCGAGATACGAAACGGTGGCGCCCTCGTCGGCGATCAGGAGCGTGCGCTCGAACTGGCCGGTATTCGCGGAGTTGATCCGGAAGTACGTCGAGAGCTCCATCGGGCAGCGGACACCCTTCGGGATGTAGCAGAAGGAGCCGTCGGAAAAGACGGCCGAGTTCAGAGTCGCGAAGAAGTTGTCGGAGTACGGGACCACGGAGCCCAGGTACTTGCGGACGAGATCCGGGTGGTTCTGCACCGCTTCTGAGAACGAGCAGAAGATCACGCCGACCTTCGAAAGCTGTTCCCGGAACGTCGTCGCGACCGACACAGAGTCGAAAACCGCGTCGACCGCCACCCCGGCGAGCTTGCCGCGCTCACGAAGGGGGATGCCGAGCTTCTCGTAGGTCTCGAGCAGTTTCGGATCGACTTCCTCGAGGCTCTTCGGAGCGTTCTTTCTCGATTTGGGTGCGGAGTAATACGAGGCGGCCTGGTAGTCGATCGGCGGGTAGTGGACGTTCTGCCAGGTCGGCTCTTTCATCGT
>JBDTRB010000169.1:0-6475 GCA_039931865.1 Acidobacteriota bacterium | reverse complement strand
TTGACGAATGTCGCTTCCGCCTCAGTGACCTTCACCCGCTCGCCCCGGCCCTCCCCGTTCTGCGAGAAGACCTCGACCGCGACGGTGATGGAGGTGCGTCCCATCCGGACGAGGCGCGTGTAGAACGAAACCAGATCGCCGACATAAACCGGGTGGTGAAAAACGATTTCACGCATCGCGACGGTGACGATGAAGGAAGCGCCGTGCTGCTTCGCTTCGACGGCGGCCGCCTGGTCGATGTAGGAGAGGATGACGCCGCCGAAGATCGTCCCGTGCGCGTTCGTGTCTTTGGGCATCATCACGACCCGGATCGAGGGCTCGGCCGGGGGGAATGTTTCGGTCATGCAGGCTCCCCGGGAGCGCCGCCGCCCCCGCGTATGAAATGCGCTCCGCGTTTGAGAAGCGCCCGAAGAGCGAACGCCGCGATTTTCGAGTTTCGACGGCGATCACTCATCTCAGTTCGGGAATCCGCGGCCGACCGTAGGACAGTGAGATGCGGTCGACGATCCCGTCGGTCACCGTGCAGATCAGGGTCCCATCCGAGTAGTAGTAGGTCCAGACCTCGTGCCGCGAAAGGCCCTGAGCGGCGCTTGCGAGAGAGGGGTTACCGAGCCGATCGAGCACCTGCTTCGCGCGGATCCCGGGATCGATCCGGCGTCTCGCCGCGGTGACGCCGCCCGGATGAAGCGTCGCGCCCACTCCGGCGAGCCTCTGCGTGTCGCGGAACAGGCTCCGCTCCCACAGTCGCGGCCCGAACCCGAGAAGGGCGACGGCGACAAACGCCGCGGTCCACCAGACCGCCGGCGGAACCCTGTGTCGGGAGTCGGCCTCGCTCAGAAGAACCGCTCTCCCGCCCCGAGCTCGAAAAGGACCGATCGATCGAAGAGCTCGGCGCGGCTCGCGAGAGCGTCGGACCCGGGAAGGCTGCAGGACCTCGCGTGACGGGCCAGCGCGGCGAGCGCCCCGCGGGCTTCCTCCAGGTGCTCGCGGCGGTCCGGCGCGCCGGCATCTGCGCCCAGAGCGCCGGCGACTTGCGCCGGCACGGCGACGGCGGCCTTTTTCACCCGCAACGCGAGTGCCGGGTCGTTTTCCCGGAGCTGCTCGGCCAACGCGTAGCCGTCGCGGGTCAGCGACATCGCCTGAGTCCAGAGCGGATGGTCCTTGTACGCGGGCCGGTCGTTCACGGTGAACGTATTCTACCGTTCGAGGACGCGCCGGCAGCCCCGCGGATGCCCCTTCCCTCAAGAGGAATTCGCATCATTCGCCGTCCCATCCGAAGCGGATAAGATCGCTGGATGCACCAGAAAGTGACCGTTGTGGGAGCGGGAAACGTGGGAGCGATGGCCGCGCAGAGGCTCGTGGAACGCGAGCTCGCCGACGTCGTGCTGGTCGACATCCTCGAGGGCATTCCGCAGGGCAAGGCGCTCGACATGATGGAGTCGGCTCCGGTCGAGCGGTTCGATGCGCGTATCCGAGGGTCGAACGGCTACGACGAGACGGAAGGTTCCGACGTCGTGGTGATCACCGCAGGACTCGCGCGAAAGCCCGGCATGACGCGGGACGATCTCGTTCTGAAGAACCAGCAGATCGTGGGCGGGGTCACGCGTGAAATCGCGCAGCGGTCTCCCAATGCGATCCTCATCGTCGTTTCCAATCCGCTCGACGCGATGTGCGAAGTGGCGCGCAGGGTCTCCGGTTTTCCGCGCGAGCGCGTGTTCGGTATGGCCGGCGTCCTCGACTCTGCGCGCATGCGCTGGTTCATTGCGGAGGCTCTCGGGGTCTCCGTCGAGAGCACGCACGCTTTCGTGCTGGGCGGCCATGGCGACACGATGGTGCCGCTGCCCCGGTATTCGACGGTCGGCGGCGTCCCGATCCCGGAGCTGCTCTCGAAGGAGAAGCTCGACGCGATCGTGAAGCGCACCCGCGAAGGCGGCATCGAGATCGTCAACTACTACAAGACAGGTTCCGCCTACTACGCGCCTTCCTCCGCCGTCGTGGAGATGGTGGACGCGGTCCTCAAAGACAAGAAGAAGGTCCTTCCCTGCGCGGCCTACCTGCAGGGCGAGTACGGAATGCGGGACGTTTATCTCGGCGTGCCGGTCAAGCTCGGGAAAGGCGGCGCCGAGCAGGTGCTGGAGATCCGGCTTCTCGACGAGGAAAAGGAAGCTCTCGCGAAGTCCGCGGAGGCGGTCCGCGAGCTCTTCCGCATCCTGAAGGTATGACCGCCGACCGGAACTTCTGGGTCCGGCGGCTGCATTCACTCTCGGGAATCGTTCCCATCGGGGGCTTTCTCGCGTTTCATCTCTACGAAAACTCCGCCGCGACCCGGGGCGCGGAGGCTTACAACGAGATGACGCACCGGCTTCAGACGCTCCCAGGCGCGGTGGTCGCGGAGGTGCTGGTGATTGCGCTCCCGCTGCTCTTTCACGGCGTGTACGGCCTCTTCATCGCCGGTACCGCGCGGCCGAATCTCGTTTCGAACGGCTATGTGCGCAACTGGATGTACTTCCTGCAGCGCGTCACCGGCGTAATCGTGTTCGCGTTCATCCTTTTTCACTACTGGACCACGCGGCTCGTGCAGCTCACAGACCACGAGAGCCTCGATCTCTTCCGGCAGGTGCAGGCCGCCGTCGGCAATTCGTGGATCTACGCGTTCTACATCGCGGGAATACTCTCTGCGACGTTTCACCTCGCCAACGGCCTCTGGTCTTTTTCGATCGTGTGGGGCATCACGGTCGGTCCGCGGGCGCAGCGGCGAATGATGTACATTTCCGCCGTGGTGTTTCTGGCTCTTTCCGTCGTTGGGGTGCGCTCCATCTCCGCTTTCCGGCTCTAGAACAAACCGATGGCCAGCGAACGGATCATCGTCGTCGGGGGAGGGCTGGCCGGGTTGATGACCGCGGTTCGCGCCGCGGAGCTCGGTGTCTCAGTCGACCTCTTCTCGATCGTCCCGGTCAAGCGCAGCCATTCGGTCTGCGCGCAGGGCGGCATCAACGGCGCCGTCAACACCAAGGGCGAAGGCGACTCGACCGCCCTGCACTTCGACGACACGGTTTATGGCGGAGATTTCCTGGCGGACCAGCCGCCGGTGAAGGCGATGTGCGAGGCGGCTCCCGGGATCATCAACCTGCTCGACCGCATGGGGGTCATGTTCAACCGGACGCCCGAAGGCCTGCTCGACTTCCGCCGCTTCGGAGGGACGAAGTTCCACCGCACGGCGTTCGCGGGCGCGACGACCGGACAGCAGCTCCTCTACGCGCTCGACGAACAGTGCCGGAGGTACGAGGTCGCGGGTCTCGTCCGCAAGTACGAGGCCTGGGAGTTCCTGGGGCTGGTGAGGGACGCCGACGGGAACTGCCGCGGCATCGCGGCGCTCGACTGGTATTCGATGAAGATCGAGACCTTCACCGGCTCCGCGGTGATGCTGGCGACTGGCGGCCCCGGTATCGTCTTCGGGCGCTCGACGAACTCGGTCATCAACACCGGGACCGCGGCGTCGGCCGCCTACCAGGACGGCGCGCGCTACGCCAACGGCGAGTTCATCCAGGTGCATCCCACCTCGATCCCCGGCACCGACAAGCTGAGGCTGATGTCGGAATCTGCGCGCGGCGAGGGCGGGCGGGTCTGGGTCCCGCGCACACAGGGGGACGTACGCGATCCGAAGGCGATTCCGGAAGGGGAACGCTGGTATTTCCTGGAAGAGAAGTATCCGGCTTACGGGAACCTCGTGCCGCGCGACATCGCGACCCGCGAGATCTTCCAGGTCTGCCTGCAGGGATATGGACTGGGCGGCCGCCGGGAGGTGTATCTCGACCTGACGCACATCCCGCGCAAGGAGCTCGACACGAAGCTCGGTGGCATTCTGGAGATCTACGAGAAGTTCGTCGGAGACGACCCGAGAGAAGTTCCGATGAAGGTGTTTCCCGGGATGCACTACTCGATGGGCGGCCTCTGGGTGCAGTTCGCGAAGAACGAGACGACCGGGGCCCTCGACGAGGCGTCCCCGAAGAACCAGTCGACGAACGTTCCGGGCCTCTTCGCCTCGGGAGAGGTGGATTTCTCGATCCACGGCGCGAACCGGCTCGGCGCGAACTCGCTGGTCTCCTGCCTCTACGCCGGAAAAATCGGCGGCCCCGCGATGGTCCGGTACGGGCGCGAAACGTCCTCGAAGCTTCCCGCCGCCCAAGGCGCCTTCGCGGAGGCAAAGAAGCGTTGGGATGCCGAGTTCGCGCGGCTCGCCAATGCGGCCGGCCCTGAGAACCCCCATGTCCTCGCCGAGGAGATGGGCGACTGGATGACCGACAACGTCACCGTCGTGCGCGAGAACGGAAAGCTGAAGGAAACCGAAACGAAGCTGCAGCAGCTCGAGGAGCGCTGGAAAAACGTCGGTTTGACGGATCGGTCCGGCTTCGCGAACCGCGAGATCTCGTTCATCAACCAGCTGCGCAACATGCTGGTGATTGCGCGGGTGATGACGCGAGGCGCGCTGATGCGAGACGAGTCTCGCGGCGCGCATTTCAAGGTGAAGGACCTCGCAAAAGGCGTCACGGAAGAAAATGCGCTCCCTCGGGACGATGCCAATTTCTTAAAAACCACCATTGCGGAGCATTCCTCCGAAGGGCCGAGGATCAGCTACCTGCCGGTGGACACCACGCTGATCAAGCCGCGAGCGAGGAAGTATTGAATCGGGAATCGGGAATCGGAAATCGGGAATCGATGCGAACGGGAATCCGAGGGTAACCATGGCTTCCACGCCTTCCAGCATCCGAATCTCCGTCAAGCGACAGGACACGCCGACTTCCTCGCCCTACTGGGAGGAATACGAGATTCCGTATCAGCCGCGGCAGAACGTCATTTCGACGCTGATGGAAATTGCCAAGGACCCGAAGACCCGTGTCGGCAAGCCGACGTCCCCCGTCGTGTACGACAGGGCCTGCCTGGAGGAAGTCTGCGGCTCGTGCGCGATGCGCATCAACGGCGTGTCTCGCATGGCCTGCACGGCGCTGATCGACTCGCTCGAGCAGCCGATCCGGCTCGAGCCCATGGCGAAGTTTCCCGTCCAGCGCGACCTCTCGGTCGATCGCGGCGTGATGTTCGAGTCGTTGAAGCGGATCAAGGGGTGGATCCCGATCGACGGGACCTACGACCTCGGCCCCGGACCCCGGATGCCGGAGCCGGAGCGGCAGCAGGCTTACGAGTACTCCAAGTGCATCACCTGCGGGAACTGCCTCGACGTCTGCCCGCAGGTCAACGGGCGGTCGAACTTCATCGGCGCGGCTCCGATCGCTCAGGCGCGTCTCTTCAACTCCCATCCGACGGGAGCCATGAACGCGGCCGAGCGCCTCGAGGCATTGATGTCCGAAGGGGGCATCGACGACTGTGGCAACGCGCAGAACTGCGTGCGCGCCTGCCCGAAGTCGATCCCGCTCACGACCGCCATCGCGGAGATGTACGCGGCGACCACGCGTTACGGGATCAGGAAGCTGTTCGGGACCTGAAGGGAAGCTCTCCGCGATCAAGTATCAGCGATCAGCTATCCGCCAATCCTTTCCGGCTTCTCGAGATTCGTCATCGGCGGCCCGAAGCCATCCCTGGAAAACGTTCCTGTGCTGGAATCCCTCGATCGCTGATAAGTTCCCGTGGCTCGGCTGGTTAACCGCGAGGAGCTGAGGGCTGACAGTCGAGAGCTGGAACTGAGAGCTGAAAATGAAAGTCCACGAATACCAGGCCAAGTCTCTGCTCGCGCGTTACGGCGTCCCCGTCCCTCGAGGCGAGGTCACCGACAACCCGGAGGAAGCCCGGGAGATCGCGAAGCGCCTGGGCGGCCGGGCGGTGGTCAAGGCCCAGATTCATGCCGGCGGCCGCGGAAAAGGCGGCGGGGTCAAGGTCGCGAAGACGCCGGATGAAGCTTACGAACATGCGAAGAAGATCCTGGGCATGACCCTGATCACGGCGCAGACCGGGCCCGAAGGCCGTCTCGTCCAGAAGGTGCTCGTGGAGGAGGCGCTCGACATCGATCGCGAGCTCTACCTCTCGGTGACGCTCGACCGCGGCCGCGGGCTGCCGTCGATGATGGTCTCGCAGTCGGGCGGGATGGAGATCGAGGAAGTCGCGGCGAAAGATCCGACCGCGATCATCCGCGAGACCCTCGACCCGGGGCTCGGCATGTTTCCGTTTCAGGCGCGCAAGCTCGCCTTCGCGCTCGACCTCTCGGGCCAGAGCTTCAAGAATGGCGTCGCGTTCATGCCGGCGCTCTTCCGCGCCTACCTCGAGACGGATGCGTCACTGGCCGAGATCAATCCGCTTCTCGTGACGAAGGCCGGCGACGTCCTCGCGCTCGACGCAAAAATGACGTTCGACGACAACGCGCTCTTCCGCCACGCCGACATCAAGGCGATGCGGGACCTCGCCGAAGAGGATCCGCTCGAGGTCGAGGCGTCGAAGTTCGGGCTGAACTACATCAAGCTCGACGGGA
>JBDTRB010000168.1:0-6518 GCA_039931865.1 Acidobacteriota bacterium | reverse complement strand
GACGCGAAGCGCAAAGCGGTCCACGCCGGCATGGGCTTGCTGGCGCTTCTTCTGGCAGTGCTCGACTGGCGCGGCGCGGCGCTTCTCGCGGGAGCGGCGCTCCTGTTCAACTTCTTCGTGATGCCGCGGATCGGCCGCGCGATCTACCGGGATCCGACGCGTCCTCGCGACACCGGAATCGTCGCGTATGCCGCGGCCGTCCTGGCGCTCGTGCTCCTTTACCGGCACCACCTCGCGATCGCCGCGTCGGTGTGGGGCATGCTCGCGTTCGGGGATCCCGCCGCGGCGATCGCCGGGCGCGCGCTCGGCGGGCCGAGGCTGCCGTGGAACCCCCGGAAAACCTGGGCGGGTCTTGCCGCGAACTTCCTGGTGTCCACGGCGGCGGGGATCTTTCTCTACCGGTTTGTCTCGGCTGCGGGCCCCGCGACGCCGACGGCGGGGACGGGAGCCGTCATTGGCGCGGCGGCAGCATTCGCTCTTCTCGAATCGCTCCGGACCGGGATCGAAGACAATCTCGTCGCGCCTCTTCCCGCCTCTCTCGTCCTCTGGGGCTCGCTTGCCGCGGGACCGCGCGCCTACGAGCTTCTCGTCCAGTACCCCGGATTTGCCGGGAACCTCATCGTAGCCGTAGCGTTGAACGCAGTGCTCGCGGCCGTGATGGCGCGCTTCGGACTCGTGTCCCGTTCCGGCGCGGTGGCCGGGTTCGCCGTGGGCGTGCTCCTGCTGGTGCTCGGCGGCTGGGGCGCCTATGAGCTTCTCTGGGTTTTTTTTGCGCTCGGGACGGCGGCCACGAAGATCGGCTGGGCGGTGAAATCCGCGCGCGGCACCGCACAGGAGGATAGCGGCCGCCGGGGAGCCCGTCACGTCGTCGCGAACTGCGGCGTCGCGGTGGCGATCCTCCTCGTGGCGGCCGGACGCCGGCCGTTTCTCCCCGACGCGGCCTTTGCCGCCTTCACCGCCGCCTGGGCCGCCGCTCTCGCGGACACCCTCGGCACCGAGGTCGGGAGCCTCGCCGGGCGAAACCCCGTCTCGATTCTGCGCGGCCGGAGAGTCGCGCCGGGGACGGCCGGCGCAGTGTCCTGGCAGGGGACCCTCGCGGGAGCGCTGGGCGCTCTCGCGATCGGCGCGGTCGGGTTTGCGGCGGGCATGATCCCGCTGACGCTCGTCTGGGTCGTGGCGGCGGGCGGTGTGGCGGGGTCGCTCTGCGAAAGTCTTCTCGCGGATCTCGGAGCGCGCCAGGGGTTCCGTCTGGACCACGAGTTCGCGAACGCGCTGAACACGGCCGCCGGGGCCGCCGTGGCCGCAGAGATCGCGCTGTCTCTGGCGCGCGGCAGAATCTATCTGCCGTTCGAGAGCTGATGCCCCGGCACACCTTGAATCGCTATTTGCGTCTCGCCCGGCCCTTCACTCTGGTGCCGCCGCTGCTCGGCATCGTCTCCGGAGCCGTGTGCGCGTTCGGCTCGGCGCACAACCCGGACCCGGCCCGCCGCGTCACCTGGGCGGTGGTGCTGACGGTCGCGATCGGCTCGCTCTGCGCTTCGGCGATGAATGCGGCGTCGAACATCGTCAACCAGATCGCGGACCTCGAGATCGACCGCCGCAACAAGCCGCAGAGGCCCCTCGTAACGGGGGAAATTTCGCTCCGCCGCGCATGGCAGGCCGCGATCGCTCTCTATGCGGTCGCCATTCTTCCCACCTGGATCGTCGTGCCTTATCCCTACAGCCGCCTCGCCGATCGGCTCACCGCGCCCGTCTCCCTTCACGCCGCTTTTTTCATCTATGTCATCGGGGCGCTCGCGACGCTCGTTTATTCGTTCCCCGCGTTCGGGCGCACCAAGCGGCACTGGCTCGCCGCGAACTTGACGATCGCGATCCCTCGGGGCGGGCTGCTCAAGGTGGCGGGCTGGGCGTTCGTAGCGAGCGTCGCCGCCGGGGAGGCTTGGGCGATCGGGGGCATTTTCACGCTCTTCCTGCTGGGCGCGATGTCGACGAAGGACTTCTCCGACATGGAAGGCGATCGCGCGCACGGCTGCATCACCCTGCCGATCCGATTCGGGGTTCGCCGCGCCGCGTGGATGATCGCGCCCTTCTTCGTCCTCCCCTGGCTTCTTATTCCTCTTTTCGCGTGGATGCGCGCGCCCGGCGGCGGCACACTGCTCTCCGGAAACCGGACGCTCCTGACCGCGCTCGGAATCGGGCTCGCGATCTGGGGCGCCTGGGCCGCGCGCGTCCTCGTGCGGGATCCCGACGAGCTCGCCCGGACGGAGAACCATCCGGCGTGGACGCACATGTATCTGCTGATGATGGCGGCGCAGATCGGCTTCGCGCTCGCTTATCTCTTCTAGAAGGCGCGGCAGGAAAGCGCGTGAGTGAATTTTTTCCGCGCCTGCCGCGTTACAATTCTCGGTGATGGATCAGAACGCCGCGGCAGAAATCCTCCCGGACGCCCCGACGCCGGTGCCGGTGGAAGAAGGACGGGTTCGCTGGAGCGGCCTGTCGCTGATCTTCGACGAACGGACCCTGAACGCGTTCGTCCAGACGATCGTCCAGCGGATCCCCGATCTGAAAGACCTCCGCATCTCTGTGAGCTCGGGCGAGCTCGCCGCGACCGCCGTCGTGCACCGGTTCGGCGTGCCGCTGTCGGCGAAGGCGACCCTCTCCCAGCTGCGGCTGAAGGACGGCTTCCTGGCCTTCGTGCTCGACAAGGTTCAGGCTCTTTCGTTCATCCCGATCCCCGACCAGATCCTGCACTACATTGTCCAGAAGGCGCCGCCCGGACTTCTGACCTTCTACCCGGACGACCGCATCATGGTGGTGAACCTGAACGACTGGATGCCGCCGGGGATCGACCTGTCGCTCGAACGCACGATCTTCGAGCCGGGCCAGTTGACGTTGAAGTTCGCGAGCGGTTCGTACGATCTGTCGGAGCTGCTGCGCTCCCGGGTGGAAGAAACGGACTGACGGGGAGTGGGGGTCGTGAGGGGTGAGGGCGTGAGGCGAAAAAAAACCCCGGAGGGTGGTGTCGGTTCCGGACTGACCCTTAACCCTTAACCCTTAACCCCTAACGGCCCCCGTCACCTGCTGGTGATCCGGCCGATCAGCATCGCGCCGTCGGTGCGGTAAGTGTCGCCTCCGCCGTTCTGTCCCGTTCCCGAGGCCCGGTAATTCTCGACGCGAGACGTGCCCGCGAGACGGCCGGCGTCCTCGAGATCCGAGAAGAGCCGCGCGCGCTCCTTGTCCACGTTTTCGTCGATATGGTGCATGACCTCGCCGGTCCGGTAGCTGACGCCGACGTTCAGGTCGTAAGTCGCCGCGCCGATCCAGACCGTCGTCGAGGGCCCGGAGGGCGGGGCCGTGCGCCAGAATCTCGCGTGGTGGCGGCAACGCGGGCTGCCCCCGACGGTCTTTTCGAACCCGAGGTCCTGGGGGCGGTTCCAGAGGTACTGGGTGCTCATCGGCGCGGTCTCGTACGGCCGCCCGAAGAGAACGCTGTGGGCGTCCCGCAGCCCCGACCGGAACGTGATCGGGTCGGCAAGCTTCCAGCCGGCGGACCGCATAGCGCCGATCACCGACTCGCGCTGTCCGATGAGGGCCACGTTCAAGGGGTCGGAAGGTATGCCCTCATGAGTGAACGTGACGCGTTCGGCCGGCGGCTGCAGCACCCGGCTGGCCGGATGCCGCCAGGCAGCGGGCAGCAGGACGTACGCGAGCAACGCGTAGGAGGGCAGGAGAAGGGTCGTGAAGGCGGCGAAGCGCACGAGTGAGGTGCGCAGGCGCCGCGCGCCCGCCCTCGGGAAGAACAATTTCATTGTGGAGCCGAGCCCGACGAGTGTAACCGGACCGGGCGTGAACCGAAGATGAAATCGGCCGCACGGGCCCTGGTTTGAGCGGCATTAGAATCGGCAGAAAAGGGGACCCGCACATGAAATTCGCCGCCCTCGGTCTCGTCGCCGCCCTCGCGGCCACTTTTCTCCCGGCGCAGCCGGCTTCGATCGTTCCAAACGAAAACCTCGTCGTCGAGGGCGTGCCCGCGATCCCGGTGGCTATTGCGGAGGCCGTGCGCCCGTACGCGGAAAGCCGCTCGGCGGGATTTGCGAGCTGGCACCCGACGCGGCGGGAGATGTTGATCACGACGCGCTTCGCCGACACGGCGCAGGTGCACCTGGTGAAGATGCCCGGGGGCGACCGCCGGCAATTGACGTTCTTCCCGGACCGGGTCGGTGGAGCAAAGTTCCAGCCGGGGGCGGGCCGTTCGTTCGTCTTTTCGAAGGACCTGGGCGGCGGCGAGTTCTTTCAGCTCTATCGCGACGACGTCGCGACCGGCGCGGTGACCCTCTTGACGGACGGGAAGTCTCGAAACGGCGGCGCGGTGTGGTCGCACGACGGGAAGTGGATCGCCTATATCTCGACGCGCCGCAACGGACAGGACACCGACCTCTACGTGCAGGACCCCTCCGATCCGAAGACCGACCGACGTCTCGCGGAGCTCTCCGGCGGAGGTTGGCAGCCGGCCGACTGGTCCGAAGACGGGAAGAAGATCCTCGTGGTCGAAGGCATCTCCGTCAACGAGTCGTACCTCTGGGTCGTGGACGCCGCGACGGGGGGCAAGACGCTCGTGACGCCGAAAGGCGCCGCGGAAAAAGTCTCGTACGAAGGGGGCAGGTTCCTCCGAGACGGCACGGCGATCTACACGACGACGGATCGGGGGTCCGAGTTCCAGCGCCTCGTGCGTTTCGACCTCGCTTCGGGACAGCAGAAGGTGATGACTCCGAACATCCCGTGGGACGTCGAGGACTTCGACGTGACCCGCGACGGAAAGCGCATCGCTTACGTGACCGACGAGGATGGAGCGAGCGTCCTCCGCGTGCTCGACGTCGATTCCGGGAAGGAGACGCGCGTCTCCGGGCTTCCGCTGGGCACGCTCGGCGGACTGGAGTGGCATGAGAACGGGCGGGACCTCGGGTTTAGTTTTTCGAGCGCCCGATCCCCGTCGGATGTCTATTCGTTCGACGCGTCGACGGGGAAGGTCGACAGGTGGACCGAGAGCGAGACGGGCGGATTGAACCCCGAAAGCTTCAGCGAGCCGGAGCTCGTGCGCTGGAAGAGCTTCGACGGTAAGTCGATCTCCGGCTTTCTCTATAAACCCGCGGCGCGCTTTACGGGAAAACGCCCCGTTATCGTGAACATCCACGGCGGTCCGGAGGGGCAGTCGCGCCCGGGGTATCTCGGCCGCACGAACTATTACTTGAACGAGCTCGGCACGGCCTACGTTTTCCCGAACGTGCGCGGTTCGACCGGTTTCGGAAAGAGCTTTTCGAAGCTCGACAACGGCATGCTCCGGCAGAATTCGGTGAAGGACATCGGTGCGCTCCTCGAATGGATCCGGACGCGGCCCGACCTCGACGCCGACCGCGTCATGATCACCGGCGGAAGCTACGGCGGCTTCATGACGCTTGCATCCGCCGTCGCCTACAACGACCGGATCCGCTGCTCGCTCGACGTGGTCGGAATTTCGAACTTCGTCACGTTCCTTGAGAAGACCGAGGCGTATCGCCGGGACCTGCGCCGCGTCGAATACGGCGACGAGCGCGATCCGAAGATGCGCGAGTTCCTGCAGAAGATCTCCCCGCTGACTTCCGCGTCGAAGATCACGAAGCCTCTGTTCGTCATCCAGGGCGCCAACGATCCGCGGGTCCCGAGGAACGAGTCCGAGCAGATGGTCGCGACCGTGAGGAAGAACGGGGCGCCGGTGTGGTTTCTGATGGCGAAAGACGAAGGCCATGGATTCGCAAAGAAGCGAAATCAGGATTTCCAGTTTTACGCGAGCGTCGTGTTCATGCGGGAGAATCTGTTGAAGTAGGGGAAAGCGCGAAAGGCGAAAGGCGAAGGGCGAAAGGGGCGAAAAAGCCCTTAGCCGTCCCCGTCCCCGTCCCCGTCCCCGTCCCGGAGTCCGGCCCAGAACGGACGCTGCGCTTCTCTCGCTTCTGCGAGCGCCCGGCGCGCCGCCTCCGAGGGCTCGCCTCGATCGGGTTCCTCCGCCGCGTCTCCGAGGAGGACCTGGAGACAGGCGGCGGCGGAGGCGGCGATCGCGTCGAGCGCGTAGCCGCCCTCGAGGGCGAGAACGAGCTTCCCGCCCGCGAGCGTCTGGAGGCGCGAGGTCATCGCCGCGTAACCTCCGGGTGAGAGGAGCTGCTGGCCGAGGAGGTCGCCTCGCGCCGCGTCGAATCCGCAGGAGACGAGCACGAGGTCGGGATTGAACTCGCGAGCGACCGGCAGAAGGAGCTCGTCGAAGACCGCCAGATGGTCGGCATCGTTGCGCCCGGCGGGCCACCCGACGTTGATGGTGCGACCCGGAGCGGAAGGGCCGCCGGTCTCCGAGATGGCGCCCGTTCCGGGGTAGAACGGCCACTGGTGCGTCGAGAAGTAGAGAACGCTCGGGTCCTCGTAGAACGTGTTCTGGCTTCCGTTGCCGTGATGGACGTCCCAGTCCACAATCAGCACGCGGGCGGCCTTCGTCT